>CALYZD010000120.1 GCA_945607565.1 uncultured Bacteroidales bacterium | reverse complement strand
GATTGCGGAAATAGCTCAGTTGGTAGAGCACAACCTTGCCAAGGTTGGGGTCGCGAGTTCGAGTCTCGTTTTCCGCTCATGTTGCCCGAATGGTGGAATCGGTAGACACGCGGGACTTAAAATCCCGTGGCCTTACAGCTGTGCGGGTTCAAGTCCCGCTTCGGGTACCAATATCGCCTCTTGATCGTATGATTCAGAGGCGTTTTTTTGTTTTTTGGGTAGCCAAAGGGTGGCCAAAACACTTCTCAATCGTATAGATTTTGAGCCGTTTTATTAAATCTGACAATATTGGCAATTTTTAGTCGTGCAAATCGCTGATGATGCCATCGTTGTGCATGGCATGAATATGGAACTTCAAGTTCAAAATAATGACATCGATTACTTTATTGTTTCTATGCAGGGAGAATAGAAATAGCCCATTGGGGAAGTTCATCGACATAGCGTTTTGCCAGCGCGCCATCACTCTGTCTGAACAAAAGGCGAGCTTCGGCATCTTCGACTGAATTGTCATAGACATAAAGTTGATCGACAATCGGCGCAACAACTTTGCAGTTCGCAATTGACTTGTTGTAACGCGAGATGATTTTGGGGATTGGTACATCGTGACCGCCATTCAAAACTCGCTGGGCAACACGCTTGGCATTGATGGTGGGAGATTCGGTAGATACGAAGAATAGGCGGATGAAAAATCCGGCTTGCTTCGCCCTGATGATATAGTCAACCTTATCAGCTGCCGACATTACCGTTTCAAAGATGTGGCTCTTACGCTCGGCAAGGCATCGTTCTCGCCAATCATTGCAATAGTTGGCAGCTTTGAGAACTGCATCCTGATTGTTCCAATCTCCGAACACGTCGCGAGCCACATTGTCGGGATTGATGTATTCCGAATCTTCCAGCCACTCATGGTGAAGAATCTTGGAGGTGACGGATGTCTTGCCCGACCCATTTGGCCTGGCAATTACTATCAGAACAGGCTTGTGTTTACTTGCTGCCATTTCGAAGTTCGTTTATGGTTTCGCCCCAACGCTGCTGTGCAGCTTTGGACGCAGCCTCAATTCCGGCAGCAACACGTTCACCAGCCCGCCGGGTGCTCTCGCGGGCATCCTCGGCGACCTCGCGCATAATCTGCGCCATGCGCTCATCGCCTGGCTCCTCCATCGACGTGAGCCTGTAACTATTCATCTCAGCTTCCGACATGGTCTATAATCTTTTCTTATTCAGCGCGTAAGTTACGAAAAAAGCGGATTTTACCCGTTGGCGGAATTAATTTAGTGTATACTTAATCATCGCTGATGACGCCATCGTTGTGCATGGCATAAAAAGCGAAAAGCGTGCAACTTGTTGAGCTGCACGCCTTTCTGTTATTGACGTATTCGTGTTTCTTCGTTCGTTCTTACTTCACTTCTTCGAAGTCCACGTCGGTGACGTCGTCGCCGGGCTTTTTCTGCGACGACTGGTCGGCACCGGGCTGCTGGGCCGATTGCTGGCCTGCGCCGGCGTTGTACATATCCTGCGAGGCGGCCTGGAACACGGTGTTGAGCTCGTTCATGGCGCTGTCGATGCTGTCTAGGTCCTGCTTCTGATGGGCCTCTTTCAGTTTGCCGAGCGCCGCTTCGATCTGCGACTTCTTGTCGGCAGGCAGTTTGTCGCCGAATTCCTTGAGGTTCTTCTCGGTCTGGAAGATCATGGAGTCGGCCTGGTTGAGCTTTTCGATGCGCTCCTTGGCCTTCTTGTCGGCGTCGGCGTTGGCTTCGGCTTCGGCTTTCATGCGCTTGATTTCCTCGTCGCTCAGGCCGCTCGATGCCTCGATGCGGATGCTCTGCTCCTTGCCGGTGGCCTTGTCCTTGGCGGTCACGTTGAGGATGCCGTTGGCGTCGATGTCGAAGGTCACTTCGATCTGAGGCACTCCGCGCGGTGCGGGCGGGATGCTGTCGAGGTGGAAGTTGCCGATGGTCTTGTTGTCGTTGGCCATGGGGCGTTCGCCCTGGAGCACGTGGATGTCGACCGAGGGCTGGTTGTCGGTGGCCGTCGAGAAGACCTGCGACTTCTTGGTCGGGATGGTGGTGTTGGCCTCGATGAGCTTGGTCATCACGCCGCCCATGGTCTCGATGCCGAGCGACAGCGGGGTGACGTCGAGCAGCAGCACGTCTTTGACCTCGCCGGTCAGCACTGCGCCCTGGATGGCTGCGCCGATGGCCACCACTTCGTCGGGGTTGACGCCCTTGGACGGAACTTTGCCGAAGAATTTCTCGACGGCGTTCTGGATGGCCGGGATGCGTGTGGAGCCGCCCACGAGGATGACCTCGTCGATGTCGGAGGTGCTGAGGCCTGCGCTGCTGAGTGCCGAGCGGCAGGGAGCTATGGTGCGCTGGATCAGGTCGTCGATGAGCTGCTCGAACTTGGCGCGCGTCAGTGTGGTGACGAGGTGCTTGGGCACGCCGTTGACCGGCATGATGTAGGGCAGGTTGATTTCGGTCGACGTGGTGCTCGAGAGCTCGATCTTGGCTTTCTCGGCGGCCTCTTTCAGGCGCTGGAGTGCCATCGGGTCCTGACGCAGGTCGACGCCTTCGTTCTTCTGGAACTCGTCGGCCAGCCAGTCGATGATGCGGTGGTCAAAGTCGTCGCCGCCGAGGTGGGTGTCGCCGTCGGTCGACTTGACTTCGAACACGCCGTCGCCCAGTTCGAGCACCGACACGTCGTGCGTGCCGCCGCCGCAGTCGAAGACGATGATTTTCATGTCCTTGTTGGTCTTGTCAAGACCGTAGGCCAGGGCGGCTGCCGTCGGTTCGTTCACTATTCGGCGCACCTTGAGGCCGGCTATCTCGCCGGCTTCCTTGGTTGCCTGGCGTTGTGCGTCGTTGAAGTAGGCGGGCACGGTGATGACGGCTTCGGTCACTTCCTGGCCCAGATATTCTTCGGCCGTCTTCTTCATCTTCTGCAGAATCATGGCCGATATTTCCTGCGGCGAGTAGAGCCGGCCTTCGATGTCGACGCGGGGCGTGTTGTTGTCGCCCTTGACTACCGAGTAGGGCACGCGGCCTATCTCGTTCGAGAGGCGGTCGTAACTTTCGCCCATGAAGCGTTTGATCGAGTAGACGGTCTTGTGCGGGTTGGTTACGGCCTGACGCTTGGCGGGGTCGCCGATTTTGCGTTCACCGTTTTCGACAAATGCTACGACCGAGGGGGTCGTGCGCTTGCCTTCGCTGTTTGCTATCACCACCGGTTCGTTGCCTTCCATCACGGCAACACACGAGTTGGTCGTTCCAAGGTCTATACCTATTATCTTTCCCATTGTGTAAAAATTTTATTTGTTTCTATTTTCTTGTTTCACTTTCCGTTTTGTCGTTGCCGACGCCCTTGTTTTGGCAATCATCGTGCCAAACTTCAAAATCGACTAAAATCACCCCTCTGGATGACTATAATCACTAAAAGTGCGTTCCGGTCGTTTCGGGGCTGACACTTGTGTCAGATGTGTGCCACTAATCTGACACGTCGCGGCCGGCGTGGCTGACATTTTGTTCGCGGTACGACACCATATATAAAATAGTACGAATGTGCGGCTCTGCGCGAGGTCTGCCGCGTGCCGCGCCCGCTGCGGCTGACGGCTGCGGGCGTTTACACAAATTTTAAATATAAAAACATTATAGTTGGTGTGGATATTGCGATTTGGTTGGTGTCGGAATAACTCTTAGTTTTTGGGTGTTCTGAAACAGCTTGTTACGGCGGCTGGCAGCGAGAAATTGGCGTCGGACGAAAAAAATGCGAGGTCAGACGCCGGATGTTCGGGGCGAAAAATGTATCAAATAATATAAGTGAAAAGACTAACTATTGCTAAAAAGTGTATATTTGCCGCATTCAAATCTAAATTTAATGTTGAATCAAAAATTTATGGATCTATGATGTTAAAAAGAACAAACAAGGCAAATTTGCGTAACTGCTCCCCCTTCAGGCAGTTGCTGAGTTTGCTTGTCTTGTTGACGGTTGTCTTTGCTGAGGCAATTGCGCAAGACGGTCACCAAAAAGTGACAGGTACCGTAGTGTCTTCATCAGGCAATCAACCCCTGCCGGGTGTCAACGTTGTTGTCAAAGGGACAACCAACGGTACAATTACCAATTTCGACGGTCAGTATCAGCTCAACGCAGCTCAGGGCGATGTGATCGTTTTCTCTTTCATCGGTTTCAACTCTCAGGAAGTTGCCTTCACGGGTCAGTCGACAATCGACATCTCGCTCGATGAAGAGGCTTCGGAACTGAACGAAGTGGTGGTGACCGGTTATGGTGTTCAGAAGAAGAAACTCGTCACCGGTGCCACAGTTGAGGTCAAGGGCGAGAACATTCAAAAGCTCAACACCACTCAGGCTCTCGGCGCGCTCCAGAGCCAAACGCCGGGTGTGACCATCCAAGCGTCGTCGGGTCAGCCAGGTGATGGTTTCAAGGTGACGATTCGCGGTGCCGGCACCAACGGCAACACGGCTCCTCTCTACGTCATCGACGGCGTGTCGGGTGGCGACATCAACAACATCAACCCCGCCGACATCGAGCGCATCGATGTGCTGAAGGACGCCGCCTCGTGCGCCATCTACGGTTCGGCCGCCGCCAACGGTGTGATCATCGTGACCACCAAGCAGGGCAAGACCGGCAAGCTGCAGGTGAGCTACGATGCCAACCTCGGCTGGGCCAACATCTATCGTCTGCCGCAGATGCTGACTGCCAAGGAGTATATGCAGGTGATGGATCTTGCCAAATACAATTCGGGCGAATCCGCTTACAACTGGGCTGATTATTTCCAAGGCAACGAGCAGCTGCTTGCCGACTATCAGAGCGGCAAGAATCCGGGAACCAACTGGGTTGAAGCTCTGCGCAACAAGAACGCCATGACGACCAGCCACTCGCTGAACTTTGCCGGCGGTTCCGACGTGTCGAAGTTCTCGATGGGTCTGGGCTATCAGTATCAGGACGGCGTGTTCGGCGGCGACTATGCCAAGTCGGACTTCCGCCGCTTCACGCTGCGTCTGAACTCCGAGCACATCCTCTATCGCAATTCGGACGGCATGGATGTCATCAAGGTGGGCGAAACCCTCTACTACGGACATCGCCAGAAGCAGGGTCTCGACGACGGCAACATGTATGCCAACCAGCTTTCCACCATGCTCCGCGCCAATCCGCTTATCCCAATCTACAACAGCGAAGGCGAATACTTTGGCTATGACGATTTGAAGAACTCGGGTTTCTTCAATTACACATCTTATGCAACCAACCCTATCGCATCGCTGGTGAACAACCAGAGTGCCAACAACAAGAGTGTCAACCACAACCTCGACGTGATGGGATTCCTGGAAGTGCAGCCCATCAAGGGACTTGTCTATCGCGGTCAGGTGAGCTACAAGTTGAGCGCCTGGACGTGGCGCAACTTCCTCGGTTCGTATCACCTGAACGACCAGGGCGACCAGCGCGTAGCCGAGTCGGCCACCAACCAGATTGGCACAGGCTGGACATGGAGCACCACCAACACCCTGAACTACAGGTTCGACATCGACGACAACCACTTTGACGTGCTCTTCGGTACCGAATATGGCGAGAGCCGCCCGAACTTCGGCTTCGAGCTCAGCGCAACCGCAACAAGCGCAATCATCTCGGACTTCGACCATGCATACATGAGCCTGATGAAGAACAACACGTCGGCCACGGTATCGGGTCTGCCGAGCACCGACTCTCGCGGCATGTCGTACTTCGGTCGTGTGAACTATGACTACGCCGAAAAGTACATGCTGTCGGCAATCATCCGCGGCGACGGTTCCTCGATGTTCGCTCCCGGACAGCGCTGGGGCTACTTCCCGTCGTTCTCGGCCGGCTGGGTCATCAGCAACGAAAGCTTCATGGAGCCGGTGAAAGACGTGGTTGACTTCCTGAAACTGCGTGCCGGCTGGGGTCAGAACGGTAACAAGAACATCTCCGCATTCCAATACGAGGCCGCCTTTGCATACGACGCCTACAGCAACTATTCGTTCGGCAACACCAAAGACACGCCCGTGCGCGGTGCCTCTCTCTCGCGTCTTGCCAACGAAGACCTTACGTGGGAAACGTCGGAACAGCTCAACATCGGCCTTGACGCACGTCTGCTGGCCGGAAAGCTTGGCTTCAATTTCGACTGGTACAAGAAGAAGACCAAAGACCTGCTCGTGTCGGTTCCGGTGTCGCCGACGACCGGCTTCTCCACGCAGCTGAAGAACGCCGGTACGGTCGAGAATACCGGTATTGAAGTGGCCCTCAACTGGAACGACCAGATAGGCGACGACTTCAAGTACAACATCGGATACAACATTGCCTACAACAAGAACGAAGTGACCGAGGTCAACTCTTCGCAGAAATACAACAACGGCGGCAGCGACCTGCTTGCACAGGGCACAGGCTACATGGCCCGCTTCGAAGAAGGCCACCCGATTGGCTACTTCTGGGGCTACAAGACCGATGGCGTCATCCAGAACGAGGCTGACCTTGCCGCCTACATCGCGACTCTCAAGGACGGCGACCCGGCCAACTCTCACCAGGGCTCGAGCCTGAAGGTGGGCGACCTCAAGTTTGTTGACGTTAACGGCGACGGCATTGTGAACGACGACGACAAGACCGACCTCGGCAATCCTACGCCCGACGTCACGATGGGCATCACCATCGGCGCAAGCTACAAGGGCTTCGACATCAACCTGACCGGCTATACAGCGCTCGGCCAGCAGGTGGCTCGCTCTTATCGCAAGTTCACCGACGGCGAATATGAGAACTTCACCACCGAAGTCTACAGCTACTGGAACGGCGAGGGCACAAGCAACAAGTATCCGCAGTTTGCCAAGATGAACTCCGGTGTCAACTGGCAGTCGATCTCCGACATCTACATCGAAGATGCCGATTACTTCCGTATGCAGAACATCACCTTGGGCTACGACTTCAAGTATTTGTGGAAGAACGCTCCATTCCAGCAGTGCCGTTTTTATGTGGTAGCTCAGAATCTC
>CALYZD010000119.1 GCA_945607565.1 uncultured Bacteroidales bacterium | reverse complement strand
TCGACAGCATCCGCCTCGGCATCATCGACAGCCGCGGCATCGACCTCATCAACTCGCGCCTGATGCCCGGCTTCGAGCCTCCGCCCGACCGCCTCTTCATCACCCTGGCCACGCGCCGCGCCACCGTCGACTGCATCAACGACTCGCAGCTCGACCGCCTGCCCGGCCGTCCCGCCGAATTCCGAGGCAAGGTCGAGGGCGAATTCGCCGAATCGTCATTGCCCACACTGGCCACGCTCGTGCTGAAAGAGGACGCGCAGGTCGTCTTCGTCAAGAACGACATGGAGAAACGCTGGTTCAACGGCACGCTGGCACGCATCTCCGGCATCGAGGCCGACGGCGTGTGGGTGACCACCGAGAACGGCGCCCGGCACTTCGTGGCGCCCGACACGTGGAAGAACATCCGCTACCGCTACGACGAAAAGACCCGCAAGATTGAGGAGGAAGAGATAGGCGCCTTCACACAGCTGCCCATCAAGCTGGCCTGGGCCATCACCGTACACAAGAGCCAGGGCCTGACGTTCGACAACGTGGTGGTCGACCTCACCGGCGGCACCTTCGCCTGCGGACAGCTCTACGTGGCACTGAGCCGCTGCCGCACGCTCGACGGCATAGTGCTGCGGGCCCCCGTGAGCGGCCGCGACATAATGGTGAGCAGCGCCGTGGTCAACTTCTCGCGCTCGGCCAACGACCGGCAGAAAATCCAGAAATCGCTCGACATGGCCGAGGCCGACAAGCGCTACGCCGCCGCCATGGCCGCCTTCGCGCGCGGCGACATGAGGGACGCCGTGGACCACATGGCGGCCGCCATCAGCCTGCGCAACGACCTGACACGCCCGCACATACGCCGCTTCGTGGCCCGGCAGCTCGGCATAGTGGACAGGCAGCGGCGGCAGATAGAGCAGCTGCAGCAGACCCTGCGCGAGCACCGCAGCAACGTCGAGACGTTCGCACGCGAATATTACCTGCTGGCCAACGAATGCCTCGTCAAATACGACGACCGCCGAGCCGCCCTGGGCAACCTCGACAAGGCCCTGCGCCTCAACCCCGCATTCGTCGACGCACTGCTGCGCCGCGCCGCCATCCACATCGACATGGGCGACCCGCAGTCGGCCGTCGACGACTACACGGCCGTCATCCGCCGCCGGCGCGGCTCGTTCGAAGCCTACCTCGGGCGCGGCAAGGCACACATCGCGCTCCACAACATCGGCAACGCCTTCAACGACCTCAGGCGCGCCGTGGGCATCTGCGACACATCGGCCGAAGCCTACCGCCTGCTGAGCCGCGTCTGCCACACGCTGGGCGAGGAGGACATGGCGCAGACCTACGCCGAAATGGCCGACTCGCTCGACGGCTTCGACAACGACGATGACGACGACATCTGACCCCACCCCCCGACAGGCGGCCCCGCGCCGCGCAAAAACTGCCGCACACAAGCGCCGCCGACGGGCGCGGGCAATGCTAAATAGATTATATTTGTCGCCGCATTAGTCGGCCAACCGAAAATCACACACTCAGAAAAAAAAAACGATTCGCGATATGCTATTCATCGGCACCATTGTCAACGCAGCCACCGTGATAGGCGGAAGCCTCGCGGGAGGCCTGGCAGGCGGACGTCTGCCGCGCCGACACACCCGGACGGCGTTCGACGCGCTGGGGCTCTTCACCATCTTCCTGGGCATCCGCATGGCGCTGCAGATGGACAACCCGATGATAGTGGTCGTCAGCCTCGTGGCCGGAAGCATCATGGGCTCGGCCCTGAACATCGGCACCGCCATCGAACGGCTGACAGGCACGGGCCGCACCGACGCCGACGGCCGCGCATCGGGCACCGCCGAGGGCATCCTGACGGCGTTCCTCGTCTTCTGCATCGGGTCGATGACCGTGGTGGGAGCCATCAACGAGGGCCTCGGGCTGGGCTCCGACCTGCTGCTGACCAAGGCCGCCATGGACTTCTTCTCGGCCATCATCTTTGCCGGACTCTACGGATGGCGCACCGTCATGACCGCCGCACTGCCGCTCGTGCTCTTCCAGGGCGGGCTGACGCTGGCGGCACACCTGCTGGGCTGCGGAGTGGACGCACGCGTGGTGGCTGACCTCTCGGCCGTGGGCGGCGTGATGATGATAGGGCTGGGGCTGTCGATTCTCGAGATACGCAGGATAAGCGTGGTCGACATGCTGCCGGCACTCGCGCTGGCCGCCGCCGCGTCGTGGACCGTCAATCTGTTCAACTGAAAACCCGCACATGACCAAGCAACTACTCACCGACATGTATGGCCGCCACTTCGGCCGCCCCTGCACACAGATTGCGGAGCTGCCGCAGTCGGGCTCCAACCGGCGCTACTACCGCCTGACCGACGGCCGGCAGACAGCCATAGGCGTGTGGAGCCGATGCCGGGCCGAGAACGAAGCCTTCGTGGCCTTCAGCCGGCAGCTGGCCGACGCCGGCATCCGCGTGCCGCAGATCTACGCCACCGACCTCGACCGCGACGTCTATCTGCAGCAGGACCTCGGCGACACCACGCTCTACGCCCTCGCGAGCCGGCTCCGCGCCGAAGGCCACGGCTGGCCCGACGAGCTGACCGACATCTACCGCCGCGTGCTCGACGACCTCGTGGCCATACAGCTCGACGGCGGCCGACACATCGACTACTCGCTCTGCTACCCGCGCAGCGACTTCGACCGCCGCAGCATGATGTGGGACCTGCACTATTTCAAATACTACTTCCTCAAGCTCGCCCACATCCCGTTCGACGAGCAGCGGCTCGAAGACGACTTCGAAACCCTGGCCGACTACCTGCTGCAGGCCGACGCCACCGGATTCCTCTACCGCGACTTCCAGAGCCGCAACATAATGATTGTGGACGGACAGCCCTGGTTCATCGACTATCAGGGCGGACGGCGCGGCGCACCGCACTACGACGTGGCCTCGCTGCTCTTCGACGCCAAGGCCGACATTCCCGACCACATCCGCACGCAGCTGCTGCACCACTACACGACGCGCCTGCAGCAGCGCACCGCCATCGACCCGGCCGACTTCGAGAACCGCTTCTACGCCTTCGTGCTCATACGCATCATGCAGGCCATGGGCGCCTACGGATACCGCGGCTTCTACGAGCGCAAAGACCACTTCCTCAAGAGCATACCGTTCGCCCTCCGCAACATGGAGCTCGTCATCGACCATCACCCGCTGCCCGTGCACCTGCCGCAGCTCCAGGCCGTGTGGCGCGCCCTGACGCAGAGCGACGAACTGCGACGCATAGCCGAACCCGCACCCCTGACAGTCAGCGTGGTGTCGTTCTCCTACAAGCGCGGATGGCCGCAGGACCCCACCGGCAACGGCGGCGGCCACATGTTCGACTGCCGCGCACTGCCCAACCCCGGCCGCGAAGCCCGATACGCCAGCCTGACCGGCAAGGACCGGCCCGTCATCGACTTCTTTGCCCGCCACGCCGACGAGATGGAACGCTTCATCGACCTGGCCTGCCGCATGACCTCAATCAGCATAGAACGATACGCGGAACGCGGATTCGCCAACCTGCTGATAGGCTTCGGATGCACCGGCGGACGGCACCGCTCCGTCTACTGCGCCGAAGCGGCGGCACGCCGGCTGGCCGAACGCTTTGCCGGCATACGCATCGTTGTCAAACACCTCGAACAAGGCGACCGACTATGAACACCGTCATCACGCGACACACGCCAACGGCCGACGCCAACGCCATGATATTCGCCGCCGGACTGGGCACACGCCTGGCCCCCATAACCGACTCGACGCCCAAAGCCCTTGTGGAAGTGGGCGGACAGCCGCTGCTGGCCCACGCCCTCGACCACCTGCGCGCCGAAGGCTTCCGCCGCGCCGTGGTCAACGTGCACCACTTCGCGCAGCGCGTGGCCGACTACGCCCTGCTCTACGCCCGCCGCCACCCCGACATCAGCATCAGCATCTCCGACGAGTCGGACCTGCTGCTCGACACCGCCGGCGGCCTGCTCAAGGCGCTCCCGCTCTTCGACCCGCAGCAGCCCATAGCCGCCCTCAATGCCGACGTGCTGAGCGACGCCCCCATAGGCCTCATGCTCCGGCTCCACCGCAGCCGCCGCCACATGGCCACCCTGCTGACGCAGCGCCGACCGTCGAGCCGACGGCTGCTCTTCGACGCCGACGGGCGCCTGTGCGGATGGTGCAACGAGGCCGACGGACAGACACGCATGCCACGGCCCACGCCATTTGTGCACCGCGCCGCCTTCAACGGCTTCCACATCATCGAGCCGCAGCTGCTTGGGCGGATGATGCCGGTGCGGCCGCTGGGCATCATCGACGCCTACCTCGCGCTGGCCGCCGAATGCCACATCGGCGAGTGCAACATCGACGAGGGATACCACTGGTTCGACGTGGGCACCCCGCAGAAACTCGAGGCGGCACGGCTCTTCGCTAATCGGAACAAACAAGAATCAACCAAATAAAAAACTTTGACAATGGAACAAAACCTAAGCACACTCGAACGACTTCAGAGATCGACCAAGTCGTTCATCAAAATGGCCTCCAACGGAGGCATGATGCTGATGATTGTGGGCATCATAGCCCTTGTGTGGGCCAACAGCCCGCTGCAGGAATGGTACGAATGGCTGTTCGAGCACTTCGACATCCGCGTGGCCGTCAACGAGTTCAGCATCGACATGCACTTCATCCACTGGATCAACGACGCCCTGATGGCCATCTTCTTCCTGATGGTGGGCCTCGAAATCAAGCGCGAGATCTATGCCGGCGAACTGAGCAACTTCAAGGTGGCCGCGCTGCCCATATTCGCGGCCGTGGGCGGAATGCTGGTGCCGATGTGCATCTACAAGATGTTCGGCTTCGAAGGCGAACTGGCGCGCGGCTGGGGCATCCCCATGGCCACCGACATTGCCTTCTCCATCGGCATACTGACGCTGCTGGGCAAGCGCGTGCCGCTGGTGCTCAAGGTCTTCCTGACGGCGCTGGCCATTGTGGACGACCTGGGCGCCGTGCTGGTCATCGCCATCTTCTACACCACCGAGCTCAACCTGACGTGCCTCGGCATAGGCCTCGGACTGGTGGCGCTGCTGCTGGTGCTCAACCTGATGCACTGCGAGTTTCCGCCCATCTACATGATTATCGGAGCCGTCGTGTGGTATATGTTCCTCAAGTCGGGCATCCACGCCACGTTTGCCGGCGTGCTGGTGGCCTTCACCATTCCGATGCGCCAACGCCTGCCGGTCGACAAGTTTGTGGACGGCGTGACCGAGCTGCTGCCCAACATCGGAGAGCCCAAGCGTGGCAAGAACAACTCGGTGGTGCTCGACGAGAAGCAGCTGCACGCCGTGGAAACCATTGCCAAGATGAGCGGCGACATCAAGAGCCCGCTGCAAATTCTGGAAACCATGCTTCACCGCTTTGTCAACTTCTTTGTGCTGCCACTGTTTGCGCTGGCCAATAGCGGCATCATCTTCTATCATTTCAAAGGAGCCAACGACGTCGAGCTCTTCTCGACGGTGACGGTGGCCGTGGCGCTGAGCCTGTTTGTGGGCAAGACCATCGGCATATCGCTGTTCTCGTGGATAGCCTGCAAGATGGGCCTGGCCGCCAAGCCGGCGCGCTCGTCGTGGACCACGTTCGTGGGCCTGGGCATGATGGGCGGCATCGGCTTCACCATGTCGCTGTTCATCACCACACTGGCCTTCCACGACCCGGCCGTGCTCTCGCAGGCCAAGCTGGGCATCTACATCGGCTCCATCCTCGCCGGCGTCTGCGGCTATCACTTCCTGAAGTGGTCGCTGGCGCGCGACGAGCAGAAATACGGCAAATACGAGGAATAGACCCTCCGCACCGCCGGATGAAGACACCGACCACAGGCTGCCGCCGGACGAGACCCACTCGGCCACGGCAGCCTGACTTTTGAAAATCCTGAAACGAAAAGAAAAAACCTGCAATCATGCCAATCAGACACATCGCCACATGGCTGGGCCTGGCAATGGGCACGGCCGCCATGGGACAGAGCCTCATGCGCGCCCCGCTCGACATCGAACCGCGCGTCAGCGGCACCTTTGCCGAGCTCCGCGCCAACCACTTCCACTCGGGCCTCGACCTCTCCACATCGGGGCGGACGGGACTGCCGGTGCACGCCGCCGAGGCCGGATACGTGTCGCGCATCAAAGTGTCGGCCTTCGGATACGGCAAGGCGCTCTACATCGACCACCCCGACGGCACCACCACCGTCTATGCCCACCTGAGCGCCTACGCCGGCGCCATTGCCGACAGCGTCCGCGCGGCGCAGTATGCACGGCAGAGCTTCGAGGTCGAGATATTCCCCAAGCGCGGCGCACTGACCGTGGAGCGCGGACAGATTGTGGCCTATTCGGGCAACACGGGCGGCTCGGGCGGACCGCACCTGCACTTTGAAGTGCGCCACACGCAGTCCGAAGTGCCGCGCAACCCCATGGCCTATCTGCCCCCGATAGCCGACCACGTCAGGCCGGTGGCCCACGGCATCAAGCTCTACGCGCTCGGCGCCGACGCGGCCGTGGGCAAGAGCCAGCGCGATGTCTACATGCAGCTGCAGCCCAAGGCCGACGGCTACACTACGGCCACGCCCGCCACGGCCTGCGGCGAGGTGGGCTTCGGCATCCACGCCACCGACTATCTGGTGCAGGGCGGAAGCCGATGCGGACTGACCTCCGTGAAGCTGTGGGCGTCGGACACGCTCATCTTCGCCGCACGGCTCGACAGCGTGCCCTTCGACCAGACACGCTACATCAACTCGTATATCGACTATGCCGAATGGATTGCGAGCGGACGGCGCGTGCAGAAGAGCTTCGCCGACCCCGGCAACCGCCTCGGCATCTACACCACACTGCGAACGCTGCGCGTGGAGCCCGGCCGCCACTACGACATGCGCTACGAGCTGACCGACTTTGCCGGCCACACCACCACCGTCCGCTTCGGCCTCGACGGCCGCGCCATGACGCCCGCACCTGCGCCGCGCGCCAACGTCCGGCACAGCCGCCCGTGGCACGCCGACACGCTGGGCCTTGTGGTCGACATGCCGGCCGGGGCGCTCTATGCCGACGCCCGCATCGGCATCGGCACAGGCCGGCGCAAGTCCAACGGCCAGACATGGTTCGCCATAGGCACGCCATCGG
>CALYZD010000118.1 GCA_945607565.1 uncultured Bacteroidales bacterium | reverse complement strand
CCCGTTCATACACACCAACACGCCCAGGATATGCGCGCCCTGAAAGGGCAATGTTCTCCTTAGCCCAGGGCAACGCCCTGGGTATTTGTATATGCCACCGCGTCATCGCCCTGAAAGGGCAAAAGTACCTAGCCCAGGGTAACACCCTGGGAGCCCTGGGTATTTGTATATGCCACCGCGTCATCGCCCTGTGGTCGCATGGCGACACCCTGTGGCTCCTAATCTGTGAACACATATCTATCATCATATTCAATATTATACAATTTCAAAAATTGCCTGTATTCATCTTCAAATGATGTTTTCTTGTGGTGTCCGGCTTGATTCTTAATATACTCTAATGTCTTGTCAACAACCGATTGGCTGACCGAAAACGCGGCATAACCACCTTGCCATGCAAAATGGGTGTAATGCGGCGAAATGGATTTTATCCATCGGCTGCTGTTACGTTTCATTTCTTCCACCAAATGGGATATGGTCGTATCACGCCCCAAAAGGCATAATACATGCACATGGTCTCCAATGCCTCCTACCCATATATTGACACAATGGGCATCGTTGATTAATTGTCCGATATATGCATGCACACGTTTCAAATCATCATCGAGTATCGACGGACTTGATGTCTTGATGTGAAATATGATGTGCAAATAGATTTTGCAAAGTGATTGTGCCATACTCTTTTATTCCTTATTATATAGGTTTATACGAAGCTTCTTAAGTGCTAAATTTGCACTTTGGCGGTAGAATCAGTGCAAGATTTGCACTTTGAACGTGTGTGTGACTCTTCTTCCCTTGCTTATCCCAATATCTTAGCCATCAATTCGCTTTCCTGCGCTTCCAGCTCCTTGAGGTGCGCGAAGATGTCCTCGCTCCTGCGTGGCGCGACATACTTATAGAACTCACGGGTGAAGGGAATCTCGTAGCCGATCTTCGTCTTCTTCTCGTCAATCCAAGCATCGGGAGCATAGGGCAGCACGTTCTTCGCCATGTAGTCGTCGATGTCGTCGGTCCATGGCACGGTTTCCGTGTCGCGCCGCTTGGGGTCGGGCTGAGGCTTGCCTTTCTTTAGCAGAGGTTCACCTGTCTTCTCGTCGAGCAATGGGCGCTCCACGGTGAGTTTGGAGTATTTGAAGTAGTCGTTGCCGAGCACCTTGCTTTCCACCTTCAGTGTTCCGTCTTGGCTTGCGTATTGGCGGTCAGCAAAGTCCCTGTATGCTTTCGTGATGAGGTTGCGGCAGCGGTCGCTTATCTCCACGCGTTTGTTGCCCAGGCTCTTGCGGCGCTTGTCGTAGCACTGGCTGGCGTCAATCAGCTGTACGCGTCCCTGGCGGTCGTCGCTCTTGTTCTTGGTCACAATCCAGATGTAGGTGGCGATGCCGGTGTTGTAGAACAGGTCGTTGGGCAGCTGCACGATGGCCTCCAGCCAGTCGTTTTCCAGCAGATAGCCGCGTATTTCGCTCTCGCCGCTGCCGGCGTCGCCTTTGAAGAGGCTGCTGCCGTTCTGGATGATTGCCATCCGGCCTTCCGCGTCTTTCAGTTTGGCAATGCCGTTGAGCAGGAAGAGCATCTGTCCGTCGCCAATGGCGGGAAGTCCGGGGGCAAAGCGGCCGGCGTCGCCCAGTGTGTGCTCGTCTTCGACTACTTTTTTGGACGTTTTCCACTCGATGCCGAATGGCGGGTTTGAAATGATGTAGTCGAACTTGTAGCCGGCAAACCGGTCGTCGCCGAGCGTGTCTCCCTGCCGCATGTTGTCGGCGTTGCCGCCCTTGATGAGTGTGTCGGCTTTGGCTATGGCGAATGTCTGGTTGTTGAGCTCCTGCCCGTAGCTTGTTATCTCCGCTTCGGGGTCAATCTTCAGAAAGCGTTCGGTCAGGCAGCCGAGCATCTGGCTTGTGCCCATGGCCATGTCGTAGATGGAGGCGGTGATGCCTTCGCGCTCCAGCCGTTGCTCGTCGTTGCCCACCAGCAGTTCAGCCATCAGGTAGATGATGTCGCGGGCGGTGAAGTGCGCTCCGGCCTGCTCGTCGTAGCTTTCGGAGAATTTGCGCACCAGCTCTTCGAATATGTAGCCCATGTCGACGCTGGTCACCACGTCGGCTCCGAGATATGCCTTGGGTGTGCAGAACTCTTTGATGACCAGATAGAGCAGGTTGTTGTCGGCCATCTTCTGCACCTCGCGGTCGAAGTCCGTGCGGTGGACTATGTCGATGACGTTCTCGGAGAAATGGTTGAGATACGACTCGAAGTTCTCCTTGATGTTTTCGGGGTCGTTGAGCAGGCTCTGGAAGGTGAACGGTGAGAGGTTGTAGAATTGCTGACCTGCAGCCGTCTCAAGGAAACCTTTCTTCACCACGATGTGGTCGCGGTCGAGCTTGGCGTTCATGTCGAGCACTGCCTGCTTGGTGGGCGCCAGCGTGTCCTCGAAGCGCTTGATGACGCACATGGGCAGGATGACGTTGCCATATTCGTGAGGCTTGAACACTCCGACCAGTATGTCTGCAATGGCCCAGATGAGGTTGGCCTTTTCCTGAATGTTTATCGTTGTCTGTTGCTGTATATTATTGCTCATACATAGATTGTTAAAACTCAGTCAGAATCAGATGCGCTTTCTGTCGGCCGCTGCATGGGGCGCTCCCGTTGCGCAACCGTTCTGCATAGATAAATATTTAGTTCGTACAATCAATGCCCGCCGGTCGAATTAAATGCGCGAATATTTTATCCTTGCGTGGCGCGCGGTGCGGGGGCGATGTCAGTGCGCCTTGTAATTGTAGACGGGGCGAATGATGCGCTCCACCCCGGCCGTCGGGCTGATCTGCGACAGTATCGACTCCATGGGCTTGTAGGCGCCGGGGGCCTCGTCCAGGGTCGAACGGCAGATCGACCACGACGCTATGCCCTCCATGTCCCTGTGGAATTCGGTCATCTGAATGAGCCTGAAGGCGTCGGAGCGCGACATGAGCCTGCCGGCGCCGTGCGGGGCGGAGCAGTTCCAGTCGGGGTTGCCCTTGCCGACGCAGATCAGCGAGCCGTCGCGCATATTCATCGGGATGATGACGCGCTCTCCCTTGCGGGCGGATATGGCGCCTTTGCGTAGTATCATGTCCTCTGTGTCGATGTAGTTGTGGATGGTCTGCCACACCGTCAGCGGCTGCAGGTTCAGCCTCTCGACGATGATGCGGACCATGGTGCGGCGGTTCAGTTCGGCAAACCGCTGGCAGAGTTCCATGTCGTGGATGTAGTCGTCGAAGGGCCGGCCCTCAAGGTATGCAAGCGCCGGCGGCCGAGGCAGTCTCTTCATCTCCGTCTGGATGTCACGCGCCCGGCCCTCGGCCTTGAGGCGGGCAGTCAGTTCGTCAGCGGCTCTCTGGCAGGCACGCCTGGCCGCCAGACTCTGGTAGTGGTCGCAGACTCTCTTGCCGAGGTTGCGCGAGCCGGAATGGATGACCAGATACATGTTACCCTCGTCGTCTTCGTCCAGTTCGATGAAGTGGTTGCCGCCGCCAAGTGTGCCGACGGAAAGCCCGTTGTACTGCCTTCTGCCGCTCGGACAGCGGAGCGCATCCACAAGGGCAAGTCCCTCTTCGGTTTCTTGCACGGGCGTCTCGCGGACATTCTTTCCTGACGGGATTTCGTTTTCTATCAGGCGTTCCAGCTTGGCAGGGTCGACGGCCGTCTTGCCCAGTTCCGCCACTGTCATCCCGCAGCCGATGTCGACGCCGACAAGATTCGGTGTCACCCTGCCGGCCAGAGTCATCGTGGTGCCTATGGTGCAGCCGGCGCCCGCATGTGCATCGGGCATGATGCGGATTTTGGAGCCGGCGTATGCCTCGAATTCAGCCAAGGCCCGAATCTGTTCCAGGCCTTCTCTATCTATTCCTTCACAGTATATCTTCAAATCTGTCATGGCGCGTTTCAAAATAAAAAAAATACCGGCGCGACAGTCGCAGAGAGACTTTTCAGATTTATGAAACGGAGTAACTCTCTGCTACGGCAGCCGGTGGAAAAAACGGACGGTGCTACAGTCGTGTGGGCCTGAAACTGCGATTGCAAGTCGCGTGCTTTTCATTGGCGAAGTAATCCCACACTACGGCAACCGTCTTTTTTCTTTCTGATTTCAGAGATCGGTCTTCCGGATTTCGGCAAGGGCGTCGGCCCCGTTGTCGACGGCGCTCAGCACGTCGAATATCCTGTCGTTCCATCCGGCAATCAGGTAAACGTCCTTCTCGGCAAGGTCCAGCGGAGAGTCGCCGTAGCCGGCAAGGTCGAACAGGTAAAGCTTTGACTGCGGATGCATGCCCTTGTATCTGTGCCACGAATCCTTGATTTCTTTATCCGACATGTAATATCCACGGTGGCTGTCCCACATCTGGCAGTCGGTGAAAATCATCACCTTATCCATTTTCACATCGTTGTCGGCAAGCCAGTCTATGACCTTGTAGCCGTTGGTCGAGAATCCCACGCTGTCCGCGATGCGCCGGGCGTCGACGGTGGCGGCAAGCACGGGCTTGTTCCGGTCGGGCAGCAGCTTCCACGTGTCGCCGAAGATGCCGGCAATCGCCGTCTTGCATCTGGTGCGGAAGATTGAAGCCAGCAGCAGCCCGATGTCAGCATTCCGAATGCTGCTCCTGCCTCCGGCCGAGACATACATGGAGCCCGACACGTCGCAGGCAAGCAGGACGCCGGTGTCGGCGTCGAAGCCTTCGATGTTGTCGGCCGAGCGGACCACGGCCTGCTCCAGCGCCTGGTGAACCATCCCGACCAGCGGAGACGACATGTCCATCGTTTCCATGTAGGCCGCCAGGAAGCGGTGCGGCATCTGCTTCGACCGCGCCACCTGCTCCGGGTCGGCCAGCCGCCGGCAGAGCCGTTCGACGTGCTGCGGCGACACCCCGGCCTGCATGATGTTCCTCAGGTTGCGGAGCAGAGCCATGTAGCCTAATTTGCCGGAGTCGAGCAGCTCTTCCCAGAGAGCCTTCACGGCGGCCGCCTTCGCCTCTCGGGTGTCGAAGCTCTGCTGCCCGAGTGCCGAGAGACGGGTCTCCCACGTGTAGGGCGTGTCGAGCGTGCCGGCTGCAATCTTGTCGAAAACGGCCTGCCGGGCGGCGTCCTTTGCCTTGGGGTGGACAAGGAACAGCGCATCCCTTAGCTTGATTTCCGCGTCCTTGCGGTCGTATTTGGCAAACTGGTATTCGTCAAAGCGGCTGAACGCCTCCTTCAGCCCGTTCTGAATCTGACGCGACAGCCGGCCCAGCTTCTTGATGCCCTCCGAGGGGTTGCGCCACTGGTAGCAGGCCAGGAGTTCGCATATCTCGTCGGCCCTGATGGCCGTCCGGGCCACGGCGCGCGCCACCAGATTGTCGCCGCTGTGGCACTTCGCCAGCTCCACCAGGAGCAGCAGCGGGACGCTGCGCAGCAGCATCCGGGTGCGGGTGTAGACCGCCAGCTGCGCCACGAACACGGGGTCGACCCGGCGAACGAGATCGGAGATGCGGTCGGTGACCTCCCCGGCCGATTCGTAGAACTTGCCCGACAGCGCCGAAGTGACGGCCGCCGTGTAGAGCTCCATTTCGGGCGACATCCCGAAAGCGGCCGCGCCCTCGTGATTGAGTGCGGCGCCTTTCTTGTGAATGATCTCGTTGTACTTCATGACGATGATGATTTTGTGAGAAAAAAGTGAGGCAACAGTCGAAAAGGCGTCATGCTCTGCCATGCTGAGCTATCGCGATGCCTCGGTTCCCAAACGTCGCTTGGGGCGGGGCGGTCGTGAGCCGGACTCGAACCGGCGACAGTGATCACTTGAAGAAATCCTTCTCTACGGCACTCACAGTTTCTGTCAATGTTCTTTTTCTGATGGCAAAGCAAGACGACGGTTGCGCAACCTTTTTGCGCAGCAGAATCTTTTTTCATTTTTTTGCAAGAAAAACAGCCTCATGCCAGTCTCGAAAAACGCCCTGATCCGATACAAGACCATCGACCGCTGCCTGCGCAACCGTCACCGCCGCTGGACGCTCGACGACCTGATGGCGGCCTGCTCCGACGCCCTCTACGAGTACGAGGGGCGGGGCGAAGGCGTGTCGCGCCGGACCATTCAGCTCGACATCCAGATGATGCGGAGCGAGAAGCTCGGCTACAACGCGCCGATAAAGGTGGTCGACAACAAATATTACATCTACGAAGACCCCGACTACTCCATCGCCGAGTCGCCCCTTTCGCCGCAGGACGTGGCGAAGATGGGCGAAGCCGTCAAGGTGCTGCGCCAGCTCTCCGGCTTTTACGAATTCTCTGGCATGGAGGACATTCTGGGACGGCTGGAAGACCGCCTGAACATGGCCAGGGAGAAGGCCCGGCCGGTCATCTTCTTCGACAAGAACGACCGCCTGAAAGGCCTCGGCTTCATCAGGCCTCTGCACGGCGCCATCTTGGCCCGGCATCCGATCGAGGTCACGTATCAGAGTTTCAGGGCGCACAGCCCCAGCACTTTCGTCTTTTATCCCTATGCTCTGAAGGAGTTCAACAACCGCTGGTTCGTTTTCGGCCACAAGCCGTCGACACCGCATATTGTGAATCTGGCGTTGGACCGAATCGTTTCTTTGGAAGAGGCGGCCGACATGCCATTCGTGGAGCGCGCCGATTTCAATCCCGAGACCTGGTTCGACGACATGGTCGGCGTGACCAAGCATGAAAACGACAGGCCGGAGGCGGTGCGTTTCTGGGCCTCGCCCGATGAGGTTCCCTACATCATGACCAAGCCGCTTCACGGCAGTCAGGCGCTCATCGAATCCGACGTCGACGGGTCCGCCGTGTTCGAACTCAATGTCATCATCAACAGGGAGTTCGTACGTCTTCTTCTCGGATATGTCGAAGGCTTGAAAATCATCTCGCCGGCCAAACTCCGGTATGTAATGGAGCGGCACTTCCGTTTAGCTCTCCGGAACTACAGTTCAAAGCCGTGATGGCAGTGCGGCAGTCATAGGTAAACGGGCATCGTCGGCATCGCCCGACGCTATTCGCCCGCAAGCCGACGTCGGCAATAAAAACAAAATAGTCAAGCGCTGGCAGGGATTCGAACCCGCGATATGGCGAGGCTTGCGCCCCCCCCGTGCCTCCCATGGCACCATCAGCACTTGACTACGCTGCAAATGTAATGACAAATTTGTAGTGGATTGCTTTCGAACCAGTATCTTCGTCATATTGAAAACA
>CALYZD010000117.1 GCA_945607565.1 uncultured Bacteroidales bacterium | reverse complement strand
AGAATCCATTGCCGGCATCCGTCACGAACGGGATGAAGCCCAGGACGGTCGAGAGGACTGTCAGCAGGATTGCGGACGTCGTGACGTCGTAGGCTTTGAGCTGGCAGCGCTCAGGGTTCGGGTGCCGGCTGCGCTTGGCGTTGCGCTGGTATTCGTTGACGACATAGATGCCTGCGTTGACCGTAATGCCGCACAGAAGCACCATGGCGGCGAATCCCCCCTGGTCGAAGTTGATGTCGAAAAGAAAGAACGTGAGGAACAGCCCGACGAACGAAACGGGGATGATGCCGATGATGGCGAGGGGCTTGAGCAGCGAATCGAAAAGGATTGCGGCCACGACGAATATGATGGCGACGATGAGCAGCAGCAACGGCACCACGCTGTCGGCGTCGCGGCTTGTCCAGAAGTGTCCGCGAGTGGCCTTCAGGGTGTAGCCCGGGGGCAGAAGCCTCTCGTAGCGGCCGACTATTTCGTCGTAGACGCGGTCGCCGCCCTTGGCGCTGCCGATGTATTCGTATTGCAGGACAAGCTGATATTCCTGATTGGTCTTTTCGATACTTTTGGGGCTTGTGCGGCGTGTCAGGTCGCACAGCTCCGACAGCTTGCAGTGCCGGCCGCCGGCCTCGACGGGCATGTGGCGCAGCGACCACACGTCGTAGGTCTCCGGCTCCCGGGCCGCGACCTTAATGAGCTCATACTCATTGCTGTTCCATATTCTGCCGCACACCGTACCCCTGTCGAATGCCGGCTTTATGGCGCCGAAGAGCTGCCGTGGCGTCATGTTCTGCTCGGCCATTCTGTCGGTCCGCAGTCTGAAGACGTATTCCGAATAGTCCTCCTTCCAGTGCACCCGGTGCGAGTTGCACGACACCTCGCGGATGCGCCTGTGGCTCAACAGGTCGCGGCTGATGTCCTCGGCCAGCCCGAGAAGCTGCTCGTAGTTGTATCCATAGAGCCTTATCACGTAGCTGCCCGCCTGCTCCTTCACGTCGTTGCTGAAGCCATAGTCCTGCAGGCCGTAGATGGACCACGAGGCGCCGCCCAGCTGCAGCGCCTTTTCGGTCAGGCGGCTTTTGACCGTGTAGGGATACGACGTGCCGCGCGCCGCGTCGGTGAAGTGGATGGTGATGTCGGCAGAGCGCGGGCTGCGGACGGATGTCTCGAACATTCGTATGCCGTCGAGTGCGGAGATGCAGCTCTCCATTTTTCTCACCACGGCGTCCGTCCGACTGACGGTGCTGCCGTCGGGCATTGAGGCGTGCACGCACAGGACGACTTCGGCGGCATCGCTCATCGAGCTCGTCGCCACAGTCTCCTGCACAAAGAGCCGCAGCGTGCCACCAAGGGCCCTGTCGACACACGGACGGATTTTCTGCACATACAGTTCGCTGCCGAACACCCTGTTGTAGGCCGCCGCCCACGCGCCGCCGCCGTCGAGCCTGTCGGGCATCAGGAATGTGGGGATGCCGAAGAGCAGAATCAGGAATGCCGCAGAGAGGCGGCTGTGCCGGCGGACCGTGCTAGCCGCCGCCGTCTGCACGCCGCGAAGCCTGACCATCATGCGCATCCGGCGGCGCGACCGGCGGCCGCCATACCGCTCTTCGGCGGTGAGTTCGATCAGCGCCGGCACGAGGAACAGCGACACGAGCATCGACGCAAGCAGACTGACTATCAGCACCGTGGCGAAATCGGCAAGGCTGAGCCGCAGTTCGTCGTCGAGGAAGTAGACGACGGACAGCGCGCCGGCGGTAGTGAACGTGGCCGCAGCTATGGGCAGAATGGCGCCGAGGCTGTGTTCGCGCCGCCAGTGGCCGGCCATCACTATGATGTTGTCGACAATGAGGTTAAGCGAGATGGTGACGCCGGCAAGCGAATAGACATGCAGCTCGACGCCAAGCAGATAGCAGGCTGCCGCCGACGTGGCCAGCGTGACCGCGAGGCTTGCCGTGACCACCACTACGCGCCAGGGGCTGAACGACGTCAGGAAAATGAAAATCAGCAGGATGAGCATCGTGAGCCCCGAGCGGCGGAAGATGTTGTCGAGCTCCTGGCGGATGTGCTCGGTGGCGTCGTACATGACGTGCAGCTCGTAGCCGGGCGGCAGCAAGGCCTTCTGCCGCTCAATGACTTCGACGGCACGGTCGCGGACGTCGAGCTGGTTGGCGTCGTCGGCGGCGGTGAGCTGCAGGTAGACCGAGTTGAGCCCGTTGATGCGGTAGTGGCTGTCGGCCGCCTGCTCCCGATGCTTCAGGCGGGCTATGCAGCTGAGTTTCACGCATTGCGTGTCGGCGGTGGTCAGATTCAGTTCGTCGAAGAGGAAGACGGAGTCGGGCACTCCGGTCGTCAGCCGGCAGTCACCGATGGCCGTTTCGCGCTTTTCGAGGGCGATGGCGCGCGTCATGTCGGCCACGGCAATGCCGGCGACCCGGCCCGGTCGCTGTCGTATTCTACAATCCACTCCATCGACGCGCCGCCGGTGACGCTGACGTCCGATATTCCGTCCACATCGGCGAATGCCGTTCCGAACACCTTTCGGGCCGCCTCCTGAATGCGGGCCGAGCCTGCGGGAGCGTTGATGGTGCAGACCATGAAGGGGCCCTGCTGCCGGTCGTTGGTCCGGCTCACGCGTATGGCGGGATATGTGGTGCCGGGCGGCAGGTCGGGCCATGCCTGGCGGATGAGCATTGAGGCTTCGAAACGGGCCATGTCGATGTCGGCGTGGCGGTCGAGCCGTATCGTGATGCTGCCCGAGCCGTTGTCGGACCGCGACGACATGCCGCTCACATTGCCGAGGCGTGCCAGCACGGCCTCCAGCCGGCTTGTGACTTCCGTCTCGACCACCTTCGACGTGGCGCCGACGAGCCGGTAGCTGACGGTCAGCCGGGGCATGGGCGACGAGGGCGACAGCTTGAGCGGCATGAGCGGGAGCAGTGCCATGCCGATGAGCGACAGGCATGCCGCCGCAACGCAGACAGTGATGTCCTGCCGCATCGGGTCGCTGAAGGCCTCGCCGACGGTGCCGCCCTGCTGGTTGAAGCCGACGCTGGCGCCTACGGTGGCCTGAAAGCGCATCTGCTTCCGCACCTTGTCGAGCGTCCGTTCGGCTTCGAGCACCGCCTGTTCCACGTCGAGGAGCTCGTAGCTGTTGCGGTGCATCATTTCGAGCGCCTTGCGGGTGTCTATCTCAAAATCGGGGAGGATGCCCGGCATGCTTATGCGCAGTTCGGTGTTCGGGTTCATGCTCAGAAACGACGCCAGCCTCATGCGCGCCTCTTTCAGCTCGACCTCGACGGCCGTCCGGGCGGCGCGGGCCTTCACGGCGTCCAGGCGCAGCCGCATGACGTCGGTCTGCGTTATGGAGGCTATCCCGAGGCGGCGCCGGCCAATGGCGTAGAGCGTGTCGCACTGTGCCGACTGCTGCGTGGCAAGCTCGTAGCCCGCCTGCGCGCCGGCCAGGCTGAAGAAGTACTGTATGGCCATCACGACAGATATTCCATGTAGTAGAGATAGCACAGCCAGGCCTTCTCGTACTTGAGCGGAGCTATCCTGCGGTCTCAGCGGTGCTCGTTGTAGCCGAGCAGCGTGTTGGCGTAGCCAATCTTCACCGGCACCGAGCTGAACTGCGTGTAGTCCGACGCGCCGTAGTTGCGCAGGCGTTCGAGGCTCGCCGTCACATAGAAATGGCCGCCCAGCGGGTCGAAGTTCTGCGTCAGCGACAGCGCCGCCGACGAGGTGAACGCCTGCTGCTGGCGGTAGACGTCGATGTCGCTTGCGCTGTCGTAGCGCTTGGTCAGATAGCGGTAATATTCGGCCGGCGTCACGCTCAGCGAAAGGCTTGGCAGCCGCTCGGCCTTGTAGGAGCGGAACTCCCAATAGCTCGCCTCCAGCTGATGGCGGTACTTGTAGGCCGGCAGCGAACTGTCGGCCGCAATGCGGATGGCCTCCTGCAGGTCGAGCGTGCGGCTCTGCTGCGCGCCCGCATGGCTGGGCGCCAAGGCCGCAATGGCAACGGATACAATGACTTTCTTCATCTTTTCCTCTTTTCGATAAGGGCGTAGACTACCGGTATGACAAAGATGCTGACAAGCGTGCCTATCGTCATGGTGGCAATCATGGCGACGGCGAGCGGGCGCTGCAGCTCCGAACCCATGTCGGCGGTGAAAAGCACTGGCAGCATGGCGCCGATGGTCGTCAGCGACGTCATGATGATGGCTCTGATGCGGCGCCGGCCCGCCGTGTGGATGGCCTCGCGCATGGGCAGACCCCGGCGGCGGAGCTCGTTGATGCTGTCGATTTTCAGTATCGAGTCGTTGATGATGATGCCGCACGAGACTATTATGCCGATGCCCGACATCAGATTGAGCGTGTCGCCGAGCAGCCACAGCACAAGCAGCGCAAACGACGTGTCGACCGGTATCTCCACGAGCACGATGAGCGGCTGCACGAAGCTCTCGAACTGCGCGCAGAGAATGAAATACATCAGCAGCACCGAGACGAGCAGCACTACCGCAAGCCTGTCCATCATCTCGGCGTTGGAGAAATACGCGCCGCTGAAGGCCACGCCGAACCGGTCGTCGTCGGCATAGGCGGAGCGCACCGTCCGGCAGAACTCCTCGGGCCGCTCCAGGCCGTAGAACATGACCGGCACATACTCGCCGTCCTTGCCGGCGGTGATGTCCTTCAGCTCCTCGGCGTCGACCACCTTAAGCAGGATGCGCAGCGGCACTTCGGTGGCCTGCCCGTCGACCACGGCGGTTATGTGGCCGTTGCGTATCTCGTCCGATATGCTGCCGGCGCCGCCCTGCCTTAGCCTGACGGGCATCCGGTAGCTGTACGACTTCAGAGTGGTCACGTCGCGGCCGTGCACCACGCTTCGCAGCCGGTCCTCTATCTGGCTCAGACTGACGTGGTAGAGGCTCATCAGCTCGCGGTCGACGACTATTGTGCGGCACGTGCCGAATGCCGTGCGCGAATGGCGGGCGCCGCCGGCCCACGACGCCAGCCGGCTCTCGGCCGCGCGGATGTCGTGGGGGCCGATGCCGGGAGCCTTGCGCGAGAGCTCCACGCAGATGTCGGGCTCGCCGGTGTCGAATATCCGCTCGAAGACCGATGCCGGCGGCGCGAAGGTGACGGCCGCTTCGGGATGATTGGCCGCAATCCAGCCGCGTATCAGCTCCATAGCCGCCCCAACGAAATCGGCCGAAGGCGTCAGCCAATAGAACTCGGCCTCCGACGCCGACAGCGAGCCCTCGTCGCCCAGCATATAGTCCTGCGCGCCGACGCTTGCCGAACTCTCGGTGCACGCGCCGACGGCGGCCTGCTGCAGGGCCAGCACGCGGCGGCTGTTCTCGGCCACGCTGACGCTGCCGTTCCAGTCGATGCTGACGTTGAAGTCGGCATGACTGATTTCGGGCATCCGGCTCTTGCCGAGCCGGCCGGCCATGTGGCAGCACAGGGGCAGGCTGAGCAGCGTCAGCGCGACGACGGCAAGGCGATGGCGCTCGCAGAAGTCGGCGCCGCGGTCGTAGGCCCCGACGACCGACGCAGGCAGCGTGGAGGCCGTCCGGCTGCGCGCGGCCACGAGCCGGCAGAGCACCGGCAGCAGCACTATGGCCACCACATACGACATGGCCAGGCCCGACGTGATGGCGAAGGCCTGGTCGGCGAATATGGCGCCCGCCATGCCGTCGAGGAACACAAGCGGGACGAAGACGGCCACCGTGGTGAGCGTCGAACTGAGCATCGGCGAAATCATCTCGGCGGTCCCCTCGACGCACGCCACGCGCATGGTGCGGCCCGCCGCCCGGCGCTGCGCTATGTTCTCGGCCACAATTATGGCGCTGTCTATCATCATGCCCACCACCAGTATCAGCCCCGAGAGCGAGACGATGTTCAGCGACCGGTGCCCCACAAAGAACGGGATGAACGTCAGCACCACGGCCACCTGCATGGAGATGCCGATGACCATGCTGGTGCGGAAATCATTCATGAAGAGCATTGTCGTGAGCATGACGAGCACGAAGCCCAGCATCAGGTTCTGCCCGAGGCTGCTTATGCTGAAGTCGAGCAGCTCGGTCTGGTTGCGGCTTATGGTGAATTCGTATTCGGGGAACTGGCTCCGGAACTGCCCCACCACCTCGTTCAGGCGGTCCTTCAGGTCGTTCATGCCGTCGTCGCTCTGCTTTATCACGGCAAAGGTCACGGCGCGGCGGCCGTTGCACAGCGAGCGGCCTTCGCTGCCGGCGGGCTCCTCGGCTATGGTGCAGAAGTCCTTCAGCTGCACAAGGCGGCCTCCGCAGCGCAGGTAGATGTCGCCCACGTCGTTCCGGTCGGTCAGCACGGTCCGGGCGCGGATGGTGTAGCGGCTGTAGCCGTCATTCACCGTCATGCTGCCGGCGTCGATGTTGTTTTCGCAGAGCGCGCTTTCGATGTGGCCGGGCGTCAGGCTCATCAGGCGCATCTTCTGCTCGTCATTCACAGTCTCAATGATAGCCCTCTTCCTGAGAAGCAGTTTGTCGGACACGGACATCAAAGCCCCCTTCATGTTGCTTTTGAGTTTCGTGATAAGTTGTATGCCATCCACACAAAGTCTTTCGAAAAGGTGCTTGCCAATGTACCCTTTGTCACCGACGAGCTTTCCATATATGAATTCGACAAAAGATTTATATTCAAGAGGTTTCCGATCATCCACATCACCTGGTGTTATCATATAATTGAGCAATTCTCCCTTCTCGTTGCATATCAGGTTGAGTTTGAATCCAAAGAACCAGCCCATGGAGCATTTGCCTCTTTGTGCGATTCCCTTGAAAGTCTTGTGAATATGGATCCTCTGATTCTTGCATACTCGCAGAGGGGTACTGTCCACAAAGCTGATACCTGTACACTTGCCAAGTAGAACCTTCTTGATGAACAGAATCAATGGGATGGCAATCTCACGTTCCAGTTCAACGAAACGGTTATATGATACCACCTCAGGAAATAGATGGCGCATGTGCTTACATACCTTTTCGAGATAGAAATGCTTCAAGCAGCGATACCCTGATGAATGAAAGAGAATTATGATCATCATGATTTCCGCCTTTGACATGTGGCTTTCACGGTGGTATTTACGCTTTCTTTCTGCCTTAAACGAATATTTTGCCATCTGTGCATCAAAAACTTTACAGAAATCATCGGCAATACAGAAAATTTCAGTGAATTTGTCCTCGGTAATCATAGCGGAATCCTTTAGTTTCGTTGTTTTTATCCACTACAAAGTTTTTTGCAAGCTCAAGGGAACTTCTAAAAATTCCGCTAATTACCAAATTTTCAACGAGTTATTTTCATCGAACTCACGTTAAAATAATAGTTGAATAGGTCTGAAATAACAAATAACAACAACAACTTGTTGGTTGAATTAAACTTGTTGGTTGAATTAAACTTGTTGGTTGAATTAAACTTGTTGGTTGAATTAA
>CALYZD010000116.1 GCA_945607565.1 uncultured Bacteroidales bacterium | reverse complement strand
TGTCTTATACATTTTTTAGACTCTTTGGTGAGTCAACTTTTTTCAGGATAAGACATGGACGGTCGGGAGACCGTCCCTCCCTTGGGGGCCTTAATAACCCATTAATAACCGATTGAACGATGAACGAACAAGCAACGCCGCAAGGCACGCTCGGCACGGCCGAGATCGAGAGACTGAAGAAACAGCACGGCCGCATCTACGAGGTGGTGGTGGACGACGAGGGCACCCGCTATGCCGCCTACTTCCGCCGCCCCCACATGACGACGCTGGCGGCCATGACCAAGATGGCCAAGACCGACGAGATGGCGGCCGCCCGCGTGATGCTGGAGAACTGCTGGGTGAGCGGCGCCGAGGCGGTGCGCACCGACGCGGCTCTGTTTGTGGCTGTCGTGGGCCAGTTTGGCACGGTGATAGGCTCGGTGAGGGCCGAGATAAAAAACGTCTGACGGAGTTCACTCTGGCAGTGAACTCCGAGCACAACGAAGACGAGATGATGAAGGGCGACGCGCTGATCCGCGCCAACTTCGGCACTGACCCCGGAGCGCTGACCGAGGCCGAATGGGCACGCCTGTGCGCCGAGGCGCTGTGGATAGAGACATGGCGGCTGCGCAACCAAGCCGAGATGATAGCGCGGCTATTCGGCGACAGAAGGGTATGAAATATCGAAGATCACCCTCGCCACCCAATTATATTGCCAAGCTAGTGAATATCACGATTCTCACCCTCTTTCTTCTCCTTTTGTCCTCGTCGCTCTGCCCCATGCCCACATACGTGACGGCCAAGCCGTGGCTGCCTGCGTAGCCAAGAATCAGCATAAAGACATATCCGAGAACATTAATTTAAAAACCAGAAAAGCTACCATGACAATGATGTTTTTCCGGTAATAATACTCAAAAAACGGACACCATGGACACAGTACAGATAAGATTTGCCCTCCAAGACGACGTCAGCAGCGGACTGAAGCGGCTCGTTGTCCCGATTGAGGATGTGAAGAGTGCCATGGACAAGGCAACGAAAGCCGCCAAGGAGACCACGTCGATGTTCGACAAACTGGCGGCCACCAGCATCAAGCTCAACAACATCCGAGAGGCTTTCTCCGACATGTCGGACGCTCTTTCCCGCTCCATTTCGTCATGGGCATCTACATGTATACGTTCGTCACGCGCAGCTTCGGCCTGCCGCAGCTGGGCCACTATGCGACGTTCCTGGCCTTTCCGGTGCACTATGTGCTGGCTTGCGTCGGCATGGCCATTGCGCTTTCGGCGCTGCTCTATCGGCGCGCCATGTGCAGCCGCCCGCAGGCACACGCCGGGGCAGGGTAGGGCCGCTGGCGCTGTTCTATCGTTTCCATCGGCGTCGTTGCGTCATCTCCATCAGCGCAATGGCGTAGCCGCCGGGGCACGGCCGTGTCGCCGGCGGAATTGCGTATGCGTGGCATCCAGCAGTGCTGTCGGGTCGTCTCGTTATGGCGTATGCTTAACTTGGGCGTGTGTTGTGGCTTGAGCGCGTTCGGATAAGGCAGGGATTCGGCGTTGATTATGTTAACTGTGACGCTTGAGCGGTGCAAGCATAATGCGTTGCGCGGCTGGGGCTAATTGACAAATGTTTTGTAATTTTGCGGGCGTTGCAATTTTTAGAATACGACATTCTTATGAAATTACTGACAACAGCAGCCGCTCTCTTCATGTTCAGTCTGCTATCTGCAGGCCAGCAGATAGTGACCCAGAACGGCCGCACCTATCTTGTTCACACCATAGCCAAGGGCGAGGGGCTCTATCGCATCAGCGTCAACTATGGCGTCACGCAGCAAGAAATCATCGACGCCAACCCGCAGCTGAAATACGGCCTGCGCGAAGGCGAGACCCTGAAGATTCCATACAGCAACGCACCGCAGCAGGCACAGCAGCTGCCCAACCCGACCACAAGCTACATAACCCACACGGTCGAAAAGGGCCAGACGGCCTATTCGATTTCGAAGCGCTACGGCGTGCCCCTGGCCACGTTCTATGCCGTCAATCCGGCGTGCGAGGCGGGCCTGACTGCCGGAATGCAGGTGCGCATACCCGTGGCGCGCAACGTGCAGACCACCTACTTCCGCACCCACGTCATAGCCGCCGGCGAGACGCTCTACGGCATCGGCATCAAATATGGCGTGCGCGCCGACGAGATAGTGGCGGCCAACAAGGCGCTCGACGTCAGCTCGCTGCCCGTGGGCACGGTCATCCGCATACCCGAGACGGTGCTGCCCACCGAAGACGACGCCTTTGTCTACCACCGCATCCAGAAGGGCGAGACGCTGTTCGCGCTCTGCAACCGCTACGACCTGCTGCAGGACAAGATAAAGGAATGCAACCCCGGGATAGACTGGAATGCGCTGAGCGTAGGGCAGATAATAGCCATACCCAAAAAGGCGCAGGCCCCCGAGCAGCCGCAGCTGACCCACGAGGTGGGCAAGCGCGAGACGCTCTTTGGCATCTCGCAGCAATACGGCGTCAGCATAGCCGACATCTGCCGCGCCAATCCGGGCCTCGACTCGCTGGGACTGCGCAAGGGCGACGTGCTGCGCATACCCCAGCCGCAGCCCGCAGCCACGCCCGCCACGCAGCAGCCGCAGTTCATAGGCCTGGGCGAGCTCACCGGAGTGCAGCCCGGCGGCACCTACCGCTACGAAGACACCTATCCCGAGATAAAGGTGGGCCTGATGCTGCCCTTCAACTCCAAGCGCGAACTGGCGCGGATGCGCACCGAGCCCGACGCCATCGACGTCAACTCGCGGATGTATCTGGAGTTCTACCAGGGCGTGCTGCTGGCCGTCGACTCGCTCAAGAGGGCCGACACACGCATCAGCCTCAAGGTCTACGACACCAACGACGCCTCGTTCAACATGTTCAGGCTGCTCAACCAGCCCGACGTGGCCGAACTGGACCTGATAATAGGCCCGGCAGGCCTCGACGCCATGCGCAAGGTGGCCGACTTTGCCGTGAGCAACCGCATAGCCACCGTCTTCCCCTTCGAGACCATGGACAGCACGCTGCTCGACAACCCCTACCTCTACCAGGCCAGCCGCATCGACTCCATGTCGCACGCCGACTATGCCGAGGTACTGGCCGCCGACCTTGCGGGCCGCCACGTGGTGCTGCTGACCTCGGGCTCGCAGAACGCCTTTGAGCGCAACCGGGCGGCCGCCATCACCGCACGCTGCGCCGCCGCAGGCATCAGCGTCAGCACGCTGCGCTTCGACATTGAGGCGGCCGACGCCCTGCTGACCCACCTGAGCCCCGACGCCGACAACGTGGTGGTGATTCCGAGCAACGAGGAGGCCCGCGTCAACAGCATGCTGGTGGCCATTGCCGGACTGCTGACCGACGAGGTGCGCTTCACGGTGACGGGACAGAGCGACTGGCTGTCGTTCCAGACCATCGAGGTCGACGTCTTCCACAAGACCGGAACGGTGGTCTACACCCCCTATGCCCTCGACAGCCGCAACCCGCAGGTGGAGCGCGTGCTGGCCAAGCACCGCGCATGGTACTTCACCGAGCCCGTGGCCTTCAACCCCTACTTCCACAAGGTCAGGCCCACGTCGGGATACAGCCGCTTCGGACTCTGGGGCTACGACGTGGCCTACTACTTCATCAGCGCCATTCGCAGCCACGGACGCGACTTTGACCGCTACCTGGCGCAGGAGCATCCGCTGCAACTGCAGTCCAACCTGCGCTTCCGCCACCTGTCCAACTGGGGCGGCTCCTACAACTGCGGCCTGCGCCGGGTCACCTTTGCGCCCGACTACACCATCCGCGTCGACGACCTGCGCTGACAGCCGGCTCGCCCTGCAGACAACCTCAATGCCATAGAACCAGAAACGACCAATGATTTCAATCAACCAGCTTACCGTCGACTTCGGCGGCTTCCGTCTTTTCGAAGACATCACTTTCAACATCAACCCCAAAGACCGACTGGGACTGGCCGGCAAGAACGGAGCCGGCAAGTCGACCATGCTCAAGATAATAGCCGGACTGCAGTCGCCCACGTCGGGCGTGGTGAGCATGCCCAAGGGCTACAAGGTGGGCTATCTGCCACAGCACATGAAGCACGAGAATCTGCGCACCGTCTTCGAGGAGGCCGAGCTGGCATTCGGCGAACTGAAGCAGATGCAGGCACGCCTCGAACAGAAGAACGCCGAGCTGGCCACCCGCACCGACTACGACAGCGACGCCTACATGGACCTGATAACCGAGGTGACCGAACTGAACGAGCGACTCGACATGATGGGCGGCGCCAACTATCACGCGCAGATTGAGACCACGCTCAAGGGCCTGGGCTTTGAGCGCTCCGACTTCGGCCGCAACACGGGCGAGTTCAGCGGAGGATGGCGGATGCGCATAGAGCTGGCCAAGATTCTGCTCAGCTGCCCCGACATCTTCCTGCTCGACGAGCCCACCAACCACCTCGACATCGAGTCCATACAGTGGCTCGAAGACTTTCTGAAAGACTACCGGGGGGCGGTGGTGGTCATCTCGCACGACCGCGCCTTCCTCGACCACGTGACCAACCGCACCATCGAGATAGTGCTCGGAAAGATATACGACTACAAGGCCAACTACACCAAGTATCTCGAACTGAGGCAGGAGCGCTGGGAGCAGCAGATGAACGCCTACAAGAACCAGCAGAAGATGATCGAAGACACCGAGCGGTTCATTGAGCGCTTCCGCTACAAGGCCACCAAGTCAGTCCAGGTGCAGAGCCGCATCAAGCAGCTCGAGAAGATAGAGCGCATCGAGGTCGACGAGTTCGACAAGTCGGCGCTCAACATCAAGTTCCCGCCCGCCCCGCACTCGGGCGCCATCACCGTGCGCGGACGCGGCATCACCAAGGCCTATGCCGAGCACGTGGTGCTCGACAGCGTCGACTTTGAGGTGGCGCGTGGCGAAAAGGTGGCCTTTGTGGGCCGCAACGGCGAGGGCAAGTCGACCATGGCCCGCATCATCATGCACGAGCTCGAGCACAAGGGCGAGCTGGTGCTGGGTCACGGCGTCAAAATCGGCTACTTTGCCCAGAACCAGGCCGACCTGCTCAACAACGAGTACACTGTCTTCGAGACCATAGACCGCGTGGCCGTGGGCGACATACGCACCCGCATACGCGACATACTGGGCGCCTTCATGTTCGGCGGCGAAGACGTCGACAAGAAGGTCGGCGTGCTGTCGGGCGGCGAAAAGACGCGTCTGGCCATGGTCAGGCTGCTGCTCGAGCCCGTCAACCTGCTTGTGCTCGACGAGCCCACCAACCACCTCGACAGCCGCTCGAAGGAGATACTCAAGCAGGCCATCCTCGACTTCGACGGCACGGCAATAGTGGTGTCGCACGACCGCGAGTTCCTCGACGGCCTGGTCAGCAAGGTCTACGAGTTCCGCAACCGCAAGATGAAGGAGCACCTCGGCGGCATCTACGACTTCCTGCAATATCGCAAGATGGAGAGCCTGCGCGAGCTCGAAGGCCGCAAGGCCGCCGCAGCGCCGCAGCCCGCCGTGCAGCCCGCCAAGCCCGAGCCTCGCACGCAGTCAGCCCCGCAGCTGACCTACGAGGAGCAGCGCGAGCGCAACCGCCGCCGCAGCAACCTCGAAAAGGCCGTGGCCCGAAGCGAGGCACGCATCCACGACCTGGAGCAGCAGCAGAAGGAGATTGAAGACAAGCTGGCCGCAGCCGACGCACAGGAGGTGGTCAGGCTGTCGGCACAGTACGAGCAGGTGCAAAAGGACATCGAAGCCGAAATGCAGAACTGGGAGAAGCTGAGCGAAGAGCTCTGACCCGCCGCACGCACCGGCAAGCATAGCGGAGCCTGCGCACAACGTCCACAAGGGCGTCGGGCGCAGGCTCCGCCTTTTCATATCCCCCCGCCAGGCCCCATCCGCGAAGTCCGGAATACTTTCGCCCCACGCCGGATGACGCCCCCACGGCTCCAAAAGCCTAACATTGCACACGTCATTTCGAAACCGCTGACAGTGAAATGAAGTGCATCCGTCACATATTGCCCGGCAGCCTGAGCCGCGCCCGACGTCGGGGCTTCTACCGCTGCGTGTCCCGTCCCATGGCCTACGACCTCGCATAGCTGCCGCCGCACGCCATCACCCGCACCTTTTTCGCGCTGCTTCAGCGCACCGTCAGCCGCGCGGCCGTGGCTCTACCTCTGGATGCACAACCGCTGGAAACGCTCGCGCGAGGAGTTCGAGCAACGCTTCGAAACGAGGCACGGCAGGGTGGTGCCCCGCCGGCAATGTCAATAGCAACTTACTTTATCTCAACGCAATGATGCGAACATCCATAACCGTCAATCGGCTTCGCGACGCCGACGGCAGCATCAGCCGCTTTGCCCGCCAGCTGCCCGACAACTTCGCGCGCATGGGCACCGTGGTGCACTCGGCGCGCAACGAGGTGCGCCTGTGCACCGTGCGGCTGGCCTCGGGCCGTCTGCTGCCGGTGGCCGTCAAGCGCTACAAGCTGCCCAACCCCGTGCAGCGCGTGGCCTATGGCTGCCTGCGCGCCACCAAGGCCGCCCGCGCCTATCGCAACGCACAGGCGCTGCGCAGTCGCGGCTTCGACATGCCCGAGGCTCTGGCCTGCGTCGAGACGCGCTCGGGCCTGATGCTGGGCCACTGCTATTTTGTGTCCGACGCCGACAGCCGTCCGCCCGTGTCGGTGCTGATGGCCGACGGCCGACCCGCCGACGCCCTGCTGGCACGCAGCCTGGCCGCCTTTGCGCTCAGTCTGCACCGGCGCGGCATCCTCCACAACGACTTCAACTCCGGCAACGTGCTCTTCGGCCGCGCGGCCGACGGCTCCTACCGCTTCTCGCTCATCGACATCAACCGCGCCGACATCTACCCCGACCGCGTGTGCCCGTCTGCCACGCTCCGCGCCGAAGAGCTGACACGACTGACGCCCGACCTGAGGCTCTACGCCGCCGTGGCGCGCCACTATGCCGACCTGGCCGGGCCCGATTGGCCGCTGTCGGCATGCGAGATGCTGGCCGTCAAGCGGCGTCACGACACCGCCCGACGCCGACGCAAGGCACTCTTCGCCACGCTCCGCCGCTGGCAGGCACGCCTCGCCGAGGCCCTGAGCCCTGACGGCCGCCGCAAGGCCATGATGCGCGGATAGACCCACACCGCATCAGCCGGCCGGCCGACTCCTGCATGCCGTCGCCCATCTTCTTGGTCTGAGTGACGGCTTGCTTGCACACGTCGTTCAGGCCTTCGATGTTGGCCGTCACGCCGCGCACGGCGCCCGACGCGTCGTCGATCAGTTTTATTTTTAGGCTTATGGTGTTATCCGCCATGTTTTTGCGTATATTTCAGGAGAAAAAAATGAAATGCCATGAATGGCAAGAGATCGCTGGTGCGTTTCCGGAGAATCTGCCGGAGGATAAAGAAGGCTTACAACTCCTTCATGCGTGTCTGGG
>CALYZD010000115.1 GCA_945607565.1 uncultured Bacteroidales bacterium | reverse complement strand
TTTCGACCATAGCGGCCGCCAGGATTCGGATGTTGTCGGCGGCGCGCTGAGTTGCGTTATCTGATACCATAATCTGTTTCTTTCTGTTGACGTTAACTTATTGATTGTTTTGCTTTTTGCAGCGCACGGCTTCGGCCTCAACGGGCAGGCAAGCCTTGTAGTTCTCGATGTAGGCGTTGAATCCGGCCACATCGTCGGCGTCGGGCTTGACCTCGGTGCCAGTGTTGCCGGCAAAGACCACCTGGTCCAGATAGTCGGCCAGCGACATGCCCTGCCGTCCGCCGGCAGCGTAGGCCGCCAGCAGCGCAATGCCCCACGCGCCGCCTTCGCCGGCCGTCTCCATCACCGAGATGGGCGAGTTGATGGCTGCGGCCAATATCCTCTGTCCCACACCTTTGGTCTTGAACAGGCCGCCGTGGCCGGTGATGCGGTCCACCGCTATTTTCTCTTCGTTGAAGAGGATGTCGTTGCCGATTTTGAGCACGCCCACCGATGCGTAGAGGTGCGTGCGGATGAAGTTGGCGAGGCTGAAGCGGTCGCCGGCCGAGCGCACGAACAGCGGCCTGCCTTCGGCCATTCCGGTGACGGGCTCGCCCGAGAAGTAGTTGTACGAAATCAGTCCGCCGCAGTCGGCATCGCCCCTGAGCGCGTTGTTGTAGAGCTTGCCGAAGATCTCGTTCATGTCGACCGGGATGCCCATCAGCTCGTTGTATTCCCTGAACAGGCCGACCCACGCGTTGAGATCCGACGTGCAGTTGTTGCAGTGCACCATGGCCACGAGGTTGCCGTCGGGTGTGGTCACCATGTCAATCATCTCGTAGGGTTTCGAGAGTTCCTTTTCGAGCACTATCATCGAGAACGACGACGTGCCGGCCGACACGTTGCCCGTGCGTGGCCTGACGGCGTTGGTGGCCACCATGCCCGTGCCGGCGTCGCCCTCGGGCGGGCACACCGGTATGCCGGCCTTGAGGTGGCCCGACACGTCGAGCAGCGCGGCGCCCTTGGCCGTCAGGCAGCCGGCGTTCTGTCCGGCCACCAGCACGCGCGGCAGAATGTCGAGCAGCTTCCAGCCGAAGTGTCTGTCTTCGACCAGTTTGTCGAACTTGCCGACCATCTCGGCCGAGTAGGTCTTTGTGGTCGGGTCGACCGGAATCATGCCCGAGGCGTCGCCCACGCCCAGCACGCGCTCGCCCGTTATCTGCCAGTGCACGAAGCCGGCAAGGGTGGTCAGGAAGTCGATGCTGCCGACGTGCTCTTCGCCGTTGAGGATGGCCTGATAGAGGTGCGAGATGCTCCAGCGCAGCGGAATGTTGTAGACGAACAGTTCCGACAGCCTTGCGGCCGCCTCGCCGGTGTTGGTGTTGCGCCATGTGCGGAACGGCACCAGTATTTTCTCGTCCTTGTCGAAGGCCATGTAGCCGTGCATCATGGCGCTGATGCCGATGCCGGCAAGACTTTCTATTTCAGTGTCGTAGAGCTGGCGGACGTTGGCCCGCAGGTCGGCGTAGCAGTCCTGCAGTCCGTGCCACACGGCCTCGACGCTGTAGGTCCACAGTCCGTCCACCAGCTGGTTTTCCCACTCGTGGCTGCCCTGTGCAATCGGCCTGTTGTCGCCGTCAATCAGGACGGCCTTGATGCGGGTGGAGCCGAACTCGATTCCGAGGATGGCCTTGCCCGATTCTATGGTTGATTTTGCGTCAGTGTTCATATTTAATAACGTTTTGTGATTCTGTGTTTTGGCTGATAGGTGCCCTGCGGGGGCTCACTGGCCGTAGTAGGCGTTCTTGCCGTGCTTGCGGTTGAAGTGCTTTTCGACCAGCAGCGGGTTCATCGTCAGATTGGGGTTGGCGGCAAAGGCGATGCTTGCCATCTTGGCCACCTGCTCCATCACCACGGCGTTGTGTACGGCGTCGGCGGCATCCTTGCCCCACGCGAACGGCCCGTGGTTCTTGACCAGCACGCCCGGCGTGTGGATGGGGTTCAGGTTGGCGAACCGGCGCACAATCACGGTGCCGGTCTCCTTCTCGTAGTTGCCCTCGACCTCCTCGCGCGTCATCGACTCGGTGCAGGGGATGGCGTCGTGAAAATAGTCGGCGTGCGTGGTGCCGATGTTCGGGATGTCTCGCCCGGCCTGGGCCCATGCGGTGGCGAACGTCGAGTGCGTGTGGACCACTCCGCCCACGCCCTCGAAGGCCTTGTAGATTTCGATGTGCGTGGCCGTGTCCGACGACGGCTTGAGCCGGCTGTCGACCACCTTGCCGTCGAGGTCCACAATCACCATGTCGTCGGCCGTCATCGTCTCATACGACACGCCGCTGGGCTTGATGACAATCAGCCCCCGGCTGCGGTCGATGGCCGACACGTTGCCCCAGGTGAATATGACAAGTCCGTGCCTGACAAGGTCGAGGTTGGCACGGAACACTTTTTCTTTCAGTTCTTCAAGCATAGTTAAATTGTTGAATTAATGTCTGTTGGACGATTGAACGACGATGCGTGGTGGCAGACCGATGCAGCCTGCCACCACGGCTGTCGTTTTTATTTCTTTTTGATTGATAATCAGAATAATATCTTACCAGAAATAGATGTAGAACGCCACCGTGATGCCGAGAATGACGGCCGTGTGGAAGACGTCCCACATATTCCAGCTGGCACGCGTGGCGGCGCGCTGCTCGGGCGTCGAGGTGCCGAACACGAGGCCGCGTATCTTGTCGGCCTCGGGCGCCGGAGTGCACAGGCTGACCACAACCACCACTGCCAGGCACACCAGCAGCATCCAGCCGCAGAAGAAGAGCCAGTTCAGGTCGTAGAAGACGTATTTGAATAGCGAGTCTGCCGCGCCGTCGGCGTTGCTGTAGAATATCTTGGCAGCGAGGCGCGTCAGGCCTATTATCATGCCCGTAATCAGGCCCCACATGCCGCCCTGTGCCGAGGTGCGCTTCCAGCAGATGCCCAGCAGGAACGCAGCCGCAATGCCCGGCGCCAGAACCGACTGAACGTCTTGCAGATAGGTGTAGAGTACATCGCCCACACTGCGCATGATCGGAATCCACAAGATGCCGAGGACGACGATGACCACCGTGGCCGTCTGACCGATCACAACCAACTTTTTCTCAGGCGTTTCGGGACGGAAGCGCTTGTAGAAGTCGATGGTGAAGAGCATGGCCGACGAGTTGAACAGCGACGCCAGCGAGCTCATCAGCGCAGCCAAGATACCGCACACCACCAAGCCTTTGACGCCGGCCGGCAGCAGCTTGGCCACCAAGGTCGGGAAAGCGGCGTCGGAATTGGGGTTGCCATTGTCGAGCAGCGGTAGGAAGCCCTCGGCGCCCGCACCAATGTATTTCTGATGCAGGGCAAATGCGATCATGCCCGGAATCAGGAACAGGAACACGGGCAGCAACTTGAGGTATGCGCCAAAGATGGTGCCGCGGCGTGCCTCCTTCTCGTTCTTGCCCGAGAGCACGCGCTGCACGATGAACTGGTCGGTGCACCAGTACCAGAAGCCGATGATGGCCGAGCCCACCAGCGCGCCCAGCCACGGGAAGTCGGGGTCGTTGTTGCTGCGGATGAGATTGGTCATGGTGTCGCCGAACTCGTTGACGGGCTTGGCGCTGCAGATGCGCAGCATCTCGTCCCATCCGCCCAGGGCCTTGAAGCCCAGCACAAGGATGATGAGCGAGCCCAGAAGCAGGATTGGCGTCTGAAGCACGGAAGTGTAGAGCACCGACTTCATTCCGCCGAAGATGGTGTAGAGTGCCGTGATGAGCACCAGCCCGATGGCGGCCACCCAGAAGAAGTCGACCTCGGTGCCGAAGATGGTGATGCTGTCGATTCCGAACACCTGCTGGAACACGAGCCCGCCGGCATAGACCGTGACGGCGACCTTGGTCAGCACGTAGCTGATGAGCGAGATGACCGACAGGATGGTGCGGCTCTGCGGGTTGTAGCGCCGCTCGAGGAACTCGGGCATCGTGAAGACCATGCTGCGCGAGTAGAACGGCACGAACACCCAGCCCAGAATCAGAATCATCCAGCCCTGAATCTCCCAGTGGGCCATGGCCATGCCGCTGCTTGCGCCCGCTCCGGCCAGGCCTATCAGGTGTTCCGAACCAATGTTGGACGCGAAAATGGACGCGCCGATGGCAATCCACGTGGCGTCGCGTCCGCCAAGGAAATAGTCGGCAGAGTCGTTCGATTTCTGGCTGACCACCCAGACGATGATGCCGATGAGTGCCACGAAGAACGCTCCTATGACAATCCAATCTAATGTTTGCATAAAGTTTTACGGTTTTTTTGTGATACTAAAAAAATACAGGTGAAAATGACTGGCGGCCGCCGCTCGGGCGCGGCGGCCGTCCAATCGTGTGCGGTCAGAGAGTGTCAGTTCAGAGCCTTGTTGAGCATGTAGTAGACTTCGTTCATGCGGAGCTCCTTCTTGAACTCGCCGATGGTCGTGTCCTTGTTGATGTGGACCATCTCGATGCCGGCAATCTCGGCGTAGTCTTCCCAATATTCGGGCGTGATGTCGTAGGAGAAGCACGAGTGGTGCGTGCCGCCGGCCAGAATCCATGCGCCGGCTCCCACCTCGAAGTTGGGCTGCGGAATCCACAGTGCCGATGCCACCGGCAGCTTGGGCAGCGGTTTGGGCTCGATGCAGTCCACGTCGTTCACAATCAGTCGGAAGCGGTTGCCCATGTCGACCACCGTGGCCGTCACGCCGCTGCCCACTTTGGATGTGAAGACGAGGCGTGCCGTCTGGCTCTTGCGGATGCCGATGCCGAGGAAGTGCACCTCGAGCTTGGGCCGGTCGGCGGCGATGAGCGGGCACACTTCGAGCATGTGCGACTGGAGGATGGAGCTGCGGCTGCCGCAGAAGTTGAGCGTGTAGTCTTCGAGGAACGAGCAGCCGGTGGGCAGGCCCTGGGTCATGAACCATACGGTGCGGTAGAGCGCGGCCGATTTCCAGTCGCCCTCGGCGCCGAAGCCGTAGCCCTCGGCCATCAGGCGCTGCGATGCGAGGCCTGGTATCTGGTCGAAGCCGTCGTGCTCGAGGTCGCCCAGGTCGTCGAAGTTGGTGGTGAAGCCTTTGGCGCCCTTGTCCTTGAGGATGGCGCGCAGTGCCAGTTCGGCCTTGGCGGCGTTCCACACCTTGGTGTAGGCTTCGGTCTGCTTGTCTTCAAGTTCCTTGCTGTGGTCGTAGGCCTTGAAGTATTCGGCCACCAGCGCGTCGACGGCTGCCGGCTCTATTTTCTTGTGATATTCCATCAGTTCGCTCACGGGGCAGTAGTCCACGTGGTAGCCCAGACGCTGCTCGGCCTCCACCTTGTCGCCGTCGGTCACGGCCACGTTGTTCATCTGGTCGCCGAAGCGGAGGATGAGCATGTCCTGCGAGTCGGCCCATGCGGCCGACACGCGTGCCCATACGGCTATTCTGTCCTGCGTCGAGGCGTCTTTCCAGTATCCCACCACCACCTTGCGGCGCAGGCGCATGCGGGCGCAGATGTGTCCGAACTCGCGGTCGCCGTGCGCGCTCTGGTTCAGGTTCATGAAGTCCATGTCCATCGTGTTCCACGGAATCTCCTCGTTGTATTGCGTGTGCAGGTGCATGAGCGGCTTGCGGAGCTGCTGCAGGCCGTGAATCCACATCTTGGCCGGCGAGAAGGTGTGCATCCATGTGATGATGCCCACGCACTTGTCGTCGTTGTTGGCCGCTTTCATCACGGCTTCCACCTCCTTGCTCGAGTTGGCCGTGCCTTTGTAGACTATCTTGACTGGGATTCGGCCCGACTGATTGAGGCCGGCAACCATTTCTTTCGAGTGGGCGTCGACGGCTACCACTGCGTCGCCTCCGTAGAGGAGTTGTGCTCCGGTTACAAACCAGATTTCAAAGTTTTCGAATGCTTTCATGTTGTTCTGATTTTTAAATAGTCTGTATTACTTTTATTGATTGGTTTCTGCCTTGTGCGAGGGCTCTGTGGCGGCCTCGCGATGTTAAAAAGCGTTTATCACGCCTGGCGGTTCTTGCGCCTGTATAGAAAAGCTCCCTTTCTCGACTCGGTGAAGTCTTTCTCATCCAGCCGTTCGAGCGCGTCGAGTAGCAGTATGCGCTTGCGGAAGTTGCCGGCGTCGAGCGGATGCTGTAGGATGGCCTCGTATAGCCCGCGCAGCTGCAGCAGCGTGAACTTGTCGGGCAGCAGTTCGTCGCCCACAAGGCCGCCGTTGGCCTTCTCCTGCAGCTTGTTGAGCGCCGCCTCTATCATGCGGCGGTGGTCGAAGACCAGCTCGGGCAGCTCGGTGATGGGCCACCAGTGGGCCGCATATTCGCGCGCTTTCGACTTGTCGTAGAGGTCGGTGCGAATCAGGGCGTAGTAGACGATGCTGATCACGCGCGCGCCCGTGTCGCGCTTGGGGTCCGAGAAGACGCACACCTGCTTCAGGTAGATGTCGGTCATCCCGATGGTGTCCGACAGCACGCGGGTCGTGGCCTCGTCGGCCGACTCGTCGTTGCCGATGAAGCCGCCCATGAGCGACCATATGCCCTTGGCCGGGGCGAAGCTGCGAGGGTAGAGCAGCACATGCAGCTGCGAGCTGATGTATCCGAATATGACGCAGTCGACCGCTACAAGCTGAGGAGAATGTTTGCTGTATTCCAAAACCATCTTTTTCACACTTTTTCAAACCCTGACGTCGCAAATGTATAAAAGTATATAATACTTTTATTGAAGTCGAACGACTTTTTTTTTCGGCCGATGCAACTTTAACATTCCGCCGCGTCGCGGGGCGTGCCGTGCGCGGGTTTCAGTTGAGCTGCGGATAGAGCGGGAAGTTGGCCCAGAAGCGGTAGACGTCGCCCAGCCGCCTGAGCGATTCGCTCCAGACCTCGGCGTGGAGGTGCGAGAAGATGATGCTGTTGTCGAGCGGTGCCACAATCCACGATTCGTCTCTGATTTCGTTCTCGAGCTGCGCCTTGTCCCAGCCCGAATATCCGGCAAAGAAGCGGACGCTGCACGCCTGGGCATGGTGCCGGTTGATGAGCTGCTGCAGCACTTCGAAGTCGCCGCCATACCACAGGTTGTCGGCTATCGGCTGCGAGCCGGGCACCAGCCTGCCGTAGCGGTGTACGAAGTAGAGGTTGTCTTTGCCCACCGGGCCGCCCAGATAGAGCGGGTCGCGGAAGTCGTTGAGGGTGTCGAACATCTCGTCGGGGTAGATGTTGGTGGGCTTGTTGAGCACAAATCCCATGGCGCCGTGCGAGTCGTATTCGCACAGCAGGATGATGTAGCGGCTGAAGTAGGGTTCGTTCAGAAACGGTTTGGCTATGAGCAGGCACCCCTTGCAGAGGTCGTAGCGGATGCGGGGCTCGAATATGTTGAAGTTGCTGTTGCTCATGGCTTTTGTTTTGACAGCTTGCAAATTACTATTCTTTGCCGACAATACAAATTTTAACGCTTCCTAATTTCCATTTCAGGCATCGAGTTGCGTGGCTGATGTCTTATCCTGAAAAAAGTTGACTCATCAAAGAGTCTAAAAAATGTATAAG
>CALYZD010000114.1 GCA_945607565.1 uncultured Bacteroidales bacterium | reverse complement strand
AAGATGATGCCGAGCCGTGTCAGCGGGTTGCTCTTGCCGCTGAAGTCGATTTGCAGCAGCCGCGACAGCATGTAGGCTATGGGCATCAGCGGCGTCGAAAGGCAGAAGGTTAACAGGTCTTTGGCCACGATGCTCATGGGCGCAAGGTGGACGGCGAGGATGCCGGCCCATATCAGCACGCTTGCAAGGATGAAGTGGATGCCGCGCTTTTGCCGGCGCGTGCAGTCGGTGCGGAGCTCTTCAAAATTCAGATTCATGTTTTGTGCTTCGTGTAGTGTGGCAAAAGTATGGGCGGCGCGCCAATCGTCGGTGTAAAAAACGGACAAAGTGTAGGGTGGACGCCTATTTGTGGTAGGTGCGGTAACCTCTTATCAGATTGTGACTTTTGAGGCTTTCGACGTGCCCGAGGTAGTCGGTTGGCGACATTCCGGCCACCATCTTGAACTCCTTGTAGAGGTGCGAGTGGTCGGTGAATCCGAGCCGGTAGACGATGTCGGTGAAGTCGCGGCTGTCCATCTGCTGGATGGCTCTAGAGGCGGCGAGGCATCGGTGGATGCGCATCATGTGCTTGGGCGCCAGGCCTATGTGCTCCATGAACACCCGGCGCAGCTGGCGTTCGCTCATGCAGGCGGTCTCGGCCATGCTTGCCAGCGAGAGGTCGGGGCGGAGCTCCATGGCGTGGTAGATGGCCTCGAACTGCTTCAGGTAGCCGCTGTCGTCTTGGCGCGCGAGCCGGCCGGCGATGAAGTCCTCGATGATGCGGATGGCCGAGGCGTTGTCGGTGGTGTCGGCCACCATCTGCTTGAGCCTGTGAAATTCGGGCAGTTCGAGGTCGTCCATGTCGATGTTGGCGTTGTTGAGCTTGTCGCACTGGATGCCGGTCACCATTTTCATGGCGTAGGGCCTGAAGAAGACGAAGATGAGGTCGGTGTGGCCCTGCATGCCCACGTGGGCGGCCATGTCGTATTGCCCGCACACCGATGCGTAGTTGCCTGCGTCGAAGATGCCGTTGACCGTGAAGGGGCGCCCGCGGTGGAACATCCACTTCATGCAGCCCACAGGCATTATGTTCAGTTCCATGGCGTTGCCATCGGCCTGCATGGTCCAATAGTGGTGCACGAATGGGCGCAGCGGCGCCGACGGCAATATTATCTGCGATTGCATCATTTCCTTTCCAAGCGTTTAGCGGCAGGCTGGTTCGAAAAAGGGCGCGGCCAAGGTGCGGCCGGCCGGTTTGCGGACACCAAATATCAGCATTTTTCCGTCACAATGTTCGTTTGTTTGATGCCGGATTGCATCTTCGGGCGCAGGGCCGATGGTTGTTATTGTCAAAATCCGTTTATCTTCGCATCAGACAAAACCAATCAACACACAGCCAATGCATGATATTTTTGCAGGCCTGATAGCCGGACGCCTCGGTTTGCAGGCGCGCCACGTAGCCGGCGTCATCGGCCTACTGACCGACGGGGCCACCGTGCCGTTCATCAGCCGCTATCGCAAGGAAATGACCGGCAGCATGGACGAGGTGAAGGTGGCCGAGGTCAAGGAGCAGCTCGACCGCCTGACCGAAATGGAGCGCCGCAAGCAGACCATCGTCCGGACCATCGAGGAGCAGGGCGCGCTGACCGACGACCTGCGCCGCCGCATCGACTCGACGTGGGACGCCACCGAGCTCGAAGACATCTATCTGCCCTACAAGCCCAAACGCAAGACGCGCGCCGTCCGCGCACGCGAGCTGGGCCTTGAGCCGCTGGCAAGGATGCTCATGAAGCAGGACGCCGACAACGCCCTGCGGCTCGCCGCCCCCTACGTCAACGCCGATGTGCCCACGCCCGACGACGCTCTGCAGGGCGCGCGCGACATCGTGGCCGAGTGGGTCAGCGAGAACGCCGTGGCCCGCGACGCCGTCCGTGCCGTCTTTGCGCGCACGGCGGTGGTCACATCGCGCGTGGTCAAGGGCAAGGAGGCCGAGGGCATAAAATATAAGGACTATTTCGATTGGAGCGAACAGCTGCGCAAGTGCCCGTCGCACAGGCTGCTGGCCATGCGCCGTGGCGAAAAGGAGGGTTTCCTCAAGGTGACGATTGCGCCCGCCGACGATGCCCAGGCCGTGGAGCGGCTCAGCCGTCTGTTTGTCAAGAAGCGGACCGACGCGTCGCGTCAGGTGGCTATGGCTGTCGAAGATGCGTTTGCGCGTCTGCTCGAGCCGGCAATCGAAACGGAGTTCGGCGCGCAGTCCAAGGAGGCTGCCGACACCGAAGCCATCAAGGTTTTCGTGCAGAACCTGCGGCAGCTGCTGATGTCGGCCCCGCTGGGCGAGAAGCGCACCCTCGCGCTCGACCCGGGTTTTCGCACGGGCTGCAAGACGGTCTGCCTCGATGCTCAGGGCAACCTGCTGCATCACACCGCCATCTTTCCGCATCCGCCCGCACCGGCGTCCAGGCAGGCCGAGGCCGTCGGCGTGCTGCGCGACTTGGTGGCCAGATACGGCATCGAAGCCATAGCCATCGGCAACGGCACGGCCTCGCGCGAGACCGAGGCGTTTGTCCGCTCGGCCGGTCTGCCCGCCGGCGTCCGCATCTTCATCGTCAGCGAAGACGGCGCGTCCATCTATTCGGCTTCCAAGACCGCCCGCGACGAGTTCCCCGACGAGGACGTGACGGTGCGCGGCGCAGTGTCGATAGGCCGCCGCCTGATGGACCCGCTGGCCGAGCTGGTCAAGATTGACCCCAAGTCGATTGGTGTGGGGCAATATCAGCACGACGTCGACCAGGCGCGGCTCAAGGCTTCGCTCGACGCGGTGGTCGAGAGCTGCGTCAATCTGGTCGGGGTCAATGTCAACACGGCCAGCCGCCACCTGCTGACCTACGTGTCGGGACTCGGGCCGCAGCTGGCCCAGAACATCGTGGACTATCGCGCCGCCAACGGGCCGTTCCGCTCGCGCGCCGAACTCAGGAACGTCCCGAGGCTCGGCCCTAAGGCTTTTGAGCAATGTGCTGGATTTCTGCGCATTCCGGGCGCGTCCAATCCGCTCGACGACTCGGCCGTCCACCCCGAGGCCTACCCGATAGTGCGGCGCATGGCGTCGGATTCGGGCTGCACCATCGAGGCGCTTATTTCCGACGCGTCGCTCCGCCGCCAGATTGACCTGAATCGTTATGTCGATGCCAAGACCGGCCTCCCGACCCTGACCGACATCATGAAAGAGCTCGAAAAGCCCGGCCGCGACCCGCGCGAGCAGCTCACCGAATTCAGTTTCGCCGAGGGCGTGACCAAGATCGAGCATCTGGTGCCCGGCATGGAACTGCCCGGAATAGTGACGAATATCACGGCTTTCGGGGCGTTTGTGGATGTCGGCGTCAAGCAGGACGGCCTGGTGCACATCAGCCGCATGTCCGACCGTTTTGTGTCCGACCCGTCGACCATTGTCAGTCTGCATCAGCATGTTACGGTCAAGGTCGAGGATGTCGATCTGCAACGCGGCCGCATCAGTCTGTCGCTGGTGAAATGAATGGCGGCGCAGTAGTAAATTGACAAAATTTAGTCAGTAATCAGAATATAAATCATAAAAAACATGAGCAAGATACCAGTCCGCTGCATCAACACCGGCAGCGTCATGCACATCGAAGCCGGCCTGCGTTTGGCCGAGGTCGCCACACGCTTCGGCGTCAGCCTGAAATATACCATTCTCGGAGCCCGGGTCAACAACAAGACCATGGGCCTGGGCTATCGTGTCTTTCAGCCAAAAACCATTGAGTTCTTTGATGTTACGAATCCCGAAGGGATGCGAATGTATATCCGCAGCCTGATTTTCATACTCGATTCGGCCGTTCACGACCTGATGCCCGACGGCCGCCTGTTTGTCGACCATTCGGTGTCGAAAGGGCTTTACTGTGAGGTGATTCGCAACAACAGCAGCGCCATCGCCGACGCCGAGATTGCCGCCATCCGCGAGCGTATGCATCAGATTGTCAGCGCTAACGAGACGTTCGTGCGTCGCGAGGTCGAGACGGCCGAGGCGCTCCGGCTCTTCGAGTCGTGCCCCGACAAGGCCAGCCTGCTTCGTCAGCACGGCGATATGTATACCACCATCAATTTCCTGGGCGAGCACGTCGGGATGTTCTACGGCGAACTTGTGCCGAGCACCGGCATAGTCGATGTGTTTGACCTCCAGCCATATCACGGTGGCATCCTCATGCGCCTGCCCGACCCCAACGACGCCTTCCGCGTGGCGCCCATCGTGCAGCAGGACAAGATGTTCAACGTTTTCAGACAGTTCGGGCAGTGGCAGCGGCTGCTGCGCATCTCGCGCCTGTCGGACCTGAACGACGCCATTGCCCAGGGCCGCGCCAATTCGGTGATTGCCATCACGGAGGCCCTGCACGAGAAGAACATAGCCAACATTGCCGACCAGATTGCCGCCCGCCGCGACGAGGTCAAGATTGTGCTCATCGCCGGCCCGTCGTCGAGCGGCAAGACCACATTCGGCAAGCGACTGGCTGTGCAGCTGGTGGTTGCGGGCATCGTGCCGGTCAATCTGTCGCTCGACAATTATTTTGTCAATCGCACCGAAACGCCGCTCGACGAAAACGGCGACTACGATTTCGAGGCGCTCGAAGCCGTTGATGTCGAGCTGTTTAACAATCAGATGCTTGCTCTGCTCAGGGGCGAGGAGGTCGAGATTCCGAAGTTCTCGTTCGAAACGGGCGAACGCTATTACGACGGCGAGCGGCTGCGCATGGGCGACAATCATGTGCTGATTATCGAGGGCAACCACGGTCTGACGCCCCAGCTGACGCATCTTGTGCCGGCGCGCAACAAGTTCCGAATCTACGTGTCGCCCCTGGCCGGCATCAATTTCGACTCGCTCACGCGCATCAACACCACCGACAACCGTCTGATACGCCGCATGGTGCGCGACTCCAAATATCGCGGCTACTCGGCTCAGCAGACCATTTCGCGCTGGCCGAGCGTCCGTCGTGGCGAGGACAAATACATCTATCCGAATCAGGAAGAAGCCGATGTTATGTTCAATTCGGCACTGCTCTACGAGATGGCGGTGCTCAAGTCGCAGGCCGAGCCGCTGCTGCTCGAGGTGCAGCCCAACATGCCCGAATATGCCGAGGCACGACGCCTGTTGCGCTTCCTGAGCTACTTCAAGCCGATGAGCGGCGAGACGATTCCGCCCACATCCATTCTGCGCGAATTTTTGGGCGGAAGCTCGTTTAGATATTGAATATAAAATTGAGTTTATTGATGGATTTCGTATCAGCCCTCGATTATCGTGACAGTTTCACTAATCTTTACCTCGCGGCCTTTCCGCCCGAGGAGCGCCGCGATGCGGATGCCGTTTTCGACATGGCGCGGTCGCGTCCCGAGTTCGCCTGCCACGCGCTCCGGCTCGACGGTGCCTTTGCCGGCCTGCTGACCGCCTGGCATCTCGAAGGCTTTGATTATGTGGAGCATTTCGCCGTTGAGCCGCATCTGCGCGGGCGCAACTTGGGCGGCGACGCCATCGACGCTTTTTTGGCCTTGCATGACCGGCCCGTGGTGCTCGAGGTGGAGCCTCCCCACGCCGGCGAGATGGCCCGGCGGCGCATCGGTTTCTATGAGCGCCATGGGTTCGAGCTGTGCCGATTGCCCTACGTCCAGCCGCCATATTCGCCCGCACTGCCTCCGGTCGAGTTGCGGTTGATGGCCACCGGCGGCATCCTGCCGGCCATGTTCGGGCACGTCTGCCGGCGCCTGCGGGCTGATGTCTACGGCGTGTCCGACTGAGTGCGGCGTCAGATGCCGCCTTGCAGGCTCACGAAAGCGCGGCCGATGTTCTTCACGATGTCCGACGCCAGCATCGACGTCTGTCCGTGTTCGGCTGCGGCAATGTCGCCGGCTAGCCCGTGCAGGTAGACCGCCAGCCGTGCCGCGTCATAGGCCGAGTCCATGCGCGCAGCCAGGGCCAGCACCATTCCGGTCAGCACGTCGCCGCTGCCGGCCGTGGCCATTCCGGGGTTGCCCGTCGAATTGAACCAGACGCGCCCCTCGGCCGAGACGACCGCCGTGTGCGCGCCTTTGAGCACGACGCAAATCCTGTGTTCGGTGGCAAATTCGATGGCCGTCATCAGCCGTCCGTAGCTCGACGAATGCCGATGCGTCAGGCGGTCAAACTCGCCGGCGTGCGGTGTGATGACGGTCCGTGGCGGCATTTCGGGCCATTGCATTGCAGCGAGGTGGAAGAGTGCATCGGCGTCCAGTACTGCAACGTCCTGATGCTTAATGGCTTTCAGCGTCTGGGTCAATGTTGCTCGGGTGGCGTCGCTGCGGCCTAGTCCAGGCCCCATTCCAAATGCCTGATATTTCTGAGTGTCAGGCAGATGCTCCCAATGCTTGTCGCCGACTACCGTCGCCATGGCCTCGGGCACAGAAGTCTGTATCATGTCGAGGCCCACGCGCGGCACGGCCACTGTCAGCAGGCCGATTCCGCTGCGCAGGCAGGCCTCGGCGGCCAGACGCGCGGCGCCCATCATGCCCTCGCTTCCGGCCACAAGCAGCGCATGGCCGAAGTTGTTCTTGTAGCTGTGTTTGGACCTTGGTTTCAGTAGTTTACGCATTTCGCAAGCGTCGGCATATTCGAACGGCGCAGGTGTCGAATCGATGGCTTGCGGCAGCAGACCGATGTCGGTCACGTGCCATTGCCCGACAAAAGGAGCCGCGTCGGCCAGCATGAACGCCAATTTTGGGCATTGGAACGAAATGGTGTGCGTAGCTCTGATTATCAAACGATTATAATTTTCGAGCATATCCTCGCGCCCCAGTCCCGATGGCATGTCGATGCTGATGACGTCCGCCTCGCTCGCGTTGATGGCGTCCACAAGCGGCTGCCAGCATTGGTCGAGCTGCCGGTTCTGCCCGCTGCCAAACAAGGCGTCCACAATCAGGCGCGTGCCTTCGGGCAGTTCAATGGTGTCGCCTGCTGTCGCTTTTGTGACTGATAATCCGTTCTGTTCGAGTCTGTTGAGGTTGGTTTGCGCGTCGGCCGACAGACGACCGCTTTTGCCGTAAAATATCGCCACATTTATTTGGCTGCCCTCCTGTCGGGCCAGCATGCGCGCCACGGCCAGCCCGTCGCCACCGTTGTTCCCCGGCCCGCACACGACGAAGGTCGGCACGTTGCCGTAGCGCTGCCCGATCCACTCCGCCACAGTCCGTGATGCCCTCTCCATCAAGTCGATAGACTCGATGGGCTCGCCGGCAATGGTGGCTGCATCGAGTGTCGGTATCTGCTCCAGACGAAAAATTTTCATGTTTTTTGTCCCGATTACTTTTGGTTGATGCCGGCAAAAGTCGGCACTTTGAGTGGCCAATTTTACGAAATCAATCTTACATTTGTTTGTATCAAGTCCGTATCAAGTCCGCCCTTGCAAGCCGATGCCCCCGAAATGCTAAATCGCCCCATTCTGCTTGAAATTTCCTCCATTCAACCACCAATCATTCAACCCTATAACACACATTAACACAAAAATGCTCAGAAAACATTTGGAAAGGA
>CALYZD010000113.1 GCA_945607565.1 uncultured Bacteroidales bacterium | reverse complement strand
TGGCAGGGTGGGGCGGAGGCCGGCGGCGGACGCTGTGCGTGGCGCGAGGTGGACGGATTGTGCACCGATGCGTGAACAGTTGTTAACCGTGTCGCTGTGCAAACGTTGACACGTTTCGACCCCGACAAAGTCGGTCAAAAGGTGCAAAAAAACGGTGGGTTAAATCGTCATTATTCACATTCACAAGCAAATGCAGACTGTTAACGAGGCTTAATAATGTTAAATCATCCACCATATCCCGACATTCTATGACGCTCCACAGTGTTAAGTAGTGTATATAATTGCATTGTCATCTTAATGCAAAAATGCGGTCGGAGCGCGTGTGCAAACGCTGCGCTGCAAAGGCGCGAGGTGATACTCTTAATTAGTAAATTGTTAAATGTAAACCTTTATGAAGAACAAAGTATTTAGTTTGTTACTGATGTTGCTTGTGGCTGCAGGAGCCTTCGCTCAGTCGTCGCAAGTGTCGGGTACGGTGGTCGACGAACAGGGGCTGCCACTCCCGGGCGCGTCGGTAGTGGTGACCGGGACCACCCTCGGTACCATTACCAACATGGACGGTAAATTCTCACTTTCGGTCGAGAGCCCGTCGGGCAAAACCCTGCAGATTTCGTGCATCGGTTTTGAAACTGTCACCATCGGCCTTGGTGCGCAGAACACCGGCCTCCACGCAGTGCTCAAGGAAGAGAACATCGCCCTCAACGAGGTGGTGGCCGTGGGCTACGGCACTCAGAAGCGTAAGGACGTGACCGGTTCGGTGGCTTCCGTTTCGTCGGAATCGCTGATGGCTGTGCCGGTCAGCTCGGCCATGGAGGCCATCACCGGCAAGATGGCCGGTGTGCACATCCAGACAACCGAGGGTTCGCCCGACGCCGATGTCACCATCCGCGTGCGTGGCGGCGGCTCCATCACGGGCGACAACTCACCGCTCTACATCGTTGACGGTTTCCCCGTCGACAACATCAGCGACATCCCGTCGTCCGACATCGAGTCCATCGACGTGCTCAAGGACGCTTCGTCGACGGCCATCTACGGTTCGCGCGGTGCCAACGGCGTTATCCTCGTCACGACCAAGAGCGGCAAGGAGGGCAAGACTCAGGTGACCTACAATGCCTACTATTCGTGGAAGAAGGTGGCCAACTCGCTCGACGTGCTTGGCGCCAAAGACTATGTGAAGTGGAACTACGAGCTGGAAATGCTCAAGGCCAAGAAGTATGACCAGACCAACCCGTCGGCCTTCACCGATCTCTTCGGCAACTGGGAAGACATTGACCAGTACGACAACGTGCCCACCAACGACTGGCAGGAGCAGACCTTCGGCCGCATCGGCCACACGTTCAACCACAACCTCTCGGTTGTAGGCGGCACCGACAAGATGAAATACTCCTTTGGCTACAGCATGGTAGACGACAAAGCCATCATGCAGATGTCGAGCTTCAAGCGCGACAACGCTTCGCTCAAGTTGAACGCCAAACCTCACAAGCGTGTGGGTCTCGACTTCTCGTTCCGCTTTGCCAAGACCAAGGTGCTTGGTGGTGGCTCCAACGAGTCGAAGACTGAAGTGTCGTCGGCCGACTCGCGCCTGAAGCACGCCGTGCTCTACGCTCCGTTCCCCATCGACGGCCTGACCAACGTGGCTTCGGACGATACCGACCCGGCTTCGACGCTCTACAATCCTATTGAGAACCTTGCCGACAACGACCGTCTGAAGAAACGCAAGACCTTCAACATGGCCGCCGCCCTGTCGGTGGAAGTGGTTGACGGCGTCAAGCTGAAGACCGAAGTGGGCTACGACGACTACCGCATGAACGACCATCGCTTCTATGGCTTGTCGACCTACTACATCAAGAACACGGCTGCTGCCGAGAACCAAGGTTCGCCTGCCGTCATCTTCACCAACACTCAGAAGGAAACAATCCGCAACACCAACACCGTCAACGTCGACCTGAAGAAATATATGCCCGAAGATCACAACCTGAACCTGCTGGTGGGCGAAGAATACCTGATTACCAAGCAGGAAGTGCAGACCAACAAGGTCGAGGGTCTTCCCAAATCGTTCACTGCCGACGAAGCATTCCGCCTTTCGGCACTTGGCAAAGCCAACTCTGTGGACAACAACCTGTCGCCCGACGACAAGCTGCTCTCGGTGTTCGGCCGCTTGAACTACGACTTTGAAAGCAAATATCTGCTCAGCGCAACGTTCCGTGCCGACGGTTCGAGCAAGTTCTCCGAAGGCAACAAGTGGGGCTACTTCCCCTCGGCCGCTCTGGCATGGCGCATCTCGTCCGAGTCGTTCATGGAAGGCACCAAGGGCTGGCTCGACGACCTCAAGCTCCGCCTCTCGCTCGGTACGGCCGGTAACAACAATATTCCTGCCGGTCAGATGGTACAAAGCTACGAGACCAAAGACTCTCAGTGGATCAACGGTTACTCCAGCTTCTGGAATCCGTCGAAGACCATGGCCAACCCCGACCTGAAGTGGGAAACAACCGTTACGCGCAACGTAGGTCTCGACTTCACGTTCCTCAACGGCAAGATTAACGGTTCGGCCGAACTCTACCTCAACACCACCAAAGACCTGCTCATCAACTTCCCCGTGTCGGGCACAGGCTACGACACCCAGTACCGCAACATGGGCGAGACCGAGAACAAAGGTTTCGAAGCATCTGTCAACTGGGTTGTGTTCGACCGTCCCGACTACGGCCTGACCATCAGCGCCAACGTGGGCCTCAACAAGAACGAGATTAAAGACCTTGGTCAGATGCAGGACTTCGGCGCCGAGTCGCAGTGGGCATCGACCGAGGTGGGCACCGACTACTGGATTGCCAAGGGCGGAAGCGTAGGCGAAATGTATGGCTACCGCTACGACGGTCGCTACGAAGTGAGCGACTTTGAAGGCTTTGACGCTGCCAAAAAGCAGTGGATTCTGAAAGAGGGTGTGGCCGACAACACTGTTGATGGCAGCGATGTACGCCCCGGCTCCATCAAACTCAAAGACCTCAACGGCGACGGCAAGGTTGACAACGAAGACCGCACCATCATTGGCAATGCCAACCCCGACCTGACCGGTGGTTTCAGCATCAATGCCCGTGCCTACGGCTTCGACCTCGCAGCCAACTTCAACTACAGCATTGGCAATGACGTCTACAATGCCAACAAGATTGAGTACACCTCTACATCGAAATACTCGAACCGCAACATGATTGACGAGATGGCCGAAGGCAAGCGCTGGACCAACCTCAACCCCGACGGTACCATCTGCAACGATCCGACCCGTCTGGCCGAGATGAATGCCGGCACCACGCTGCACTCGCCCTACATGAGCAAGTTCATCTTCTCCGACTGGGCAGTCGAGAAGGCATCCTTCCTCCGCCTGTCGACACTGACACTGGGCTACACCATCCCGAAGAGCATCACGCAGAAGGTCTACATCGACAACTTCCGCATCTACTGCTCGGCCTACAACGTCTTCTGCCTGACCGACTACTCCGGTTTCGACCCCGAAGTTTCGACTCGTACCAAAACAGCCCTCACACCCAACGTCGACTACTCGGCATATCCCAAGAGCCGCCAGTTGGTGGTTGGTCTGAGCTTGAATTTTTAACCTGATAAACTAAAGAGAAACAATGAAGAAATTAGTATATATGTCGCTGGCAGTCGCAATGTCGGGTATCATCAGCAGTTGCGACGACGCCATTGAAGCACCGACCAAATCGTCGATGGACTCGTCGGCAATCTTTTCGGTGCCCGAGTTGGCCGAAGCCGCAGTGATGGGTATCCACGTGTCGTTTGCCGAAACCAACTCGTACCGAGGCCGCTTCCTGCCTTTATATGGCATGAACACCGATGCCGAATGGTACAACACGCTCGACAAGACCGACGACGACCGTTCGCGCCTCTGCAACTACAACGCTCAGACCGAGAACGGCCAGATGAACACCGACAACAACGCATGGGCAAAGCTCTATGAGGCTATCGAACGTGCCAACATGTGTATCGAAGGTCTGCGTCAGTATGGCATGGGCAATGCCGAGCTCGAGCAGCTGCTGGGCGAGGCCATCACCCTGCGCGCCATGATTTATGTCGACCTCGTGAAGGCCTGGCGCGACGTGCCCGCTCGCTTCGAGCCAATCAACAGCGAGACTGTCTACATTGCCAAATCGTCGTGCGACATCATCTACAAGCAGTTGCTGGCCGACCTCGACGAAGCAGCTCAGTATCTGCCCTGGCCCAACGAGAACTCGACCGTCCGCAGCGTAGAGCGTGTCAGCAAGGCATTTGCCAAAGGCCTGCGTGCCCGCGTGGCTCTCTATGCAGGCGGCTATTGCCAGCGCGCCGACGGCAGCATCAGCCTCTCGACCGACCCCGAGTTGGAGCGTAGCAAGATGTACGCCATTGCCAAGCAGGAGTGCTTGGAAGTGATCGAAAGCGGTTCGTGCAAGCTCGGTGCTTTTGAGGACGTGTTCCACGCATTGTGCGAAGACGACGTGACGGCCGGCAACGAATCGATTTTCGAAATTCCGTTTGCCGATGGCCGCGGCCGCGTGCTCTACACCTTTGGCGTTAAGCACACCAAAGTCAACAAGTACACAGGTCAGGCTCAGGGCGGTACCAATGGTCCCATCCCGACCCTCTTCTACGACTTTGACGTGGACGATGCTCGTCGCGACATCACCTGCGTGCCCTACGAGTGGAACCTGCAGGACGGCCAGAACGCCGACGCTAACGGACAGCCCGTGCAGGCTCTGCGCAGCGCCGACAAGTGGTGCTTCGGCAAGCTGCGCTACGAATGGATGACCCGCCGCGTCACGTCGAGCAACGACGATGGCATCAACTGGCAGGTGCTCCGCATGGCAGATGTGTATATGATGGCTGCCGAGGCCATCAACGAACTCGAAGGCCCCACCAACGCCGCACAGTACCTGAAGCCTATCCTCGACCGCGCTCTGCCCGCCGAAAAGGTAACCGCCTACATGGCATCGGCCACCGCATCCAAAGAGGCATTCTTCAACGCCATTGTCGATCAGCGCCGCTTCGAGTTTGCAGGCGAGATGCTCCGCAAGATGGACCTCATCCGCTGGAACTTGCTCAAAACCAAACTCGATGCCACCAAGGCCGACCTCGTGGCACTGGGCACCCGCACCGGCAAATATGCCGACCTGCCTGCCAAACTCTACATCAAGGTAGCTGACGACTCGGAAACGCTCCAGATTTATGGCATGAACCATGGCGACACCGACGAGGAGGGCTCGGCTCTCGAAGGCTACGACCCCAAAGACTGGTTGACCGAAACCAAGGGCGAAGCACTCAAGACCAAGTCGGAGGCTCTCTACCTCAACAACCCGGACGGTTATCAGTTCTGGCCCATCTGGCAGACCTTCATCGACAAGAGCAACGGCTCGCTCGTGAACGATGCTCAATATCAATAAGCATTAAGCAACCACTCTAAAGTGTCTGCCCGGCGCGCCGGGCAGACACAAAAAGAAAAACATAACTAAACGAAAACGCAATGAACAAGATATTTTTCAAAGCAGCCCTTTGCATGAGCGCCGTAGCCATGGTGGCATGCGAGGATGTTGACGACCCGATTACAAGCGTCGACTATGCACGCGCTTTCTCGCCCAGCCAGGTCAAGGCCAATGTACAGAGTCGCACTTCGCTGCGCCTGACGTGGGAGCAGAAAGGCGACGTTGACTCCTACACCGTGGAGGTGGCAACCGACTCCGTTAACTTCGAGAGCACCAAAGTGGTGAGCGAATCGGGCATCACCGAATCGCCCTACATCAAGGCAGGCTTCGACGGCGACACCAAATACTACGGCCGCATCATGGCCATCAACGAAGGCCAGATCAGCAGCGTGTGGATGTACTTCTCGTTCAAGACCGCTACCGAGCAGATAATCATCGCCGGCGAAGACGACGACGTGACCGCCAAGACGGTGATTGTGCGCTGGCCCGCTGGCTCCGAAGTGACGCACATCACTTACACGGCCAAAGGCGGCGAGCCGCAGGACTATCAGCTCTCCGACAGCGAGAAGGCAGAAGGCGTGGCCCAGCTGACCGGCCTGACGCCCGAAACCGAATACAGCATCGTGCTCTACAAGGGCGACAAGGTGCGCGGCTCCATGACGGCCACCACGCTCGTCGACTTCGGCGACTCGTGCCCTGTGTATGCCGGCGACGACCTGATTGAGAAGCTGAACGACACCAGCTACGAATCGTACATCATCGTAGATGAAGCCGAATTCGTGATTGGCGACTACACCATGACGCGTCCGCTCACCATCTCGGGCTTCAAGCCGTCGGCCCGCCCGACCATCAGCGGCCGCTTCAACTCCGCCACCGAAGGTGTGACGCTGACGCTCAACAACGTGATTATGAACGGTACCTACATCGCCACCAACGAAGAGGGCGTTGAAGCCCAAAGCGTTCAGGGCCAGCTATTCGAAGCCAAGGGCGCCGTAAGCATCCCGGCCATCACGCTCAACGGCTGCCTCATCAGGAAGTATCAGAAGAACTTCATCTACAACAACGCCAAGGCTCTGTTCGGAACCATCACCATCACCAACTGCGTGGTAGACAGCATCCCGGGCGATGGCGGCGACTTCTTCGACTTCCGCGGCGGCGAACTTGCCGAACTCAACGTAAGCAATTCGACCTTCATGAACGGCGCACGCGCATTCCTCCGCATCCAGGTGGCAGCCGACGTCAAGTTCACCAACTGTACGTTCTTCCGCATCTGCTCGTTCGATAACTCGAACAACTCGGGCGTGGTTCGTATGAAAAACGGTGGCAAGATTTCGTTCGAGAAGTGCGTGTTCGACCAGATTGGCACCCCCGACGGCACGACATTCTATGCCGCTCCCGAAGGCTCGTGGGCCAAGACCGGCAACATCACTGCCGAGGAGTCGTATTTGGGCAACACCTACTCCAACTCGACCAACCTATGGGCCGATGGCACGTTCTACACCTCGGCTCCGTCAGGCTTCAGCGAGAATGACCCGAAGGTGAAGGATGCCGCAAGCGGTGACCTGACCATAACCAACATCGACTTCCCGCAGGGCGTAGGCGACCCCCGCTGGGCCTATGCCGACTGAGAACTGCAAATTCATAAAGTTCACTCAAGCATATAAAATGCAAAACCGAGCCGCCGGGCGCTGCAAAGCGTCCGGCGGTTTTTCGTTTGACCAGCATGTGTATCATCTAACGGGTGTAAGTCCCTAACGAGCCCTGGTAGTGGGAATCGTCCATTTTCCTCCCTCCAAATCCCTCACGCTGAAAAACACCCACTTACTCATCGATTTTCTTGGGTGATTTGCCTGTAAAACGCTTGAAGTTGCGGTAAAAAGATTTATCGGATGAGAAGCCGGAGCGGTCGGCAATTTCGCACATTGTCATCTGCGGATTTGTGTGCATCAATTGAATGGCATAGTCAATTCGCTTTTTGTTGATGTAATCTGAAAATGGTACGCCAATTTCATCGTTGATGGCAGTTGAAACATATAGGCGATTGGTCAATAGTTCAGCTGCTATGTCCGACACTTTCACGTTGTGTCGCAAAAAGAGTTGCTGTTGCGTTACAACCTCTTCGATGCGT
>CALYZD010000112.1 GCA_945607565.1 uncultured Bacteroidales bacterium | reverse complement strand
ACTCACCACAAATATGACGTGGTGATTACCGAAATAGGCGGCACCGTGGGCGACATCGAATCGCTGCCCTACATCGAGGCCGTCCGCCAGCTCAAGTGGGAGCTCGGCCACAAGGCCATGTTCATCCACCTGACGCTCGTGCCCTATCTGCGCGCCTCGGGCGAGCTCAAGACCAAGCCCACGCAGCACTCCGTCAAGGCTCTGCTCGAAAACGGCATCCAGCCCGACGTGCTCGTGCTGCGCTCGGAGCACGACCTGAGCGTCGAGCTGCGCCGCAAGGTGGCCCTCTTCTGCAATGTGGACCCCGACGCCGTCATCCAGTCGGTCGACGTCCGCAGCATCTACGAGGTGCCCATCAAGATGCAGGAGCAGGGGCTCGACGAGATAGCCATGCGCAAGCTCCAGCTGCCCGCCAAGGGCAAGGCCGACATGAAGGACTGGGTCCTCTTTCTCGACAAGATGCGCAACGCCACCCGCACTGTCAAGATTGGCCTTGTGGGCAAGTATGTCGAGCTGCCCGACGCCTATAAGTCCATCACCGAGGCGCTCATCCACGCCTCCACCTATCACGACCGCAAGCTCGACCTGCGCCTGATACATTCCGAAGACGTCCTGCCCGAGAACGTGGCCGACAAGCTCGCCGGCCTCGACGGCATCATCGTGGCGCCCGGCTTCGGTCATCGCGGCATCGACGGCAAGATGTATGCCGTGCGCCATGCCCGCGAGAACAACATTCCGTTCCTCGGAATATGCCTTGGCATGCAGATGTCGGTGGTCGAGTTCGCGCGCGACGTGCTCCACTTCGACCGCGCCAATTCGCTTGAGATGGATCACGCCACGCCCTATCCGGTCATCGACATCATGGAAGACCAGAAGACCATCACCAACAAGGGCGGCACCATGCGTCTGGGCGGCTACGAATGCCGTCTGACCAAGGGCTCGAGGGCCTACGAGGCCTATCGCACCGAGCTCATCCGCGAGCGTCACCGCCACCGCTACGAGTTCAACAGCAAGTATCTGCCCGACTTCGAAAAGGCCGGCATGAAGGCCACGGGCGTCAACCCCGACACGGGTCTGGTCGAGATTGTCGAAATCCCGACGCACCGCTGGTTTGTGGGCTGCCAGTTCCACCCCGAATACAGCAGCACGGTGCTCAAGCCGCACCCGCTCTTCATGGCTTTTGTGGATGCCGCAATCAATTCCAACGCCAACGTCAAATAATCGTTCTTAAACCCAAATTAAACACTACTTAATGGACAAGAAAAGCATCACAGGCCTAGTCCTGATATTTCTCATACTGATAGGCTTCTATTGGATCAACCAGCCCAGCGAGGCCGACAAGCTCCGGTGGCAGGCCTATCACGATTCGCTCCAGCGCGTCGAGGCCCTGCGGCTCGACAGCATCAACCGCGCGCAGGCATCGCAGGCCGCCGCCTCGCTGCCCGACACCGCCACGGCCGACTCGGCCGCGCAGGCCGCCGCGATGAACGCCAGATACGGCTTGCTGGCCTCGTCGGTCGAGGGCCGCGAGGAGTGCACGAGCGTCGAGACCGCCAACGCCATCTTCACCTTCAGCAGCCGCGGCGCGCGCATACGCTCCGTCACCCTCAAGGACTTCAACGACGCCCAGGGTCGCCCCGTGGTGCTCTTCGACGGCAGCCGCAACGAGTTCGGCTTCACCTTTGTGCACAACAATCGTGCCTTCAACACCAACGATCTCTATTTCAGGCAGCTGCCGGCGGCCGTCACCGACACCACCACCACCGTCATCTTTTCGCTGCCGGTGGGCGACGGCTCGCTCGACTACGTCTACACCCTCCGCAACGACAGCTGCTATCTTGTCGACTTCGGCATCAGAGCCCGCAATCTCGGCAACTCGCTCAGCATCAACTCGTCGGCCATCGACATCAATTGGGTGGTCGACATGCTGCCGCTCGAAAAGGCGCGCCAGCTCGAGGTGCAGAACTCCGGCATCTTCTACCGTTTCCATCAGGCCGACGTCGAGTCCATCTCGGGCAAGGGCGACTTTGACGATGAAATCCGCCAGAAAATCGACTGGATAGCCTTCAAAGGCCAGTTCTTCAGCTCCATCCTGATTGCCGACGAGTCGTTCGGCGGCGCCAGCCTGCGCTCCATCTCCTATTCGGAGACCGACACGCTCCTGAGCCGCGTCTCGGCCAAGCTGGGCGTGCCCTTCAACTTCGACAACGGCAGCGCCGATTTCCACTTCTACTTCGGCCCCAACAAATACTCCTATCTCAAGAGCCTCGGCGACGCCGAATACACCGAGCTCATCCCGCTCGGCTGGGGCATCTTCGGGTGGCTCAACCGCTGGGTCATCATCCCCGTGTTCGACTATCTGGAGCAGCACATCGCCAGCTACGGCCTCATCATCCTGCTGCTGACGCTGCTCATCAAGCTGGTGCTCTTCCCGTTCACCTATGGCAGCTACAAGTCGTCGGCCAAGATGAAGGTGCTCCGCCCGCAAATCGATGAAATCAACGCGCGCATCCCGGCCGAGAAAGCCATGGAGCGCCAGCAGGCCACCATGAACCTCTACAAGAAAGCCGGCGTCAGTCCGCTGGGCGGATGCCTGCCGATGCTGCTGCAGATGCCGATTCTGCTGGCCGCGTTCCGATTCTTCCCGGCATCGTTCGAGCTCCGCCAGAAGGGCTTCCTCTGGGCCGACGACCTCTCGACCTACGACTCCATCCTCGACCTGCCGTTCAGCATCCCGTTCTATGGCGACCACGTCAGCCTCTTCTGTCTGCTCATGTCGCTCATCAACACCGCCTACACCAAGCTCAACTCCGAAATGACGCAAAGCTCGCAGCAGATGCCCGGCATGAAGGTGATGATGTACATGATGCCCGTCATCTTCCTGTTCTTCTTCAACGGATACGCTTCGGGCCTGTGCTACTATTATTTCATATCGACGCTCATCACCGTGGCGCAGACCGTCATCATCCGCAAGTTCTTCATCGACGAGGAGGCTATCCTCGCCAAGCTCAAGGCAAATCAGAAGAAACCCGTGCGCAAGTCGAAGTGGGCACAGCGCATCGAGGAAATGGCCAGGCAGCAGCAACAGCGCCGCCGCTAAGCCGTCCGCACTGTCAACGAACTCATCGGCACCTGCATCGGAACACCGACCGCTGCAGGTGCTTTTTTTGTGATGTCTGCCGGTCTATTTTTCTTTTGCCAAACCACATCAGAGCACATTACTTTATTATCTTTGCGCGATAAAATGGAATCGGCCGTGGCGCAGACGATGCTCGTGGGCACGATCGATTGCCTTTCAACCGCCATTTCAATAAGGATACAACACTTAGACATGAAAAATCAGACAACTCAGAAGTCCATGTTCCAACGGGCGTCGCTGATGACGGCATTCGTGGCAGGCCTCTTGCTCACCGCGTGCGTGCCTCAGAAGAAAGTCGTCCTGCTTCAGGACAAAACCGGCGACAACAAGACCACTTTCGCCCCGATGGAGCACATCACCGACCGCTATCTGCTTCAGCCCAACGACTACCTCTTTGTGCGTGTCACGACGCTCGATCCCAAGTTGTCTGTATTCTACAACCCTGCGCTCGGCGGCGCCACCACTTCTACCAATCAGGCCGAGAGCAAGTTCTACTACTATCTGATTGACGACAGCATGAACATCAACTTCCCCTATGTCGGCAAGATCAACCTTTCCGATTGCAACCTGGTGATGGCCGAGCAGCGCATTCGCGACGCCATTTCGGCTCAGCTCCAGAACTTTACGCTGGTGGTCAGGCTGGCCTCCAACTCGATATCGGTATTGGGCGAAGTCAACAAGACGGGGCAGTACACCATGACCCGCGACCAGATGACCATCTGGGATGCCGTGTCGATGGCCGGCGGCTTCACGTCATACGCCAGGCGCAGCGAAGTGCAGGTGGTCCGCCGCGACAAGGAAGGCACCGCCACCATCCACACCCTCGACCTGACCGATCGCAACATCATCAATTCCGAATATTACTACATCTATCCCAACGACGTCATCTACGTCAGTCCGCTACGTGTCAAGATGTTCGGCCTGGGCGAATCGCTGTCGCCAATCACGATGATATCGGTCGTGTCGTCGCTCGTGACGCTCTATTTGTTATTCAAAAGTCTCTAACCACTCAACGCAGACAATCTTATGAGAAACGAGGAAGACGTGATTGAAACCACAAACGACGACTCTTTTGCAATCGCCCCCAAGCGAGTGGCCCTCGCCGCCTTGCACTTCTGGTGGGTTTTTGCGATAACGATTGTGGTCGGCATGGTTGCCGTCACTATATATCATCGCTACAAGACGCCGGTCTACAGTTCGACCATTTCCATCATAATCGACGACGAAAACGCCCGCGCACCCGTCAAGGACCAAGCCATTCTGACGGGCTTCATGCTCAACCCCGGTTTGCAGAACATGGAGAACCAGCTGGCCATTCTCCGCTCGTGGACCATGGTGCGCAAGGCCATCCAGCGGCTCGACTTCTACATCTCGTACTACAATCAGGGACGCTTCAAAGCCACGGAGACCTACCGCCCGTCGGTGCATGTGGTGATGGACTCAACGCACGTCCAGATGCTCAACCTGCCGATAAGCATCGACATCAAGGACTCGACGTACTACGTCCTCTCGTTCAGCACATCCGACCCCGTGCGCACTCATGTCTATTCCACAGGTGTCGACTCGGTCATGTTCGACGATGGCGAAGAGCACAAATATTCCAAACGTCACAAGTTCGGCGAGCCGGTGGTGATGCCGTGGGGAGCCTTCAGCGTCGTCAACCCCAAAAATCAGACAGAGGGCGAGATGCTTTTCGTGTTCCGGCATCCCGAGCAGGTCGTGGCGTCATATCAGAACCTGCTCAATGTGTCGATGAATCCCAAATCGAACTCGACCATCGCCACTCTGACGATCAACGGCACCAATCCTCAGAAGCTGAACCAGTTTCTCAACACGCTGGTCGAGACCTACATAGCCGACAATCTGAACCAGAAAAACCAGATTGCCAGCAACACCATCCGCTTCATCGAAGACCAGCTTGGCTTCATCTCCGACTCGCTCAGGCTGGCCGGCTCGCAGCTGAGCGACTTCCGCACCCAGCACGGCATACAGCAGACGGTCAGCTCCAAGGGCGAGGCGCTATTCAAGGAGGTGCAGGACTATGAGGCCCAGATACGCACGCTGGACGTTTACCTGAGCTATTATCATTATCTCGAACAATATTTCTCGAACGATTCGGTACTCTCCGGCGTCATAGCTCCCGCCATGTTCGACACCAAAAGCCCCGTCATTTCCACGCAGCTCAACCAGATAATGTCGATCAACAGCGACCGCATGTCCTATCAGGACACTTATGGCAGCGCGTCCAACCCGGCCAGCAGCGAGATAATGTCGCGTCTGCAGATAGCCAAAAACACTCTGATGCAGTCGGTCAGCAGCCACATCAGGATGGTCTGCGACAACCGCGCAGACCTCATGGCCAAAGTCGACGAGTGCAACGAACGCCTCTTCGCTCTGCCCGAAACCGAACGCGAACTGCTTGGCATAGAGCGCAAATACAATCTGAACAACGAGGTATACAACTTCCTGCTGCGCAGGCGGTCAGAGTCGCAGATTCAGAAGGCCTCCAACACTGCCGACCACAAGATCATCGACCCTGCCATGAGCATCGGCATCATCTCGCCGCAAAAGGGCAGGGACCGCATGATAGTGCTGGTGCTGGCGATAGCCCTGCCCTTGGGCCTGATTGTGCTTCAGCAGTGGCTCGACACCAAGGTGCGCACCTCCGACGACGTCAAATCGACGGGCTGCCCCATATTGTGCGAGGTGACTCAAAACGACAAGCTCACGAGCCGCGTAGTCCTTGAGCACCCCAAGTCGCTGATTGCCGAGGCCTACCGTAGGCTGCGTTCGAGGCTCGCCTTCATGGTGCGCGACGTCAAGACGCCAGTCATTGTCGTCTCGTCGACCATGGCCGGCGAGGGCAAGACGTTCTCGGCGTTCAACATCGCGTCCATATATGCCTTCAGCGGCAAAAAGACGGTTCTGATCGGCATGGATATGCGCAGGCCCGGCATGTCCAAAATAGTCGACATCGAGAAGTCCGAAGGCCTGTCGAGCTATCTGGCCGGCAGTTGCGCCCTTGCCGACATCACCGAGCAGCACGGCGACAATCTCTTCATCGTCCAAGCCGGCATCATCCCGCCCAACCCCGCCGAACTGATAATGAGCGACAGGTGCAAGACGCTCTTCGACGAGTTGCGCCAGACCTACGACGTCATCATAGTCGACACTCCGCCAATGGGAATCGTTTCGGATGCCTACATGGTTGCGCGCGTTGCCGATGTCCTCGTCTTCGTCGTGCGTCAGGACTATACCGACCGCACCATGATGAAGGAAACGCTGGCGTCGCTCAAGGCCGAGGGCATCGAGCGCGTCGGCCTGCTGTTCAACGACGTCAAGAAAAGTTCGATGGGCTACGGCAAGTATGGCCGCTATGGCAAGTACGGCTACGGCAAATACTATGGCAGGCACTATGGCTACTACGAGCGTTCGGGCTACTACACCGATTGAGCTCGGCGTTGAGCGTTTGCCACAAAACGGGTCATTATCATTAATTTAGAACAATGAAAAGAATACTCCTCATATTGTCGGCCGCAGCCATCGTTGCAGCGTGCGGCCCGTCCAAAAGCGTCGTGATGCAGCAGCAGCGCGCCCTTGCCGACGAACATTTTGCCGCAGGTCGATATGCCGAGGCCGCCGAAATCTACACGCAGCTCATCGCCAAGGGGCAGGTGCCCGATTCGGCTCTCAATCACCACATTGCGCTCTCCGGCTACCACACGCGCAACTACGACGTGGCCGTCCAGTATGGCGCCCGATGTTTTGCCGCGTACCCTACCGCCGAAATAGCCGTAATGCTCGAGGATGCCTACATCCAGACCGGCCGCCCGTCGCAGGCATTGGGCATCATGGACCACGCAGCCGCTCCGGCGCTCTATGGCTCCGACTACGCAGCCCGCAAAGCCCTTCTCTGCCTCGACTACGCTCCCGAGCGGCTCGCCACGTTCTACGATTCGATTGACGTGGCTGATGTCAGGTCAAAATGCTTCGACAAATATTTTGCCCAAGTCGGCAAGACCAAGACCGAGGCCGAACTGAAAGCCATCTGCAAGTCGGCGCTCACCGACAACCCGATGCAGCGCTCGGCGCTCGAATATCTGTCGGTCGGCACGTTCACCCAGGCCGAGGCCCGCTACAAGGCCGCCATGGCCGAATACGAGAAGAAAAAAAATGCGACCACCTATGCCTATCTGCGCCGCGATCTGAAAAGAATATCAGCAGATTACCGCGAGGCTCAGGCCGGCATCGAAAAGCTCCGCACCATCGACCCCGACAACAAAAACTACATCAAGTACCTGATAACCATCTACTCCCGCCTCGACCGCGACGACAAAGCCAAGCAACTGAAAAAATTGCTCTGAGCCGTCGCAGTTTGCGCCCCACGAGGTCGCCGATTTGCTGTGATATGCTCATTTTTAGTTATTTGAAAAAATAGTCGTAAAATTGCGGCATGAGAAGTATAATAATATAACGTCCCTATTTGTGCGAGGACTGCAAGCACTACATTAATGGCGCGCGGTGTCGCGCCTTTGACTTTATTCCCTTGGAGGTCTACGGCGAGCCGGAGAAACACACGTCCGTGCTGCCCGGTCAAAAGGGCGATTACGTCTTTGAGACAGACAAGCCGCGCGACACGATGCACGCTTGTGTGCCGGAGGACGCGAAGGAGGAAGACGATAGTCACATGGCGTATATCGGAGGCTACACTTCTGCTGATAGCAGTCATTGGCGGCAGCATAGGAGCATGGGCGGGTATGCGGCTTTGGCATCACAAAACAATGCACAAGAATTTTAAGTATGGCATACCAATAATAATCATCTTGCAGGTTGCCTT
>CALYZD010000111.1 GCA_945607565.1 uncultured Bacteroidales bacterium | reverse complement strand
CGCCCGACGAGAACAGTCCGGCTTGCAAGGAGGCTGACGCCGATGAGCTAACGGCGGCAGTAGACACCTTCAACCGCCTGTGCCCGCAGTTGCCGCGTGTGACGACGTGCAACCAGTCGCGCCGGCGCAAACTCCGTGCGCGACTGACCGAAATGGGCGGCCTCGACGCTTGGGTTACGCTCTGCAACCGGATGTCGGCCTCGCGATTCCTGACCGGCGCGGGCGGCGGAAGCTGGCGCGCCACCTTCGACTGGCTGCTGACCAACGACACCAACTGGCGGCGCGTGCTCGAAGGCAACTACGACGACAACCACGTCGTCAGCGGCGCACAGGCGTCAGCGGCGGCCACCCGCACAGGCCCGGCAGCCGGGGCGATAAACGTAAATCAAATTTGGCAATAAAACACTGATAATCATGGCAATGCAAACAATTTCGCAAGCAATCACACACGCGCGGCGGCAGTGCCCGCCGATAGTCCGCATAGCCTACGCGCCCTACCGCATGACCAGTGCGCTCGAAGCTCTGACGATGATCGGGCGGGCAGTGTGCCCCGGCTTCGTGCTCAATGCCGACAACCGCTGGGTGTTCGAAAACCTGATTCGCTGGGTGCATGGCGATGCGGCCTTCGAGTGCCTCGACCCCGACACACGGCAAGTCAGGCGCGGCAACCTGAATGCCGGCATCTACCTCGCCGGCAACACCGGCACCGGCAAGACGCTCGCCCTCGAAGTGCTCGACCGCTACACCACCATCGACAACGTACACCTCTACGCCGACGGCACGCCTGTGCGCCTGCATTGGACGGCACGCGGCACAAGCGACGTGTGCGATGCCTACCAAGCCACCGGCGACCTCTCGCCGTGGACAGACCGCACCGTGGCCGCCTTCAACGACCTCGGGGCCGAGCCCACGCAGAGCATCCACATGGGCAACCGTGTCGACGTGATGCGCACCATCATCGAGCGTCGGGCCGACCTGCGCAGCCGCGTCACGCTGCTGACCTCCAACTATCCGCTCTCGGCCTTGTCCACCATCTATGGCGACCGCGTGCAAAGCCGCCTCTACGAGATGTGCAACTACTTCGAGCTGCGCGGCCAAGACCGCCGGAGGGGGTGAAATCAGATTGGTTTCACCACCTCCACCCTCATCCCAAGCGCGTGGATAATGCGATAGAATCCGCCAACACTATAATAAAGTTGTCACATCATGCAACTATCTGTGGCCGCAACTCTCTTTCGGCGGCTTCCGTTTGCTGCTTTTGGTCATGGCCAATCGCCGAATAAATCATTAACATAATTCGCTAAAGGGACTTAAAGGGATTTATCGGGACTTAAAGGGACTTAAAGGGACTTAAAGGGACTTAAAGGGATTGCACGCTTTCGGCCTGTCGTATCATTGCGGCATAGAAACAACGCAATGAACAACAAAGGTAAAATCTTTCTGATACTGGGAGCCGCCGCCGTGGGCATCGCCATGCTGTGGCGCAAGGTCAGCGGCGTGTCCGACCTGGCCCAGAACGTGACCTTCAAGCCATACATCAACGGCATTCCGAGCGTCAAAAACTGGTCGCTTTCGGTGCCGGTGGGCGTCGAAATAAGCAATCCGACATCGGGGCGACTCAGCGTCGAAATCAAAGGCGGCGCGGCCTACGTCAACGGCACCGAACTTGTGACGCTCAGCATTCCGGCGGCGGCCAAGGTCGACATTGCGGCCAACGGCACGTCGAAGCTCGAAGGCCTCAACATCTCAGCCCCGATAACCACCTTGCTGCAATTTATCTCGGACAACATCTATAATGTGATAAACGGCGATTTGGAGCAGATAAAGAAGCTGCTCAGCGTGCGCGTCGATGCCGTAGTGGGAGGGACGCTCAACGTCAGCGTCACCCATTCTTTTGCCGACGACGCCACGCAAAACCTCGGCCTTGTGAGCAACGGCCGTCGCAGCCTCAAACCTTTCTCCGACTACTCGGCCTATCTGCCGCCGCGCACCGAACTGCTGCGCACCGACAACATTGTCATTCCGGGCGGCTCTGTCGAGGACACCGTCAGGCTGATGCGCGAGGTGGTCCGGACAACGCTCTCCGACACGGCCCGCCTCAGCCGCTGGCTCAGACGCAACACGGTGCGCGACACCGTCGAATCGGTCTGGAACTTCGTCTACAACTACATCCAATACGAGCGCGACAGCAGCCTGCGCGAACAGGTGCGTCGTCCGCTCCGCACGCTCTACGACCGCGCCGGCGACTGCGACTGCTACGCCACGCTGATAGGCTCTATCCTGACCAATCTGGACATCCCGTTCCGATTCCGCATTGCCGAATACAACAATCGCGGCTACTATCAGCACGTCTATGTGATTGTGCCGACCGAGCGCGGCTACTACACGTGCGACCCTGTGCTCGACCGCTGTTTCGAAGAAAAACCACCCACCCGAATCAAAGACTTTTAAAGCAATATGATACAAGGAATCGATATTCAATATCTCAACGGCCTCGACCAGATGACGGCCGTGCGCTACATGGCCGGCGAACAGGCACAGCGGCTGACGAGCGGCTTCGGCACAGTCGGCGCGCTCGAATCGCTGCACTCGCAGCAGCGCAACATCGACGCGGTGACGACAGGCGAAGACCTGACCGACTACACCGGCACCAACAACACCGACGACTGCGAAGCTTTGCGCAACTATCTGTGTCGCACCAAGACCGTGGTCGACGGCAGCCCGGCACTGTTGCAGAGCTACCGCAATCCCGAGCAGTTCTCGGATATGCTCGACTACGTGCTGCGCTACTGGGACACGGCCGACCGCGAGAACGCCGTCCGACTGATGGCCAAGCAGGAAGCCAAGCTCATCAAGCAGGGCAAGATTGTGCTGACCGAGGACGGCAAAGACGGCGACCACTACAACGGCTTTTTCATGGCCGTGGCCGCGGCCGTGCTGCCACAGACCGAGATGGCCGAAGCCGCCTCAGACACCGTGCTGCGCAAGTTCAAGAACCGCGCACGTGCGGCGGCGAAAAAGGCTCGCACTGTAACCACCGATGCCAAGACCGGCTTGCGCAAGACCGCCATCGACAAGCAGACGCTCCACGGCCTGAGCGGCCACGAGCTGGGCGAATTGGTGGTGTCGTCGGTGCTCTACGGCTTCGACTACTACGACGGCCTGAGCGGCGAGGAATACGAGGATTGCGACCGTCGCTATCTCCGACACCTGTGCGGCGTGGTTCAGGCCGCGCCGAGCGAGTTCTTTTACAGTCATGACGAGGGAAGACGCTTTGTATCAAGTCTAAACGGGGTGATAGACAATTGGGACGATGACAATGCCCGTGCCGATGCGTTGGCACGCGCTTGCGTCGCCTGCCCCGAATCTCATCTCAACGGATTCTTCAAAAAGATTGGCAAAGGCCTGAAGAAAGCCGCCAAAGCCGTGGGCAAAGGCGTCAAGGCAGTGGCCAAGACGACGACCAAAGTCGCCAAGGCCGTGACTGTGGCACCGGTCAAGGCAGTGGCCAAGACCACGGCCAAGGTGGTCAAGACTGTTGTCAAGAATCCGGCAACGCTCATCAACCCGGTGTCCGCCACCAAGCTTGCCGTCAAGACCACGGCAAGCCTTGTCAAGGACACGGTGATAAAGCCGACGGTGGCCGTGGTGAAGCACACCATCGTTGAGCCGACAAAGGTTATTGTCAAGGTAACCAAGAAACCACGCCCATCGGAGCCAAGAGTGTGCGCTACATTTTCTTCGAGAACAAAAACGATGGCATCTTCACCTTCAAGGAGCAACAGGACGATGTGATCTCGATCTCGATAGGCGGCCGGCAGATATGCCGCAATCTGATTGTGTTGCCGTTCTGCACCAACACGCCCTATGGCATCAACAAGATGCCCTGGCAAAAGGTGGCCCTCGAAGCCAACATCAACGTCGACTTCAGCGAGATCAAGATTTCGGCGGCCGGCGGCGAAAACGACTACAACGTCGTCTTTGTCTGCTCCGACGAGCCGGTCGACGAATCGCGCGGCTTCGACTTTTTCGAGACCAAAAAGATACCGCTCATCCAGCAGATGAGCTTCCAACAGTCGAAGGCACTCGTCAATGAAGCCTACGCCGTGGCCTGCCAGACGTACTTGGACGATGCAAACAAAAACTACGACGTTGACCACGCTAAGTGGCAGACGGATTACGAACTAAAAACAGAGGCCTGCCAGGCGTGGACGGGATACAACCTCGCGCTGAACGCATACAACCGAGACCGGAACATCTACAACTATCAGGCAGCATTTGCCGCGGCTTTCGCAACACTCAACAATGTGTGGAAAAAACTGAGTGCCGAAGCCGTCAACGTCTACCTTCTTGATTGGAAGGCTCGCGAAAATGGGTTCGATTGCAACTTCCGCGCCCGATGTAGCAAAGGTGTTTTCACCTTTGGTTGCACCGACGAAAACGGCGACTTCATAAAGTCGCGATATGAGTCCCGCACCCTGACGCCGTCCACTGACCTGAGTAGCTCTTTCCCGGACCACAAAGGCCCGATGGGCGATGGCGATTACTACACTATAGGCCTATATTCGATCGATGCGCCGGCTGCCGCGCCCCAGGAGCCCACCAGGCCCGAAGGCGACGAGGTGACACAGGCCACGTCGACCGACGTCATCAACTCCAAGACCTTCACCGACCAGCTGCGACAGGACTATGCCAAGTGTATAGGCGTGTTCGTGACGCCGCGCGACGCCTCGACCGATTTTTCGCAGGTGACGGCATCGCTCAAGATAGCTCAGAATGAGATTCTTCCGCTCGACTTTGACCTGAGCCTGATAGCCTTCACCGGCGAGGTCAGCCGCCAGGAAGCGACCTACGACTTTGCGGCCGACAACATCCCGGCCCGCTCGTCGGAACTGGAGTTTAGCGTCACCAACCCGACCGACAAGGACATTGATTTCAAACTCTACTTAGTGCTTGAGAACCGATGATCTACTGTTGCAAAATAGAAGTTCCCAACCGTGCCAGGTGGGGCGACGTCTTTCAGGCCGAGTTTGTGCTGCCGGCCGAAGTGAAAGAAATCAAGTCGTTCCTGGCCAACGCCATTCCCGACGCCAACAGCCGGCTCAAAAGGCTTGAGATTGACGGCGAAGACGAACCGCGCGACATCATTTCGACGCAGATCGGCACGGTCAGCGCCACGGTCAACAACACCGTGGTGGTGGCCGACAACACGCCACTCTGCGTGACCAACGAACTTTCGAAAGGGACGTTCAACACGCTGCGCATTGTGCTGCCCAAGCCGCTCCGGGTGGATCAGGGCGCGCCGCTGCGGTTCCTGATCGAGGAGAAGAACGCTTCGCAGTTTGCCAAGAACGCCGACGGCGAAAGCGAGTACACCAACGGCTACACGGCCAAGCTCTACATCGAATATTAATCATCTTAAAATCGACAGTTTATGATTGCAAGACTTGTAGAACTCGAACAAGCGCGCTACAAGGCCCTGGGCTACGACACGGTGGTGACGCCGTGCAGCGTGTCGGTTGGCAAGACGCTGAAGATCATCAACGCGAGCAACGACACCTACATCCTGACCGGCATCCGCGCCTCGAACAACGACATGCTCGACGATGCCAACGAAGTGTGCATCTCGTCGCCCACCGACTGCATTCAGGCCACGCAGCAGCAGTTGGCCACGCTCGGGACCAGCGTCAACCGCCTGCTGCGCAACTACATCATAGTCAAGACCGTGAGCCGCGACGGCTATCAGCCCGACAGCTCGACGCCGCTCTTTAGGCTTGACTTCATCCGCATTTCACCAATCAAAAAGAGAGTAAGCAAATGAAATACAGCACAATGGCAATAGTTCAGGCCGCCGCCGACGTCAAGCAACAGATAAGCGGCCTCGACAACCGCCGCCTCTACTACGAGATTCAGGCCCTCAACCCGCAGATAAGCAGCAGTTTTTCGGTCTACTTCAAGGGCTCCAACGCGCAAGGGCCGTGCGCCAAGCAGTTTGCCGAGCAACTCGACACTCTGCTGGGCAACGACAACATTGCGCTCATCCGCGTGTCGGCCCGCGATTCGCGTGGCAAAACGCTGCTGACCTCCGACATCAAGATTAAGCCGCAGTTTGCCGACGCGCCCGTCTACGCGCAGCCTCAGCCACAGCAACAGCCCGACAGCAGCCGGTGTGTGGCAGTGCCTCAGCCGGTGCCTGCTCAGCCCGCACAGGCGGCACAGGCCACCATGGCGCCGCGTCTCGACATCCGCGGGCTGCTGGGCCTGCTGGGCGTCGACACGGCCTCGCTCGACGGCCTCGACAACGACCCCACGGGCGGACTGGGCGCCGTGCTGGCCTACCGCGACCGCGCCATCGAAAAGAAATTTGAAGACCGCGAGCGCGAACGCAACTACGAGCGACTGCTCGACGAGTGCCGCGAACTGAAAGCCGAAATACGCCGCCTGACCGACGACACCGCCGCCAAGAGCAAGGAGATAACCCAACTGCGCGCCGACATCGAAGACTACGAAGATCAGATTGCCGAGCTCGAAAAGCTAAAGCCCGAGAACTCGGTTGCCGGAGTGGCCATCAGCGGCCTGCTGGCAAGCGCGGGGCAGGCACTCTTGCGCCGCAATGCCGGCCTGCTCGGCCGCCTGCTGGGCGTGGATCGCGACAGTATGCTCGGAATGCTCGATGCCGACACTGACGCGCCCGACGCACCGGCCGCGCAAGCACCGGCCGCACAGCCCTCGGTCGAAGTAGAGCCCGAAGACGAGCGCACACCCGACATCGACAGCGTGCACAGCTGGCTTCGCAACATACCCGACGACGACTTTGCGCGAGTGCTCGACATTCTGCGCCTCTTTGCCGCCCAAAAGGAAACCATCAAAGCACTGCACAAGCATCTCTTTGACGCGCCTCAGCAGCAAGAACTTGAACTCGAAAACTAAAAACCTTGACAAGCCATGCCAAAACTTAAAATAAACCCTGTCACCGGCAAGCTCGACATGATAGACGGCCTCGAAGACCAGATGCGCGACGTGCAGGAGGCAACCCTCTACTCCAACGATGAGCCTATGGTGGAGGCGCACGGCGGCATCCGCGTGGGCGAGACCTTTGATAAAGTGCCAATCTGCGAGATGCTCACAAAAATTCTCTATCCGCCCAAGCCGCCTCTTGTCACCATGACAGTCAACACCCGCAGCACCTATCATCAGGGCTTCGAAATCGTCGCGCCCACGCTGACCATCACTGTTCAGCGCAAGTCATACGACATTCATGAGATTACTCTCTCGGGCGGCGGAGAAAAAAAAACGTACTTCGCCGCCGACCTCAAGAATGGCAAAATAACGCACGAATGTGAGCCCATTGCCCAGAGCACTACCTACAAGGTGACGGTGTCGGACGTCAACAAAGAGACATACATAGACAGCAACGGCAAGACGCAGCCCGTGACCCCCGACGTGTCGACCAGCCTGAATGTCAATTTTGCCTATCCGCTGATTGTGGCCGGCCTGCCCGGAGAAAGCTCGGACGATGACATCAAGAAGGCCATCAATGAAATGGCCAAAGATGCCGCAAACCGCATAATCCTGCCCGTCAACCTGTCCGGCAGCGTCAATCTTCCGAAGGCGGAGGGATATAATACACACTATCGTGTCTTTGCATCGCCCCGAAAGCTCGAATCCGCTAAATATGAAGGCCAAGGGTACAGCGGCTTCATCGAGGTTGGTGACATCTACCCATGCACCATCGATGGGTTTAGTAATGTGCCATACCACATCTATCGCACCAATATTGCCGACGACGGGCAAAAAGATGTACTGACATTCGAATTAATACTGAAAAAATGAAAACGATAAAAACTGATTTCGGAGTCGGAATAACCGCCATTGCCGGCTATGACTACTCGGTTCCGCAGCTGCTCGATGCTCGCTCGTTTGCCGAAAAGCGCGAGGAGATGGACTTAGTCACGGATGATCCCGACTACCGCTTTGCGACGAATAAGTTGGCATCCGGCCTGCTGGTCTACTGCGCCGAAGACCACCACCTCTACATGTTCGAGGGCTTCGACGAC
>CALYZD010000110.1 GCA_945607565.1 uncultured Bacteroidales bacterium | reverse complement strand
CATCGTCCGATTGGGCAGATAAAATATTCGCTAATTTAATTCAACCAACAAGTTTATAAAGGTCAGCCCCAAAGGTGCGAAATATTTGGTCTTGACGTATGGCTTCGGTTGGCTCGTTGCAGAAATATCATTTGCACGCCATTATTCCTTAGCATTTGCCAAAGTCATATGGTTCGAGGACGACCCAAACGCCGGTTTTCTTACTGCCTTCATGCCTGATGACTCCCGCTTTCTGCAACATTGACAAATCTCGTTCGAGAGTGCGTTTGGGATTTGCTATCTTGCGGCGCAAACATAAGCGTCATGCCATCGAAGACACTCGTCATAGCCGCCCTGATAGGCGCGGCCACTGCCGCATCGGCACAGAGCGGCGACGCCGTGCGCATTGCCGGCATAGTCTGCAATGCCGACTCGGCCACCGCCCTGCCCTCGGCCACCGTCGGCTGCGGCGGGCACCGCTACGTGTGCGACGCCGCCGGGCGGTTCGTAGTGGAGGCGGCGGCGGGCGACACGCTGACGGTGGCTCACGTGGGCTTTGCGCCCGCCGTGCTGGTGGTGCCGCCCGACGCCGGCGCCGACTATGCCGCGTCGGTCTTCATGCGCGCCGACACCACGATGCTGCCCGAGGTCATCATCAGGCCGAGATTCGAGAGGCTGGCCGAGATGTCGCGCTACTTGCCCGCGCCGGCCGACCGCAACGAGCTGATAGCAGCCCAGAACGTCAGCCGCAGCACGCGCACGGCTCTCACCGCGCCCTCGGCCGCTGCCTGGGACGCCTCGCAGAATGCGCGCATGAAGCAGAACCAGTGGCGCACCGACCTCGAATATCGCGGCATGATTCCGCCCGACCGCATGGTCGCGTTCGGCACGGCCGGCGTGGCTCTCATCGTGTCGGCCATCCGCAGCATCGGCGCCGACCGACACACCGACGCCGGCACGACACCGCTCTCCGACAGCGAAGTGGCCTACCTCATCCGCCTCTACGACTCGCAACGGACGGCTGCCGGCGGCGACTAATTTCGGCAAAATGATGTAAATTTGCCCGCCGCGCACCGGGCGCGTCAACATACGTATTTTCACAAACCACAAACGCAATGGCATCGGTAACAAAACCAAGCATTCCGAAAGGAACACGCGACTTCTCGCCGCTCGAGATGGTGAGACGCAACTATATTTTCGACAACATCAAATCCATCTTCCGCCGCTACGGATTCCAGCCAATCGAGACACCGGCCATGGAGAACCTGAGCACGCTGCTGGGCAAATACGGCGACGAGGGCGACAAGCTGCTCTTCAAGGTGCTCAACTCGGGCGACTTCCTTGCAGGCGCCGGCGCACCGCTGGCCGCCAGTGCCGACAAGGCCGCCCTCCAGATATGCGAAAAGGGTCTGCGCTACGACCTGACCGTGCCCTTCGCACGATTCGTGGTGCAGCATCAGGGCGAGCTGTCGTTTCCATTCAAGCGCTACCAGATACAGCCCGTGTGGCGCGCCGACCGTCCGCAGAAAGGCCGCTACCGCGAGTTCTACCAGTGCGACGTCGACGTGGTGGGAAGCGACTCGCTGCTCAACGAAGTCGAACTCGTCCAGATAGTCAACGACGTCTTCGAGCGACTGCGCATCAACGTATGCCTCAAAATCAACAACCGCAAGATTCTTGCCGGCATCGCCGAAGCCATCGGCGCCGCCGACCACATGATTGACATCACCGTGGCCATCGACAAGCTCGACAAGATAGGCCTCGACAACGTCAACGCCGAGCTGGCCGACAAGGGCCTGAGCGCCGACGCCATTGCACGCCTGCAGCCAATCATGGCGCTGAGCGGCACCAACCGCCAGAAGCTGGAGCAGCTGCGCCCCATCCTGACCTCCGACACCGGACGCAAGGGCATCGAAGAACTCGAGACGCTCTTCGGATACCTCGACGCGCTCGAACTCCCGCTCGACATCGAGCTCGACCTGACGCTGGCCCGCGGCCTCAACTACTACACCGGCGCCATCTTCGAAGTCAAGGCCAAAGACGTGCAGATAGGCAGCATCACCGGCGGCGGCCGCTACGACGACCTGACCGGCATCTTCGGCCTCAAAGGGCTGTCGGGCGTGGGCATCTCGTTCGGCGCCGACCGCATCTACGACGTCATGACGCAGCTCGACCTCTTCCCGGCCGACGCCGTGGCCGGCACGCGCGCGCTGCTGACCAACTTCGGCGGCGACGACGAGATATACTCCATCCGCTGCCTCGCCGCCATGCGCAAGGCCGGCATCTGCGCCGAAATCTACCCCGACGCCGCCAAGATGAAAAAGCAGATGGCCTATGCCGACCGCAACGGCATCCCCTTTGTGGTGCTGGCCGGCGAGACCGAGCGCACCACCGACACGCTGACCGTCAAGAACATGGCCACCGGCGAGCAGCAGACCATGAGCCTGCCCCAAGCCATCGAGGCCATCGGAAAATAAACGCGGCGTCGGCACGCCGGCCGACGCAAGCCCGCACACAGCCGCCCGACCTGCACGCACGCAGGCTCGGGCGGCTTCGGTTTCAGGGGCCGCCTTTCAGAGTTTTTGGGGCGCATCCCACAGTCGCCCCGTCCTCCCACCCCGAAGACTCATACAAGACTGACCGAAGACACAAGCAAGACAGACCGAAGACACAAGCAAGATAGACCGGACTGCCGCAAGTGGCATAAAATGATGATATTGGTCAGTATGCTGAAATACGTTGGTTTTTTTTCGTAATTTTGCGGGTGCAGTCATCTATGAATTGTAGTTTAACGATGGAAAAAGCTAAAGTATTATTCGTATCTCAGGAAATAATGCCCTATCTGCCCGAGACGGAGATATCCCGCATCAGCCGGAACCTTCCGCAAGGCATCCTCGAACGGGGCAAAGAGATACGCACCTTCATGCCTCGCTACGGCTTGGTGAACGAACGCAGAAATCAGCTGCACGAAGTTATCAGACTGTCGGGCATGAACCTGATAATAGATGACACCGACCACCCGCTGATAATCAAAGTGGCCAGCATACAGTCGGCCCGGATGCAGATCTACTTCATCGACAACGACGACTTCTTCCAGCGCAAGAGCCTCTTTGCCGACGGCGAGGACAACGAATATGCCGACAACGACGTGCGCGCCATCTTTTTCGCACGCGGCGTGCTCGAGACCACCCGCAAGCTGCGCTGGGCCCCGAACATCATCCACTGTCACGGCTGGTTCACCTCGTTCGTGGCGCTCTACACCAAGAAGCTCATGCGCGACGACCCTCACTATGCCGACTCCAAAATCGTCATCTCGGTCTACGACAACGAGTTCGCCGGCAAGTGGGACAAGAACATCAAGTCCAAAGTGTTCGTGGGCGGCATGAAGAAAGCCGACGTGTCGCAGCTCAGCGAGCTCGACTACGTGTCGCTGATGAAGATGGCCATCCAGCACGCCGACGGCGTGGTGCAGGGCAGCCCCACCATCAACCCCGAAGTGCTGGCCTACATCAGGGAGTCGGGCAAGCCCTTCCTCGACTACCATGCCGAAGACACGCTGGCCGACGCCTGCAACGTCTTCTACGACTCCATTCTCTGACGCATCTCACCCAACTCCAGCCGACCGGAACCGTGAAAAAGAACGACACCACCGCACAGAGCCTGACCGTGGCCTGCATCGTGGCCATCAGCGACGACAACGAGATTCTTGCCGCCTGCAAGGAGTCGCAGCAGCTGCACAAAATCAGCATCTGGGAGTTCCCCGGCGGACGCCTGCGCGAAGGCGAACGCCTCGAACAGTGCGCCATCCGTCGCTTCAAAGACGAGCTGAACCTCGACACGCGCATCGTGGGCGCGCTCAACAGCTGCACCACCCGCATCGGCAACCGCGACATCACCGTCCACCCGTTTCTGGGGCAGATAATAGGCGGCAGCCCCATCCTCTACGAGCACAAAAAAGCCGAATGGTTCCGCCCCGACCAGCTCTTCCAGCTGGCCTGGCCCGACTCCGACATGCCGATAGTGGAGCAGATAGTGGAACGATACATCACCCAAGGCCGCATCATCTGACCACGGCCCGGCAGACCCATAGCACGAGAGCCGGACGGCGCGCCACACACTGGCAGCGCCGTCCGGCTCTCGGCCTTTGACTGACTCCCCGAGGCGGCTCAGCGCTCGTCCTGAGTGCGCTCCACCATCTCGGCCCTGACGTCCGAAGCATACTGGAGCAGATTGCCGTCCTCGTTTTTGGGACAGATGATGAGCATGTTGTCGCGCTCAATCACCATATAGTTGTTCAGCCCGTCGACAATGCAGTACTTGTCGTCGGGCACGCAGACCATGGTCGACGCCGTGTTGTAGAATATCGTGCTGCAGCGGCGACCCACCACGGCGTTCTGCATCTCGTCCTTGGCCGAATAGTCGTAGATGGCGGGCCACGTGCCGATGTCGGTCCAGTGGGCATTGCAGATGTTGACGAACACGTTGCGGGCCTTCTCCATCACGCCGTAGTCTATCGAGATGTTCTTGCACTCCGAATAGGCTGCGTCTATCTCGGCGGCGGTGGGGTGAGCCGACATGCCGTCGAAGAGCGACTGGATTTCGGGCAGGAACTTGGTGAGCGCCATCTGCGCCGACCTGACCGACCACACGAAGACGCCCGCGTTCCAGTAGAAATCGCCGCTCTCGATGAAGATGCCGGCCATCTCGGCGTTGGGCTTTTCGGTGAACGTCTTGACCTTGCACAGCGAGCGATAGCGGGCGTCGGCCTGCGAGCCGCACTGGATGTAGCCATAGTTGGTGTCGGCGCGCGTGGGGCGGATGCCGATGGCCACCAGGGCGTCGTTGCCGGCGGCAAAGTCGACCACCTCGGCTATGCAGTCGACGAACGAGTGCTCGCCGGTCACCATGTGGTCGGTGGGCGTGACTATGGTGACGGCCTCGGGGTCGCGCGCGCGGATGACGGCCGACGCCAGGGCGATGCAGGGCGCCGTGTTGCGCCTGAAGGGCTCGCAGAGGATGTTGTCGGCAGGCACCTCGGGCAGCTGACGGCGCACTGTGTCGAAGTAGGCCCGGTTGGTCACCACCACAAAATGGTCGGGCTCGCATACCGAGCTGAACCGGTCGAAGGTGAGCTGGAGCATGGTGCGGCCGATGCAGAAGGGGTCGAGAAACTGCTTGGGCATCTCGGCCGTGCTGGCCGGCCACAGCCGCGTGCCCTGACCGCCTGCCATCAGGATGCAATATGGTTGTGCTTTCATGTGCTGAAATTAAATTTATTAACTGTTTATCTTGGTTTGAATGGTATATTTGCGATGGAAAACTCTACAATTTTAGGCAAATAATAAGGAGTATTCAAATATTAGTCCGTCGAAGTGTAAAAAAAATGTTGATAAGATGCTGTCTGTAATCGGAAAGTACTTTGAGTTCATGTGGCGCGTGTGCAGCCGCCCCGAAAAGTGGCGGCTCTATCTGCGTCAGATAATGGTCGAAATCAACAAGCTCGGGGTCGACTCGCTGGGCATAGTGGCCATCATTTCGATTTTCGTTGGAGCCGTCATCACCATCCAGACCGCCAAGAACCTCGACAACCCCTTCATCCCGACCTATACCGTGGGCACCGCCTCGCGCGAGTCGATTCTGCTCGAGTTCTCGTCGACCATAGTGTGCCTGATTCTGGCGGGCAAGGTCGGCTCCAACATCTCGTCCGAAATAGGCACCATGCGCATCACCGAACAGATAGACGCGCTCGAGATGATGGGCATCAACTCGGCCGGATACCTTGCCGGGCCCAAGATATGGGCCATGATAGTGAGCGTGCCGCTGCTGGTGGTCTACAGCATGTTCGTCGGCATCTTCGGCGGATGGCTGGCCGGGAAATATTCGGGCCTCGTGCCCTCCGAAGACTACATCTACGGCATCCTCTACATGTTCAAGCCCTTCTACATCACCTATTCGCTCTTCAAATCGACCATATTCGGATTCGTGATAGCCTCCGTCTCGTCGTTCTTCGGATACCACGTCAGAGGCGGCGCGCTCGAGGTGGGCCGGGCCAGCACCCGCGCCGTGGTAGTCAGCAGCATCGTCATCCTGCTGCTCAACCTGCTGATAACCCAACTGCTGTTGTAACCCAATCCTGACACACCACACAAAACGCGATGATCGAAGTAAAGCAGATAACCAAATCGTTCGGCGACCACCTTGTCCTCCACCCCATCGACGCCACCTTCAGCAGCGGCTGCGTCAACCTGACCATAGGCGCAAGCGGCTCGGGCAAGACGGTCTTCCTCAAGTCGATAGTAGGCCTCTACGATATCGACGGCGGCGACATCGAATACGACGGCCGCAGCATAATGCAGATGACCAACCGGCAGAAGATAGCCCTGCGGCAGGAGATGGGCATGATATTCCAGGGCGCCGCGCTCTTCGACTCGCTTACCGTGGAAGAGAACGTCCGCTTCCCGCTCGACATGCTCACCGACATGACGCTCGAAGAGCGGACCGAGCGCGCCAACTTCTGCCTGCGTCGCGTCAAGCTGACCAACGCCAACCACCTGCTGCCCTCCGAAATAAGCGGCGGCATGCAGAAGCGGGTGGCAATAGCACGCGCCATTGCGCTCAACCCCAGATACCTGTTCTGCGACGAGCCCAACTCCGGCCTCGACCCGCGCACGTCGGTGGTCATCGACGAACTGATAATGGAAATCACCAAAGAATACGGCATCACCACCATCGTCAACACGCACGACATGAACTCGGTGATAGGCATCGGCGAACACATCATCTTCATCGACAAGGGCGTCAAGGCATGGGAAGGCTCCAAAGACACCATCCTGACCGACGGCTGCCCCGAACTCGACAGCTTCATCTACGCCTCGGAACTGATGAAGCGGCTCAGAAAATGACGCCATTGACGAACAACGGTTTTATTTTATAATTTTGCACCTCGCGCAAGGCCGACGGCCGCACTGCCCAAACCAAAACGACGAACCGACAATGCCAATAAACATACCCGACCAACTGCCCGCCCGGCAGATACTCGAAAGCGAAAACGTGTTTGTAATGAGCACATCGCGGGCATCGCACCAGGACATCAGAACGCTCAGAATACTCATTCTGAACCTGATGCCCATCAAGATAACCACCGAAACGCAGCTGCTGCGCGTGCTGTCGAACACGCCGCTGCAGGTCGACGTGGAATTTCTGCAGACACTCACCCACAAGTCGCACAACACGTCGCACGAGCATCTGAGCACATTCTACAAATGCTTCGACGAGGTCAAGGACAAGAAATACGACGGCATGATAATAACCGGCGCACCCGTGGAGCAGATCGAATTCGAAGACGTGGACTACTGGGACGAGCTGAAAGACATAATGGAATGGACCAAGACGCACGTGATGAGCACATTCCACATCTGCTGGGGCGCGCAGGCCGGACTCTACTACCACTACGGCATACCCAAATACGCCACCGAAAGCAAGGTCTTCGGCATCTTCAGCCACCGCCTGCTGTGCAGCCACGAGCCGCTGATGCGCGGCTTCGACGACACGTTCTGGGCACCGCACTCGCGACACACCAACGTCCGCCCCGAAGACATCGGCCGCAACCCCAACCTGACCATCCTGGCCGACTCGGCCGAAGCCGGCCCCTACATCATCATGTCGGCCGACCGCCGGCAGATATTCGTGACCGGACACTCCGAATACGACGCCACCACCCTGCGCGACGAATATCTGCGCGACAGGAACAAGGGCCTCGACATCGACATGCCGAGCAACTACTTCCCCGGCAACGACCCCGGCGCCATGCCGATAGTGATGTGGCGCGCCCATGCACACCTGCTCTACTCGAACTGGCTCAACTATTACGTCTACCAAGCAACGCCGTTTATGATAGAGGAAATTTGACAATATTTAAGCAGACAAAACGCGCAAACCGTTTGGAAAAAAGGAAAGAACGCAATACTTTTGCAAGCGCTTTTCAAAAAGAAAAGACACTTAGGGAGATTCAGTAGCTCAGCTGGTAGAGCACAACACTTTTAATGTTGGGGTCCTGGGTTCGAGCCCCAGCTGGATCACCGGAGAGACACCAGATCTCTGCAATGGGGAGATTCGCTAGCTCAGCTGGTAGAGCACAACACTTTTAATGTTGGGGTCCTGGGTTCGAGCCC
>CALYZD010000109.1 GCA_945607565.1 uncultured Bacteroidales bacterium | reverse complement strand
TCGCCCAGTCCGGCCTCGCGCCATTTGTCGATGTGGTATCGTGCGGCCTCCTCCCAACGGCCGTCGAGGCAGAGCCGGCGTATCTGTTCCAGGTCGGCGCTCATGTCGGGCGGCACGGCGGGCTGGTCGCCCGGCCAGAAGAGGAGGGCGTGGTTGAGGATGATGGTCTCGTCGAAGGGTCGCCCCATGACCATGGCGCCCAGCGTGCCGTTGCCGGTCAGTAGGGCGTCTTCCCACTTGGCGGCCGGCTGCCAGCTGACGAAGCCTTTGCGCGGGGCGCTTTCCCATGTCTGGGCGTGCGAGGCGATTGCCGCCGCTGCGGTCAGGGCGGCAATCAGTGTGTGTCTGATGATGTTCATAGTTCCGATTTTGGCAGACAGTTGATCAGCAGGTCGGCCTGTTGCAGGCCTTTGGACGTGGCGGTCAGGCGGATGTCGCCTATCTTGCCGTTGTTCTGAATCACCGCGAGGCATTTGCCATAGAAGGCCTTGCGCTTGCTGTCCTTGAAGCGTTCGAGGCTGATGGGCGAGCCGTTGTCGACGCCGGCTATGAAGCCCGTGCCGTCAATGTCGAAGCTGACGCTGTTGGTGGCCGTGGGGCAGAGGTTGCCCTTGCTGTCGAGAATCTCGACCGTCACAAAGCTCAGGTCGCGGCCGTCGGCACAGATTTTTTGGCGGTCGGGGGTCAGGCGGATTTGTGCGGGCGCGCCGGCCGTGTTGATGATGGTTTCGCGCTGAGGCTTGCCGTTCTTGATGGTCACGGCTTTCACTTGGCCTTCTTCGAAGTTGACGCGCCACTGTGCGTGGTGCTGCCCGGCGGCCTTGCGGCGGATGCCCTGCGACTTGCCGTTGACGAAGAGTTCGATGCTGTCGGCGTGATTGTAGTAGGCCCACATGTCGATGACCTGGCCTGGCTTCCAGTTCCAGTGCGGGAACAGGTGCAGGACGTCCTTGTCGGTCCATTCGCTCTGATAGAGGTAGTAGACGTCTTTGGGGAATCCGGCCAAGTCCACAATGCCGAAGAACGACGAGCGTGCCGGCCATCCGTAGGGCGTGGGCTCGCCGATGTAGTCGAAGCCGGTCCAGATGAACTGCCCGCTGATGAACCCGTTGCGCTGCACAATGTCGAGCGTCTCCTCGTGGGTGTTGCCCCACGGCGCGTGGCAGTTGTCATACGACGAGCACGAGAAGCTGTCGTCGAAGAACGGCTTGTCCCAGCGCTCGGGCCACAGGAATATTTCGTCGGACGGCATCCGGTAGTATCCGCGCGTCATCAGTGCCGAGACGCTCTCGCTGACAATGAAGGGCTTGCCCGGGAAGTTCTGCGGCACGCCGTCGAACCATGCGTTGTGGTAGTTGAACCCGATGATGTCGAGCGCGTTGGCCTTGAAGAGGTGGTTGGCCGGGTCGGGCTCGTTGTTGCCCGTGGTCACGGGGCGCGTGTTGTCGAGCTCGTGCACCATGTCGGCCAGCTTGCGGCACAGCAGCGAGTTGACGCTCAGTTGCTCTTCGTTGTCTGCCAACGACGAGCGGTCGCGCTTCATGTTGAGCAGCAGATTGGCGGCGGCTATGTCGAGCGTGTCGGCGTTGGCGTCGGTCCACTGCTCGAGCACCTCGTTGCCGATGCTCCACATCACGATGCAGGGGTGATTGCGGTCGCGCATCACAAGGTCGGTCAGGTCGCGCTCGTGCCACTCGTTGAAGTAGCGCGAATAGTCGTGCGCCGTCTTTTTCTTGCGCCACATGTCAAAGGCCTCGTCCATCACCAGGAAGCCCATGCTGTCGCAGAGTTCGAGCAGCTCGGGTGCGGGCGGATTGTGCGAGCAGCGGATGGCGTTGCAGCCCATGTCCTTCATTATCTGCAGCTGCCGCTCGATGGCCCTGCGGTTGACGGCCGCGCCGAGGCAGCCCAGGTCGTGGTGCAGGCAGACGCCGTTGATCTTGACGTTCTTGTTGTTGAGCGAGAATCCCTCTTCCGAGTCGAAATAGAAGCTGCGGATGCCGAAGGGCGTCACGTAGCGGTCGGTCGGCGCGCCGTTGCAGTAGACGGTGGCCACGGCCTTGTAGAGCACGGGCGTCTCTATCGACCAGAACTGCGGCGAGTCGATGCTGAACTCGTGCACGAACGTGGCCTTCGACTGCCGGCCCACCGATGCCGACTTCTGCTGCGAGTCCACCGTCTTGCCGCGGCTGTCGACTATGTCGACCCGGACGTCGATGCGGCCGTCGATCTGGCTGCCGTTGCGCACGGTGGTCTGCATGTTGATGCCGGCGCGGTTCCTGTTGACCACGGGCGTGGTGATGTAGGTTCCCCAGTGGTCGACGTGCGTGGGGTTGAGCTTGCTCAGGCGGACGTTGCGGTAGATGCCGCAGCCGCTGTACCAGCGCGAGTTGGGCTGCTCGCTGTTGTCGACGCGCACGGCCAGCACGTTGGTGCCCTCGTGCACGTAGGGCGTCAGCTCGTATCGGAACGAGATGTAGCCGTAGGGTCGCTTGCCCACCGACGTGCCGTTGATGAACACTTCGGAGTTCATGTAGACGCCGTCGAACTCGACGAATATCTGCCGGCGCAGGTCGTCCCCGGTCAGTTCAAACGTCTTGCGATACCAGCCGATGCCGCCCGGCAGTGCGCCTCCGCCCGTGCCCGAGGGGTTCTTTTCGGAAAAGTCGCCCTCGATGGCCCAGTCGTGCGGCAGGTCCAGCACGCGCCATTCGGCGTCGTCGTAGTCGGGTGCCGATGCGTTGATGGTGTCCGAGAGCGCGAATCGCCAGCTGGCGTTGAAGTCCTCGACCACGCGCAGCGACGTGTCGTCGGGGGCCGAGCAGGCGCACAGGGCCATGGCGGCCGCTGCCGACAGCAGATGCTTGAATGTCATGGTTTTCATAATGTGTTGGTTGTTTGATTGTTCATTTCTGAGTTTTATCAGGGCAAAGCTAAAAAAATCGGGGACGAACCGTCCGGCATTTCTGCATTATCTGCCGTCCGGGTCCGTCCCCGCTGTCAGGTCGGTTCAGAGTTTGACCACCGTTTTCCTGCCTTCGTATCTGATTGCGGTTCCTTCGGCGGCCACGCAGAAGGGCACGGGCTTGTCTTTGCTCACCAGCACTATGTTGAACGTCCGCTCGGCGGGCATGCCGTCGTATTCTCCGTTGCGGTCGGCTATGACGAGCGTCTTCGAGGCTTCGTCGTAGGCGAAGTCGATGGTCGAGTAGCGGCCTTTCTCATAGTTGTAGTTGGTGCCCTCGTCGTCGTAGAGGCGGAACGAGCCGTCGTGTCCGGCGTAGACGAAGACTGTCGTGGTGTCCGACGGCGTGGCGGCCGTGCTCTGCGCCGCTGCGGTGCAGGGGACTATGGCTCCCTCGCGCACCATAATCGGCATCCGCTCATACGGCGCGTCCACGGTCGACTTCTGGCCGCCGCGCATGTGCTGGCCGGTGTAGAAGTCGTACCATCCGGTGCCGGCCGGCAGATAGACCTCGCGGGTGCGTGCGCCGTACTGGTAGACGGGGCATATCATCAGCGCGCTGCCGAACATGTACTGGTCGCCGATGTTCAGGACGTTGGCGTCTTTGCCGAAGTCCATGGCCAGGCCGCGCATGATGGTGTAGTCGTCGAAATAGGTGCGGCCGGCCAGCGAGTAGATGTAGGGCATCAGCTCGTAGCGCAGGCTGATGTAGCGCGTGATGCTGTTGTAGGCCGGGTGGCCTTCGGGCGCTATGTTCCACACTTCGCGCAGCGGGAACTGGCCGTGGGCGCGGAACAGCGGGCAGAACGCGCCGAACTGGTACCAGCGCGTGTTCAGCTCGCGCCATTCCTTTAGGTCGTCGTTCTCGGTGCCGGTGGCGTCGAAGAGGCGCTGTGCGTTCTCGTATCGTTTTTCGACGCAGAATCCGCCGATGTCCATCGTCCAGTAGGGGATGCCGCTCATCGAGAAGTTGATGCCGGCCGATATCTGCGCCTTCATGTCTTCCCAGCGTGTGGCTATGTCGCCGCTCCAGGTGGCCGTCGAGTAGCGTTGCAGGCCGGCAAAGCCCGAGCGCGTCAGCAGAAAGACGCGGCTGCTGTCGTTGACGCTGCGCTGGCCGTCGTAGATGGCCTCGGCGTTCATCAGCGCGTATGCGTTGAAGTATTGTGCCGACGGGCCCAGAGCCGTGGGGCCGCACAGTTTCTTGCGATATTCGAGGTCGGTGCAGTCGCGCACGTTGGGCTCGCTGGCGTCCATCCACCATGCGTCTATGCCGAACTTGTAGAGATGCTCGTTCATCTGCGCCCAGAAGAGCTTGCGTGCCTCGGGCGAGTAGGCGTCGTAGAACGAGCCCATGAATCCGAGCCAGTCGTAGATGCTGTCGACCACTGCCTGCTGATACATCCAGCCTTTCGAGTCGAACTCTTTGTAGTGCTCGGTGGTGACGTAGAATTTGGGCCATACCGATATCATCATGCGGCCGTCCATGGCGTGAATCGAGTCGAGCATGGCCTGCGGGTCGGCAAAGCGCTCGGAGTCAAAATCGTGGCTGCCCCACGAGTCGAGCGGCCAGTAGTTCCAGTCGAGCACTATGTTGTCTATCGGGATGCGGCGGCGGCGGAATTCGGCCAGCGTGCCCACCACTTCGTCCTGCGTCTTGTAGCGCTCGCGGCTCTGCCAGAAGCCCATGGCCCACTTGGGCATTATCTGCGACTTGCCGGTCAGCCTGCGGTAGCCGGCTATCACTTCGTCGGCGTTCCGGCCATACACGAAGTAGTAGTCGATCTGCCGAGCCACCTCGCTCCACATCGACAGCTTGTTCTGCTCGCCGCTGTCCACGGGGCGCAGAGCCCTGAGGCCGCAGTACGACTCGCCGCCGTCCGGAATCCACTCTATCCGCAGCGGCACGCGCCGTCCGGCTTCGAGCGTGCAGGCGAATTTGTAGCTGTTCGGGTTCCATGCCGTGCGCCAGCGCTCGGGCACCACCTCGTTGCCGTCGACGAATATCCTGACGTATCCGGCATAGTAGAGGATGAACTTGTATTCGCCGCTCTCGCTCGGCTCCATCTCGCCTTCAAAGGTCACGTTGGCCTTGCTCAGGTCGATGTCTTTGGGCAGATATTCCTTGTTGGCCTTCAGATTCTCGAAGTAGAGGAACGGCTCGGTGCGCACCAGCTTTTCGGTCTTGCCATAGCGGTAGGTGCCCGTGATGCCGCCCTCGGCCCCGTTCTTGTCGTAGAGCCTGAAGGCCTCGTTGAGCTGGCTGTAGTCGTTGCTGTTGCCGAAGCGGCTCAGCGAGTAGTTGTCCCACAGGATGCCGTAGTTCTTGTTCGAAACGATGAACGGCACCGAGACTTTGGTGTTGTACTGGAACAGCTCCTCGTTCTTGCCCTTGTAGTTGAACTCGTCCGACTGATGCTGCCCCAGGCCGTAGAACGCCTCGTCGTCGGGCGACTCCCACACCTGGCGCACGCTGTAGGCCTTCAGGCTGTCGACGGTGATGGGCGCAAACGACTTGCCGCCGCCGCTGTCTTCGCACAGGATGCGGTTGCCCTCGGCGTCGCAGAACACCACTTCGCCCGTGGCCTTGCTGACGGTCGCGCTCACGGCCTTCGTCGTCAGGCTCACCGTGCTGTCGGTGCTCGTGATGCAGCACTCCACCTGCTCCGACTGCCTGACGACAATCAGACTCGAGTCGGTGCTGAACCGGTCGGCAGTGGCCGATACCCGGATGATTCTGTCGCTGATGGCGGTCAGGCGCACTTTCTGGCCGTCAGCCGTCTCGACGGTCACACTGTTGCCGCTGCCTCCGGTGGCGCAGCCGGCCACGGTCAAGGCAATGCCCAGCAACATTAGCATAATGTTCTTCTTTCGCATTGTGTTCTATATTATTTTAAATGTTAATTTCTGTGAAGCAAAAATAACATCGGCGCTGCTACTTGTAATGTCCGATTGTTTTGGGCAGATGCTTTTTTTGATAGCCCGCAATTTCATATTGTTTCTTGCAACGGTATCTTTTGTTTCAGATGCCGATGCAACCGCCACGTCCCCAGTCCGTTGTGAACTGCCGGCAGTCGTCGCGACGCAGCGGCTGCCGTGCAAAAAAATGTGCGGCATCCCGCCTCGGGCGGTCACGCCAACCGCTTTTAGCTATATTTTTGCGCCTGCAGAAAAACGAGGAATCAGAACACAACAACATTTAAAGGAAAACTAATGAAAATCTACAAATTCGGCGGAGCATCGGTCAGGGACGCCGCAGGAGTCAGGAACGTGAGTGACATCGTGACGGCCGCCGACGGCCGCCTCGTAGTGGTGGTGTCGGCCATGGGCAAGACCACCAACGCCCTCGAAACGCTTGTGGACGCCTTTTTCTACGGCCGCCACGACGAATGCGCCGGCATCATCGCCGCATTGTCCGACAGCCACTTGCGCGCCGCCGACGAACTGATGGGCGCCGACTCGCCCTGCCACGCCGCACTCAGGTCGCTGCTGGCCAAACTTGCCGAAAAGGTCGCCGGCCAGCCCTCGCTCAACTACGATTTTGAATACGACCAGATAATCTGCTACGGCGAACTGCTCTCGAGCGTCATCGTCAGCCATTACCTCAACAGCATCGGCCGCCCGGCGCGCTGGGTCGACATCCGCACGGCCCTCAAGACCGACGACAACTACCGCGACGCCCGCATCGACTGGCAGCTCTCCGCCACTTTCGTCCCCGACGCCTTCGCCGGCGCCGACGTCTGCGTCACGCAGGGCTTCATCGGCTCCACCATCAACAACCTGACCACCACGCTCGGCCGCGAGGGTTCCGACTATTCGGCGGCTATCATCGGCCACATCCTCGATGCCGAAAGCGTCACCATCTGGAAAGACGTCCCAGGCGTCATGAGTTCCGACCCGCGCTGGTATCCCGACGCGCAGTTCCTGCCGAGGCTGTCCTACTGGGAGGCCATCGAGATGACCTATTTCGGCGCCAACGTCATCCACCCCAAGACGCTCAAGCCGTTGCAGAACAAGAATATACCGCTCCGCGTCCGCTCGTTTGTCAACCCCGGCGCCGAGGGCACCGTCATCTCGTCGTTCGACAACAGCGACTCGCTTCCGCCAATGCTGATTCTGCGTCGCAACCAGATATTCATATCAATGTCTCCCAAAGATTTTTCGTTTATCATGGAAGACAATCTGAGCCAGATTTTCAGCATCTTCAGCCGTCACAAGGTGAAAATCAATCTGCTGCAGAACAGCGCGCTCAACTTCTCGGTCTGCATCGACAACACGCCCAAACTGCCGGCCCTGCTCGACGAACTCGGCCGGAGCTACAACACGCGCTACAACGACGACCTTGAGCTGCTCAATATCAGGCACTACGACGCCGCCACGCTCGCGTCCGTCATCAGCGGCAAAACGATAATCGACAGCCAGGTCACGCGCAAGACGGCGCGCTACGTCGTCAAGGCGTCGCCATGGAACTTCCGACAGTCATGAACCTGACAAACTACCATACCCACTCCACATTCTGCGACGGCCATTCGCCGATGGAAGACTTTGTGAAAGCGGCCGTCGCCATGGGCTTCACGTCGCTTGGCTTCTCGTCGCACGCGCCGCTGCCCTACCGCACGCGCTGGACAATGGACGCGCCGCGAATGTTGCACTATCTCGCTGAGTTCGAGCGTCTTCGCGCCGCCTATTCCTCGCTGATCGACCTTTTCGTCGGGCTCGAAATCGATTACCTGACGCCGGCGCATTGCCCTGCATCAGAATATTTTACATCGTTGCCGCTCGATTTCCGCATCGGCTCCGTCCACACCGTCATCGACGACGACGGTCGCATCCACGAAATAGACTGCCCGGTCGAAACGTTCCAAAGCATTGTGAACGAATATTTTTCGGGCGATGTCGACGAGGTGGTCCGGCGATACTTCGCCCGGCTGATGAGCATGGTGGCCGCCGGCGGTTTCGACATCGTAGGCCATGCCGACAAGATGCACGCCCTCGCCCAGACCATGCACCCCTCACTGACCGAGCTGCCGTGGTTCCGCCGCCTGATCGGCGACTATTTCGAGGCGATTGCCGAGCATGGCTACATTATCGAGATGAACACCAAAAAGTATGAGACCGCCGGCCGTTTCTTTCCTGACGCTCAGTGGTATAGCCTGCTTCATGGCCTCGGCGTGCCCGTCACCGTCAACTCCGACGCCCACTTTCCCGAGCGCCTCAACTCCGGCCGCCTCGAAGGCCTGAAGC
>CALYZD010000108.1 GCA_945607565.1 uncultured Bacteroidales bacterium | reverse complement strand
AGAAGTATCGCTCGTAGTTGATGCGGATGTCGGAGGTGAAGGGCTTGAGCAGGCTAAGCGTCAGGCCGCAGGTGGCGCGGTGGCGGCGGTAGTCGGTGACGGCAATGGCGGCAATGGCGGCCTGTCCGTCGAAATGGTCGTCCATGTAGTCGTAGCGGGCAAGCCACGAGACGGCCGAGAATACGCCGTGCACCGGATGCCTGTAGGCGGCGAAGGCGTTGACGGCATTGACGTCGGCAAAAAGACGGTCGGCGTAGCGCTTGAAAAGATATTCGGCTTCGAGGTGGAGACCGTTGCGGTCGAAGGCCAGGCCGGCGTCGTGGAGGTGGATGCGCACCTCGTTGGGCTTGATGGTCTGCGTGCCGGCCACGAAGGTGAGCGACGGCGCGAAGAGGAACTGTGCCTTGGCCGAATAGCTGACGCCCGTGTGCCACTGCGACTTCTGGTCGGTGAGCGAGGCGCGGCCGTTGTAGAGCCCGGCCTCGACGACCACGGGGAACGGCAGCGAGCCGATGCGGCAGGCCGCCGTGAGTCCGACGTCGCGCACGTTGCCGACCTGCTTGGCGATGAACGAGCGGTTGGCGAAATACTGCTGATGCGGCGAGCGGTGGGCGTCGATGGTGAAGGGCACGCGCATCTGGCCGACGGTCAGCGAGGCGCCGGGGGCGATGGCGAGGCGCGTGTAGGCGTCGAGCATCTTGATGACGCCCTCGTCGGCAAGGTCGATTTCGGCCTTGTAGGATATGACCGGAGTGAGCCGGCCGTCGACCGAGAGGCGGGCGTTGCGGACCTCGAAACGGTTGAGATCGTCGTCGGGCTGATACTCCCACTTGGCGCGAACGGTGCCGTGGAGGCTGGGCGTGCGATCGATTCCGGACTCGGCAACCGGCTGCCGCTCGGCGGCTTCGGCCTGCTGCGCCACGGCAGGACGGGCCGCGACGATGGTGGCGGCAAGCGCTACGGAAGATAGAAAAGTGACGTTTGACATGGTTTGCGTGATGCTTTTATGATTATCACGCAAACCTATCCAAACCATGTTGCAGCCGCATTGCGGCAATGTTACATCAGCATTAAGAAACGATGATGGCCGATAGGCCGAAATGCTCGTCGAGGCTCTGCCACTGGACGTCGTTCTGATTGCGCGAGCTCATGTTGAGGCTCTGCAGCGTGCGGCGCTGGCTGCCGGGGAGCTCGGCCGGATGCCCGAACGGCTCGCCGCCCGAGGCCACAGCCACGCCCACCGACAGTTCGCAGGCCTTGAGCCACAGGTCGTCGGCAAGCGGGCAGATGCTCATGAACACATCGGCACGGAGCACCTGCGAGGCGGCCAGGCAGCACGGCGGATAGAGCACTCCGCCATAGCCCACGCCCACCAGCGCGGCCGACTCTTCGGGCTCGTCGACGGGCAGCTTGGGCCAGCGGCGGTAGGGCAGCACACGGCCGTCGGGACCGAGGGCGATGCGGCGCACCACATTGGCGCACACCGACTTGGGGAAGCGACGATGAAGGTCGACAAGCCGGGCAATGGTGTGGGGCGGATAGTAGAGATCGTCGTCGACGGTGATGACGCACGCGTCGGGACGCTCGGCAAAGGCATAGAAATATTTCTTGTGCGAACGCAGATTGCCGTCAACAAAGCGGATGCTGACGCCGTGGCGGCCGTCGAGGCCTGCCAGCTGCGGCGGCAGCTGGCCGATGCCCTGCGGGAACTCCTCGGCCGAGAGGTAGAGCAGGATTTGGGCCGGGCGCACGGTCTGCAGCAGCAGCGAGCGGATGACCATGTGGACCGTGCCGATGCGCGCCGGGAACGACGTGAGCGACACCACCACCCCGTCGGCGCAGGGCGTCTGCGGGCTGACGTCGGGCATTGCGGCGGCAAGGCGCATTATCTGCGCCGCGCGCACGGCACGCATCAGCCGCGAGGGCAACGACAGCAGATGGCGATGGAGCGGCGAGCGCCGGCGGCAGGCGTCGATGTAGAGGTCGGCCTGCTGGTGCGAGGCGCAGAGGCGCGCAAGGCGTGCGCCGTAATCATTGTTCTTTGGCATTCGATTTCCGTTTTGATGTTAGACGTCTGACCCATCGCGGCGCCACGAATGCGCCCAGAATCAGATAAGGATAATAGCTGACAAGGCGCCAGCACAGAGCGAGCGCAACGCCCGTGCCGGCAGGGATGAAGCCGGCGAGGAACTCCTTGAAGACGTATTCGGCAAAACCGCTGCCGCCCGGCGTGGGGCTGACAAGCATCATCACCCACATGACCAGCTGCTTGCCGAAGACCACCAGATGCTCGTGCAGAGACCAGCACTGCAGGCCGAAGAAGGCGACCACCAGCGTGTTGACCACCCAGTAGCGCGCCGTCCAGCTGACGGCCGTGGCCGCGAACGCCCTGAGCCACTTGCGCAGAGGCCAGTGGCGGAAATAGAGCGACGTCTGCACGAGGTCGCTGCCCAAATCGTTGGCCTTGACACGCCAGCGGCGGATGAGCGGCAGCCTGAAGATGAACAGCAGCAGCCACTTGAGCCCGCGCGGGTTGACGAACAGCCCGTAGCTGAGAACGATGATGTAGGCCAGCTTGATGAAGTATCCGAGAAGCGCGAAATAGACGAACGAGGCGGCCACCGCACTGTCGGCCCCGAAAAGGTCGGTGAAGCCGATGCAGAGCAGCACCAGCGGGAAGACGAGGGCGAAGAACAGCTCGTCGAGAAACGACGTGACCATGACGATGCCCGTGCTGCGGCCCAGCGAGAAGCCCTCGCTGTGGACAAAGAAGATGGCCACGCTCGTGCCGCCCACGGCCGACGGCGTGACGGCCGACGTGAACTCCCACAGCATGATGACGTTGAACGCCCGCCGCCAGCCGAGCTCGCCGTCGGTGAGGATGCGGATGCGCAGCATGTAGCCGGCGTCACGGCAGAGCATCATGGCAAACGACACCGCGAACCATAAGAGCGACTGCATGCTGAACGAGAAGAACGAGAACGACTCGGGCGTGTATTCGCTTGCGAACATCCATGCCGTGGCGCCCAGCCCGATGATCACCGGGAGCACTATCTTCCACGACCTGACGCCGTCGAGAATGTTCGCCTTGCTGTCCATGGGCTAAAAGTTGAAGAAGACCTCATCAGTCTCCACATTGTCGGGCTCCACCGCCTCGCTCTCGTCGGCATTGACGTTGCGGTCGGAGCAGTCGAGCGTGTAGCCGAAGTATTCGGGCTCTTCGAAGACGTCGTCGGGACGAACGGCGGCGATGGACGGGTCGGCATAGACCTTGCCGAGGAACCGACCGAAGACCGGAATGGCCATGTTGGAGGCCTGGCCCAGGCTCATGCTCTCGAAGTGGATGTCGCGATCCTCGCCGCCCACCCAGACGCCCGTCACGAGGTGGGGCAGCAGCGACATGAACCAGCCGTCGGAGTGGTTCTGGGTGGTGCCCGTCTTGCCGCCCATCTGGCTGGTGAACTGATAGGCCGGTCCGCGCAGACGCCGGCCGGTGCCCTGATTGATGACGCCCTCGAGCAGGTTGATCATCAGGAAAGCCGTCTCGGCGCTGATGGCCTCGCGCTTGCGCGACTCGAACTGGGCTATGACGTTGCCGAAGCGGTCTTCGATGCGCGTGACGGCCAGCGGCTCCACATAGACGCCCTTGCTGGCAAAGGTGTTGTAGGCCCCCACCATCTCGAAGAGCCCGATGTCGGACGTGCCGAGGCAGAGCGAGGGCACGGCGTCGACGGGCGACTTGATGCCGAGGTCGTGAATCATCTCGGCCACGGCGGCGGGCGAATATTGCTTCATGACCCACGCCGTGATGTTGTTGTTGGAGTTGGCCAATCCCCACTTGAGCGATACCATCTCGCCGGCGCGGGCCGAGCCGGTGTTGCGCGGAGTCCAGGTGCCGCCCTCGGGCAGCACGAAAGTCTGCGGAACGTTGGGCACCAGGTCGCAGGGCGTGTGTCCCTCCTGCATGGCCAGCGCGTAGACAAAAGGCTTGATGGTGGAGCCCACCTGACGCTTGCCCTGCGTCACCATGTCGTATTTGAAATATTTGTAGTTGGGCCCGCCAATGTAGACCTTGATGTGCCCCGTGTGCGGCTCCACGGCCATCATGCCGGCGCGCAAGAAGAACTTGTGGTAGACCACCGAGTCGTAGGGCGTCATCACCGTGTCGCGCTCGCCGGCCCACGAGAAGACCTTCATCTCGGTGGGCGTGTGCATGGCCTTGTCGATGTCGGACTGCGAGAATCCGCCCTGCTTCATGATGCGATAGCGGTCCGAATTGCGCACGGCGCGGCTGATGATGGCGTCGTACTGCTCGCGGGTGATGTTGCTGCTATACGGCGCCCGGCGCGACCCTTTTTTGGAGGCAAAGAATTTGGGCTGAAGCTCGCTGCCCAGATGCTCCTCGAGCGACTGCTCGGCATAGCGCTGCATGCGGCTGTCGATGGTGGTGTAGATCTTGAGGCCGTCGCGATAGATATTGTATTTCGAGCCGTCGGCCTTGGGGTTCTTCTCGATCCAGCCATAGAGCGGATTCTCGATCCACTGCGTGCTGTCTTCCACATAGCGCTGCTCCATCCAGTCGGGGTAGTGCTCGCGGCGCGGCTTGGAGGCCGACATGGTCAGGCGGATGTATTCGCGGAAATATGGGGCCAGGCCCTCGTTGTTGTCGGCACGGTTGAAGGTGAGCTCGAGCGGCAGGCGGCGCAGCGAGTCGAACTCCGACTGCGACAGGTGACGCGCCCTGAGCATCTGCCCGAGCACCACATTGCGGCGGCGCAGCGTCTGCTCCGGACGGCGCACGGGGTTGTAGAGCGCGGGATTCTTGAGCATGCCCACAAGCACGGCCGCCTGCTCCACCTTGAGCTTGGAGGCCGACACGCCGAAGAACGTCCACGAGGCCGACTCGATGCCGTAGGCGTCGTAGATGAAGGCCGCCTTGTTGAGATACATCGTCAGGATTTCTTCCTTGGTGTAGCTGCGCTCGAGCTTGACGGCTATGACCCATTCCTTGAGCTTCTGGCTGACGCGCTCCCACTTCGACTGCGCGTGGCCGTGGAAGAGCAGCTTGGCCAGCTGCTGGGTGATGGTGCTGCCGCCGCCCGAGCTCTCGTCGCGCATCATGACCGTGCGCACCAGCACGCGCCCGAGGCTGCGCACGTCGACGCCCGAATGCTCGAAGAAACGCTCGTCCTCGGTCGACACGAGCGCCTTGACCAGGTAGGGCGACAGGTCGTCGTAGTCGACCTGGCTGCGGTTCTCCTGAAAAATCTTGCCAAGCACCACATCGTCGGCCGAGATGACGTCGGTGGCCAGATTGCTCTTGGGGTTCTCGAGCTCCTCGAACGTGGGCATGAATCCCAGCGCACCCGACGAGAGCAGCACAAAGAAGACGGCCAGGCACAGCATGGAGCCCGCAAAAATCGACCAGAACCAAATGAGGTATTTCGTGTTTTCGGTTTTCTTGAATATCATTTTGTTGGCAATTAATTGGCGATTGAAAACGGCCGTAAATGTAACACTTAATTTGCACTATTCGCGACCATCGCCTGCCGATGATGACCCGCTCAGACGCCAAATGCGGCAGCCGCCGACCCCTTGGTCGCAGCTGCCGCTCACTGAATGCTCAGGAGAGCACGGGAACTATTTGCGAATCTTCAGTGTTTCAACTCTGCCGTCCGACAGCCGGCGGCGCACAATGCCGATGCCCGCCGGGGGCTCGATGCGGATGCTGCCGTCGGCCGGCTCCATATCGAAGCCACTGAGCGTGAATTCCTTGATCAGAATCTGGCCTTTGTAGACCTCGCCCAGGTCGGCCTGCGCCGGCGACACGCAGAGGTCGGTGGTCAGGCTGATGTAGTCGGTCAGGATGCCCTGCTCGCGGAGCAGCTGCATGCAGAGGCGTGCAGCCAGCGTGGCTCCGGTGGAGTTGAAGTGGGTGGAGCCGGCGCCGTCGAAGAGCATCGGCTCGCACTTGGCGGGGCCGTAGCTCTCGTATAGGTCGCGTGTGGCGGTGGTCGGGTCGATGAATGGCAGGTACATCTCCTCGGCCAGGACTTTCATCTGATAGGCATAGTCCATGGTGTGGTCGTCGGCGGTGAGCGGAGTGCCGTCGGCGGGACCGTCGGCGGTGAGCACCTTATAGCTGTCGCCGAGGTCGTGGCGGCCGTTGCGGCGGATGACGCCGTCGGTGAAATAGCTGCGGCAGACCGGCGCCACGAATATCGGGTGGGCGCCCAGGTCCAGGGCCTCGGTTGCTATCAGGCGGAGATGTTCCTTGTAGGTGGTGGGCACTGTGCCGCGCTGGTCGACGGCAGAGGCCGATACCTCGTAGCCAATCCCGTCATAATAGTTGTAGAGCGCCACGCCGTCCATGCCGTTGTTCTTCTCGTCGTTGTGGGCAAACTAGATGATGACGTAGTCTCCGGCCTCGACAGCAGGCTTGGCCATCTTGGTCCAGAGCTCGGTGTAGCCCTGGCGCGAATCGCGGCCGCCGCGTGCGTAGTTGACGGCCGTGGCGCCGCCTGTCATAAACTGGCTCACATACATGCCCCAGCCACGGGTCACGGTGGCCGACGGGTCGTAGTCGGCCATGGTCGAGTCGCCCAGAGTGTGGACCTTGATGGGGCAGGCATCGGGCACAATGGCGGTGAGCGCCAGAGCCACGCATGCCGATCGCAGAGTTGAATGTATCATTGCAGTACGTTTTTTAGGTTTGTAAATACGACTGCAATAAAAGCCAATCCGCCCCTGACCGGCGGGGCAAATCAGGTTCAAAAGATGGGCAAATCAGGTTCAATCGCGGGTTTGGGAGCGCAGAGTGTGCAAGTGGCGGCGCACACGCATCAGATAGTAATCCTTGATCACCTCGTTGACCGAACACGGATAGTCGGCATCGGGATAGACGCCGGCTTCGACCAGCTCGCGCAGCAACGGCAGAGCAAGGTCGTATTCGCCCACAATGTCGTGCCTGTCGATGCGGCCGCGCAGCCATCGGCGCGGGATGATGGCCTTGAGGCGTTTGCGCAGTTTGCCGTTCATGTAGAAGCGCCATGTCTTGGCATTGAACGGCACGTCGACACCGGCCGGCGCGTAGACGAGCGGATAGGCCATGCGACGGAAGAATGCGCGCTGATAGAGCTCCTCGTAGGGCAGTGCCGAAAACAGGCGGAGCACCTCGGTGTCCCAGAATGGCAGACGGACTTCGTAGCCGTAGAAGTCGTAGGCGCGCGCCGAGTTGGCTATGTTGTGGGCAAGACGGTTGCGGACAATATAGTCGGTGAAGACCGATACCCTGTCAAAGCCTTCATCTGCCTTTCGGCGAATATCCGTCAGAATTTCAACCTTTTGCGTGGGTGCAAACTCGTTGATGTCATAATTTATGGCTGATGCCATGCTGCCCAGCGACGAACGATTGCTGACGGCACATTTGCCAAGGTGGCTGCCGGCAAACAAATCCAGCGAGTGGCCGGGCACAAACACGGCATCGTCGTCGAGCAGGCCGTCGGCCCTGAGCTTGCTGACGGCGACGTATTCGAACAGATAGACAAAGCTGACCAGTCCGCCCATGTAGCGCTGATAGCGTTCGAACATCTCGACGCCACTGCCCACAAGGCTCTGCATCTGCGACGTGGTGGTGTCGACATAGACCCACCGGAAACCGAGCCGGCCGGCCACCATGCTTGCCACTTCGAGTTCGAGGTTGCCGGGGCGGCCGGCGGTATAGCACAGGACGTTGGTGTGCCCCAGCCGCTTGAGCATGCAGACCACAATGCGCGAGTCGAGGCCAGAGGTGAGCGGCACTACAATCTGCCGGCTGCCCACACTGCGCAAGAGGCGGCCGAACGCGCGCTCGAAAACGGCCAAAGCCTCGTCGCCGCCGGGCGTGCGTATCTGCTCGGGGCGGACGGCATAGTCGAAGAACTGATGCTGGATGCCGTCGGCTGTGACATAGAAGCCAGGCCTGACCTCGGCAATGCCGCCGACCAGCGTGTGCCCGTCGATTGCCGCAGCCGAAGCCATGTATTCTTTGACACCGACCGGATCTTCGGTGTCGCCCGGGCGGATGAGGCTGTAGGGATCGTCGGAGAGCGACAGCTCATTGCCATCGGCTCTGAAATAGAGCGGAAACGGCCGCGACGGCGACAAGGCTGCGGCCGCGAAATGTTCGGAACTGCGGACTATGGCGAACAGGCCGTTGGCCTCGACAAGCTGCTGCCAGGCTTGCTCGGAGTCGGTGTCGAAGGCGGCGGCCAGGCCGGATGCATCGAGCATCTGCCCGTCGGCCACAAAGGCGTAGCCGCGCGCCCATGTGGAGCCGGATTTGTGCCACTGAGTGGCGGTAATCGGCGGGCGAGTGCAGGTCTTTGGTTGTCAGCCAGCAGCGGCCGTCGGTGTCGG
>CALYZD010000107.1 GCA_945607565.1 uncultured Bacteroidales bacterium | reverse complement strand
ATGCCGTCGGAGCCCGAGATTTGCCATGAATAAGTCCAATTGTCCCAATTCTCATCGCCGGCAATCTTGGTGTTATTCTCGCCGCGTAGATAAAGTTTGCCGTCGGCCGAAGAAATTTCAGAGCCGTCCCATTCCTGCCAATCGTCGAGGTTGGTCGAATAGTAAAGCGTGCCGTTCCAGCCCTTGGTGCTGGCTTGCAGGGTGAATTCGGATGCGCTTTCGAACGCTAAGGCTGTCTGTAGGTCGGTGGATGCATCTTTATTGATGCTTTGTAAGCCCGAATTATGACTTACGTCAGGTGGGGGGGGTAAAAAGCGGAAGTCGCTAATAGCAGCGCGATGGCACAAAAGGCCCGCTGCATCGCGGTCAGCCAGCGCCGTGCATGGCCTGCCGCAGGGTGTAGGAAGTGTTCCATTGTGTAAAATAGTTAAATTGGTTAATCATAAACCTCTGCCTCGCGGGGTTGGCGACGGGCAGGAGCTGTTCTGTCGTGCCGGCTAAGATAATATTTAAATCGTGTCAGTGTGCCGCTATTAGCAGCAAACGATTGCACTTTTTTTGTGTCGTCGGCTGCGGGCCGCGCTGGCCGTGGAGGTTGCCGGCGGCGTTTAGGATTATTGACATAAATATTAACATTTGCAAACATTTGCAGCCTCGCCCTGAAACAAACCGACCCTTTGCTCGCCATGCGTGGAGCAAAGGGTCGGGAATACTGTTTGGCCGTCGGGGCCGGCTGCGCGTGCAGCGCTCTCAGGCCCGGTAGATGATCAGTGCCGAATAGGTGTTGACGCCCAGAGCGTCGTGACCGCTATATTTGATGTCGATCAGGCGGCTCTCGTCGATGTTTTCTTCTTCGAGAAAGTTGTTTATCTGTTCGTCGAGAACCGTGTCGAAATCGTCTGTGCCGGCATACTGAAAGTGTTTGGTCAGAATCTTTGCCATGTCTTTGTTGTTTTAATGTTAATTCATAAGTGCCGTGAAAGTATAAAAAAACGTTGAAATACCCTCGACATGCCGTCGCTTTTCTGCTCCATATTTTGCGCGGAGGGTGGGGCCGATGCCGTGCCCGGGGTGCAAGCGGCATGTTTTCAGTGCGTTGGGTGGCGGTGCGCCCGGTGCTGCCCGTCTGCACGGTAGGCGATTATACCGCTCCAATGGTATTGTGTGGCCGCAGCCGCCACCCTACATTTGCAACTGTAGAAAACAAACAAACACTAAAATATCAAAGTCATGAGTAAAATTGCAAAATCTCTTATCGAACTGGTGGGCAACACGCCCCTTGTCGAACTCTCGCGCTTCAACACCCAGGCCAAGGCCAACCTGATTGCCAAGGTCGAATATTTCAACCCGGCCGGCAGCGTCAAAGACCGTGTGGCGCTGGCCATGATTGAGGACGCCGAACGTCGTGGCGTGATAACCAAGGGCGCCACCATCATCGAGCCCACAAGCGGCAACACCGGCGTGGGTCTGGCGCTGGCCTCGGCCCTCAAGGGCTACCGCCTTATCCTGACCATGCCCGAGACCATGAGCATCGAGCGCCGCATGCTGGTGCGCGCCTACGGTGCCGAAGTGGTGCTGACGCCGGGTGCCGAGGGCATGAAGGGCGCCATTGCCAAAGCCGAAGAGCTGCACGCCGCCACGCCCAATTCGTTCATCCCGCTGCAGTTCAACAACACGGCCAACTCGCAGGCGCACTATCGCACCACGGGGCAGGAGATCTGGCGCGACACCGACGGCAAGGTCGACGTCTTTGTGGCCGGTGTGGGCACGGGCGGCACGGTGTCGGGCGTGGGTCGCGCGCTCAAGGAGAAGAACCCCGACATCTACGTTGTGGCAGTGGAGCCCGACGAGTCGGCAGTGCTCTCGGGCGAGAAGCCCGGGCCGCACAAGATTCAGGGCATCGGCGCCGGCTTTGTGCCCAAGGTCTACGAGGCCGGTGTGGTCGACGAGGTGATTCGCGTCAAGAGCAACGACGCCATCCGCACCTCGCGTCAGCTGGCCGCCACCGAGGGACTTGTGGTCGGCATCTCGTCGGGAGCGTCGGCCTACGCGGCTCTGCAGCTGTCGCTGCGCGAACGCTTTGCCGGCAAGAACATCGTGGCGCTGCTGCCCGACACCGGCGAACGCTACCTGTCGACAGTGCTCTACGCCTTCGAAGACTATCCACTCTGAAACACGATTGTGTAAACGTTTTGTTAACTCTTGAGTCTGCCGGGGCAATGCGCTTCGGCAGACTTTTTTGTGTGCGCATGGCATGTTTGCCGCGTGCCAAATGACTGAGCCGCTTCTCCGTGGCGCTCGCACTTGGTGGCTGCGGCCGCCGCCGGTTGCCACCTGCCGGCAGTCTTTCAGTCCGAAAACGGAATCCCCTCGAATGCTTTGACCTTAACAGTGTAAAAGCCATTTTTAAGATGTTTTATAACTAAACGCTGCTGTTTGCATAAGGGATTGTAATGTAAATGCCATACATTTGCGTCGATTTGAAAGCAGAACGCTTGTTTTACTTTCGGATTCTATAATATCAACAACCTAATCTAATTTTACAATGAGAAGACTAATAACTTTTCTATTGGCTGTCCTTGTGTACGCATCCACTGCCGTGGGTCAGACGGGCGGGACGGTTGTCACAGGTAAGGTGACAGGCGACGATGGGCTGCCCATCCCGGGCGCATCTATTTTGGTTCAGGGCACCACCACGGGCACTGTGACCGACATCGACGGCAACTATCAGCTGCGTGTGCCCGGGGCCGACGCCACGCTGGTGGTTTCGTATATCGGCATGAAGCAGCAGCTCGTGGCCGTGTCGGGCCGCTCGGTCATCGACGTGGCCATGGCCTCGGACTGGGAGATGCTCGACGACGTGGTGGTGACAGCCCTCGGCATATCGCGCGAGAAGAAGGCGCTGGGCTATGCCGTGACCGAGGTCAAGGGCGAGGAGATGCTCAAGAGCCGCGGCGGACTGACCAACCCCGTCAACGCCTTGCAGGGCAAGGTGGCCGGCCTGCAGATTTCGAGCGGTTCGGGCTCGATGGGCGGTTCGAGCAAGGTGCTCATCCGCGGCGTCAGCTCGCTGTCGGGCAACAACCAGCCGCTCTTCGTGATTGACGGCGTGCCCATCGAGGGAACCGACTACAACTCCACCGAGACCCAGCGCGGTGGCGGTGGCTACGACTATGGCAACATGATTCAGGACATAAACCCCGACGACATCGAGAACATATCGGTGCTCAAGGGCGCAAGCGCTTCGGCGCTCTATGGCTCGCGCGCCAACAACGGCGTGGTGATGATAACCACCCGCAAGGGCCGCAAGAGCGAGGGCTACGGAGTGAGCCTGACCTCGTCGGTCGGGTTCGAGAGCGTCAGCAAGCTGCCCAAGATGCAGAACCTCTACGGCGGCGGCTATGGCAGCGAGTTCGAGTCGGTCAGCATCAACGGCGTCGACTACCTCTATCCCGACTACGCCACCGACGAGAGCTGGGGCCCCAAATACGAGGGGCAGGAAGTGCTGACGTGGTATGACCTGGCCAAGTGGGAGGCCGGCGGCAAGCAGGGCAACCCCACCACCTCCAAGTGGCAGGCGCCCAAGCACGACATCGACGACTTCTTCGAGACAGGCGTCTCGTTCACCAACAACCTCTCCATTTCGCAGGCCACCGACCGCGCGGGCGTCCGCCTGTCGTATACCAACACCAACCTGACCGGCTATCTGCCCAACAGCAGCATGACCAAGAACGTGCTGAGCGTGGCCGCGCGCACCACCAGCGCCGACAAGCGTCTGGAGGCCGAGGTCAACGTCACCTACCTCAACCAGAAGGCCAAGGGCCGCTCCGAAACGGGCTATGGCGACAACAACGTGATGGTCAAGTTCGTGCAGTGGGGGCACCGCGAGCTCGACATGGAAGAGTGCAAGGATGTCTACCTGATGCCCGACGGCACACAGGCCTCATGGAACCGCAGCTCGTGGGACGACCCCACGCCCGCATACTCGAACAACCCCTACTGGAGCCGCTACATGTGCTACCAGAACGATACCCGCAACCGCGTCTACGGCAACGCAGGCGTGTCGTTCATGGTGCTGCCCGAGCTCAAGGCCAAGTACACTGCCAACCTCGACTTCTTCGTCGACAAGCAGTACGAGCGCAATGCGGTGGGCTCGCAGGAGCAGTCGGCCTACAAGGAGATATCGCGCCAGCAGTATGAGGTCAACCACGAGTTCATGCTGATGTACAACAGGACCATGGGCGACTACACCCTGACGGCCAACGCCGGCGGCAACATCATGCGCCGCCACTACGAATACGTCTACGGCAAGACGCAGGGCGGACTCGCCATACCGCTCTTCTACAACATGAGCAACTCGCTGTCGACGCCGCAGGCCTACAACTACCGACGCACCAAGCAGGTCAACTCGCTCTTTGCCAACGTGGGCCTGGGCTGGAAGAACATGCTCTTCGTCGAGGCCTCGGTGCGCAACGACCGCTCGTCGGCACTGCCGTCGGACAACAACTCCTACACCTACCCCTCGGTCACCGGCAGCTTCATCTTCTCCGAGCTGACGGCCGACGTGGCGCCATGGCTCACCTTCGGCAAGCTGCGTGCCGGCGTGGCTCAGGTGGGCAACGACACCGACCCCTATCAGGTGGCCAACACCTTCGTGCAGTACAACAACATCGACGTCACCACGCCGGGCTACCGCCTGTCCAACACGCTCAACAACTCCAGCCTCAAGTCGGAGAAGACGTCATCGTTCGAGGTGGGACTCGAAATGTCGTTCCTTGCCGACCGCGTAGGCTTCGACGCCACCTATTACCACACCGCCACCAAAGACCAGATTCTGCCCATGTCGGTGTCGGGCACCACGGGCTACTCCTACAAGGTGGTCAACTCGGGCGAGATAGTCAACAACGGCGTCGAGATTGCGCTGCACGGCACGCCCGTCAAGACGCGGCTCTTCACATGGACCACGGCCGTCAACCTGGCCTCGAACCGCAACGAGGTCAAGAGCCTCATCGACGGCTCGTCGTACTACAGGCTCACGTCGGCCCCCTTCAAGGTCGAGGTGGGCGCCACCAAGGGCTCGGCCTACGGCGTCATCATGGGCACCGACTACGTCTATGACGACCACGGCAACCGCATCATCGACGCCGAGACGGGGCTCTACAAGGCCACTGACGGCAACGTCAATCTGGGCAGCGTCTATCCCGACTTCACCGGCGGCTGGGCCAACACCTTCAACCTCTGGCACTTCGACGCCAGCGTGCTGGTCGACTTCTCGCACGGCGGCAAGTATTTCTCCACATCGTATATGTGGGGCATGTATTCGGGCATGCTCGAAGAGACCGCCGCCAACAACATACGCGAAGAAGGCATCGTGCTGCGCGGCGTCAACGAAGACGGCAGCGTCAACACCACCGTGGCCGACGGACAGGCCTACTGCGAGGACTTCTACACAGGCCCGGCAGCGCAGTCGGTGTTCAGGAGCGACTATGTGAAGCTGCGCGAAATCAACGTCGGCTACAACGTGCCGCTGCGCTCCGACGCCTTCGTCAAGTCGCTGCGCATCTCGGCCTACGGACGCAACCTCGGCGTGTGGGGCCCCGACACCAAGCACTTCGACCCCGAAATGATAGTCACCAGCTCGGGCAACATTCAGGGCATCGAGGGTGGCGCCATACCGGCCATAGCCAGCTATGGAGCCAGCATCAGTCTCAAATTCTAACTTCAAAGGAGGACATTCAAAATGAAAAGCATACTCAAATATCTGATGATGGGAGCGGTCGCACTGACCACCGCCGCCTGCCAAGACCTCGAGGACATCAACGTGGACCCCAACAACCAGGCCGAGGTGCCGTCGCACATGCTGATGTGCGGCGCCGAAAAGTACATCATGGACGTGGTCTACGACAACTGGTTCAGCGGACGCCAATGCCTGCTCTACGCCCAGTACTGGTCGCAGCGCAACTATACCGAGGAGGACCGCTACCAGATTCGCGAGTCGACCAACAACAGCTACTTCGGCTACCTCTATCGCGGCGTGGCCAACCTCAACAAGGTGATTGAGCTCAACACCGACGCCGCCACAGCCGCCACCAACTCGGCCTACGGCGCCAACTGCAACCAGATTGCCGCCGCACGCATACTCAAGGCATGGACGCTGCTGCTCATCACCGACACGTGGGGCGACGTGCCCTATGCCGACATCTCGCAGCTCGAAGACGGTGTGCTCAACTGCCGCTACGACGACCAGGCCACCATCTACGCCTCGCTGCTGGCCGATCTGGCCGAGGCGGTCGGCATGATTGACGAGAGCAAGGAGGCCTTCAGCTCGGGCGACATCATCTACGGCGGCGACGCTTCGAAGTGGAAGCGATTCGGCAATTCGCTCCGGTGCCGCATAGCCATCCACACCTCCAAGGTCGACCCGCAGTGGAAGAGCCACATCGCCGCCGCCATAGAGTCGGGCGTGTTCGAGAGCAACGACGACGCGGCCGGATTCAAGTACTCCACCTCGGGCACCGACTACACACAGTTCTACTATGGCACCTACGTCAGCGGCCGCAACGACTTCACCATCGCCAAGCCCTTTGCCGACATCCTGAAGGGGCAGCCCGACACCCTCAACGCCAAGAGCCACCCGTGGGAGGGCGTCGAAGACCCGCGCCTGCCGGCCTTCACCACGGCCAACGCCTCCACCGGCCTCTGCAACGGCTTTGCCTACGGCACGCCCACATCGCTGTCGTCGGCGGCGCGCACGGGCACTCCCAACTGGTACTACTATCCGCCCTGCCACCTCGACGCCGACTTCACCGTGCCCCTGATGACCTTCGCCGAGCTCAAGTTCATCATGAGCGAATACAAAGGCTATGACGCCGACGAATACAAGGCGGGCGTCGAAGCCTCGCTCGACTACTGGTCGCAGCTGGCCGGCTACGCCATCTCCGACGCCGCCCGCGCCGACTACATCGACAAGGTGTCGGCCAGCGTCGACGCCGAAGCCGTGGCACTGCAGAAGTACATCGACCTCTACATCAACGGCACCGAGGCATGGACCGAGCTCCGCCGCACCGGCTACCCCGAGCAGCTGCTCCGTCCGGGCGAGGTGACCATGGTCTACAACGGCACGCCCGTCGCCTTCGAGCCGCTGTCGGAGGTCAAGGGCGACATCATCGCCCGCGTCAAGTATCCGACCGACGAGAGCTCGCTCAACGGCGTCAACTGGGCCGACGCCGTGGCACGCCTGACCGACGGCACCAACAACTACTACTCCAAGATGTTCTACGACGTCCGGACTTCGACCTACGACCATCCGGCCAACAAGTGAACCTGCCCGACCATTAGTCTTTAGTCATATTGTTTTTTTGTATAGAGTGATGTGCCGCTCGACGCCCAGTCGGACGGCACTTTTCGCATAGGTGCGGCCCGTGCGGCCGCCCAAGGCAAAGCCGCCTGCCGATTCGGATGTCGGCAGGCGGCTTGGTGGTGTGGCGGCAGAGGCGTGGCGGCGGCTAAAGGTCGTCGCCGTTGGCCATGTTGGCGCTGTTGTCGTAGCAGAGCATTATCCTGAACTTGCTCATCTTGCAGCACTTGATGCTGATGCTCACGGGCTTGTTTGTGTTCTGATCCTGATAGTAGGTGGCCACTATCGGGATGTTGTTCATTTCCAATTCATGGTAGATGTCAAAGCCGTTGGCAAGGGTCTGCGTGCGGCCGCCCACCATGCCGTAGCGCGCATTGGCCTCGAACTGCCCGCACAGGTTGTTGTAGCGCTGCCTGATGTCGCTCTCGTCATACAGCTTCAGCTCTTCGACCACCACGCGGCAGGCCTTGCCCTTGTTGGTCTGCACTCCCACGCGCACCTTGGCGCCGTTGAACTCGCCATAGAGCCACTCGTCCACCTCGGCCGAGCTCTCGTCATCGGAGCCAAGGCCAATGCCCTCGGCTATCTGGTTGTAGAGATAGCTGTAGGCGTCGGCGGCGCGTTGCAGCGCGCTGCCCGTGGCGTCGGCATTGTCGTTCACGGTCAGGGCCTTGTCGCTGAAGCCCTTGTCCTTGAGCTTGGCAATCATCTCGTTCTTGCTCCCGTCGATGGGGATGCCCATGAAGCGTGTGGCGCCGCTCTGCGCCGTCGCCGTCTGGGTCATGACACACATAGCGGCCGCAGCCACGAGCGGTGTCATCGAAGTCAGTATTCCTTTCATGTCAGTCGTTCGTTTTGTGTCCTCCATGTGCCGCAAGGACTGTCCGTAGGTGGCCAAGCGTGGCACTGCGGGCATCGAGGCCCGACGCTTGGTTGCCTTTGCCGGGGTGCCGGCCGGCGCATCCGCCGCAGGCATTGCCTAAATGTATGAAACAGGCGCATAATTTGCAAGACAAAAACCGTGCCGCACCGCCGCCGCCTCCGCCCGACACGATGCGACAGTGCTGCCTGATGCCATCCATCACTGCTGTTCGATGCCGTCCATCACTGCTGTTCGATGCCATCCATCACTGCT
>CALYZD010000106.1 GCA_945607565.1 uncultured Bacteroidales bacterium | reverse complement strand
GCCGGGCAGGGCGTATAAGCCAACAAATTGCAAAAAGAGATAAAGATTTTTTTCGTTGATTAGTTGATAAGTGTGTTTGACGTGTCGTCGCGATGACGGCACGTCTTTTTTTCAGTCGGGCGCCACGATTCGGCACATCGCCGAGCGATTGTGTGCGCAAATGAATAAATTTGCAGACCAACGGTGTCGGCCGGCACCACAACACATCTACTGACATGGACAACGACAAGCAACCATCCAAACAAGAACTGCTCGACCAGCGCTATCTGGCCATGGCCCGCATCTGGGCGCAGAACTCCTACTGCAAGCGCAGGCAGGTCGGGGCGCTGCTGGTGAAAGACAAGATGATCATCAGCGACGGATACAACGGGACGCCGTCGGGATTCGAAAACGACTGCGAGGACGACGACAAGACCAAGCCCTACGTGCTGCACGCCGAGGCCAACGCCATAACCAAGGTGGCCTGCAGCAACAACAGTTCGCAGGGCGCCACCATGTACATCACGGCATCGCCCTGCATCGAATGCGCCAAGCTGATTATCCAGGCCGGCATCAGGCGCGTGGTCTATTCCGACGAATACCGCTCGACCGACGGCGTCGAACTGCTGCGACGCGCCGGCATCGAAGTGGTTCACACCGAAGACGTTCTTATCATAAAATAACAAGACACACAGATACTCACAAAATGAAAAAGACATCAGAAATCATGCTGCCCCTGGTGGCCGGACTCGCCATAGCGCTGGGCATAATCATCGGCCGGTCGACCAAACCGTCGCAGACCGCCACACCGATAGTGATGCAGCAGCCGGGCAACAAGCTGAGCGAAATCCTGAACCTGATTGACGCCTCGTATGTCGACACCGTCGACGTGGAGCAGATGGTCGAGGAAGCCATCCCAACCGTGCTCGACAAGCTCGACCCGCACACGCTCTACATCCCCGCCGAAGAGATGCAGCAGGTCAACGAGGAGATGGAGGGCAACTTCGGCGGCATCGGCGTGCAGTTCAGCATCCAGGAAGACACGGTGGTCATCGTCAGCGTCATATCGGGCGGGCCGTCGTCGCAGCTTGGCATCCTGCCCGGCGACCGCATCATAGCCGTGGCCGACACGGCGTTCACCGGCAAGAAAATCAACAACACCAACGTCATGAAATCGCTGAGGGGCGAAATAGGCACCACGGTCAGAATCACCGTCTTGCGCGGCAATTCGCACCTCGACTTCAACATCACCCGAGGCCTCATCCCCATCAACAGCGTCGACGTCGCCTACATGGTCGACAACTCGCTCGGATACATCAAGATAGACCGCTTTGCGCAGACCACCTACGACGAGATGCTGCGCGCCATAGCCCAGCTCAAGAACAGCGGCTGCACCCGGCTGCTGGTCGACCTGCGCGGCAATTCGGGCGGACTGCTCGACATCGCCATCAAAATGTGCAACGAATTCCTGCACAAGGGCGACCTGATTGTCTACACCGAAGGCCGAATGCAGCCGCGCGCCGACGTCAGGGCCAACGGCATGGGCACCTGCCAGGACATGGACCTGACCGTGCTGATCGACGAATATTCGGCATCGGCAAGCGAGATTTTTGCCGGCTCCATGCAGGACAACGACCGCGCCACCATCGTGGGTCGCCGCTCGTTTGGCAAAGGCTTGGTCCAGCAGCAGATAGCACTGTCGGACAACTCGTCGATCCGCCTGACCGTGGCCCGATACCACACGGCGAGCGGACGCTGCATCCAGCGCCCCTACGACAAGGGGCACGAAGACTACTACGAAGACATCTACAACCGCTACGAGCACGGCGAGTTCTTCAACGCCGACAGCGTCAGACAGAACACCGACCTGCAGTTCAAGACCCGCGCCGGACGCCCCGTCTATGGCGGCGGCGGCATCATGCCCGACGTCTTTGTGCCGCAAGACACCACCGACATGAGCGACTTCTACTACAAGCTGCGCGCCAAGGGCATCATCTACTCGTTCGCCCTCGACTATGCCGACCGCAACCGCAAGACGCTCTCGGAGGCAGGCAGCGTCGGGCAGCTGAAGGAGATGCTCGACCTCCGTCCGATAGTGGACGAGCTGATAGAGTTCGCCAGGAAGAAGAACATGGCCATCGACCGGCACGGCCTCGAGCGCTCGCGGCGTTTCATCGACATCGAGACTAAGGCCTACATTGCCAACAACATCCTGAACAACGAGGGCTTCTACCCCATCATCCACCAGATGGACAACGTCTTCGGCCGCGCCGTGGAAATAGCCACGGCCGACGACGCCAGCCAGAACTGAGCCCCACGCAGCATGTTCGACACCGCAGGATACGCCACACTCTTTGCCGCCAGCTTTTTGGCGGCCACCGTCGTGCCGTTCAGTTCCGAGGCGCTGCTGTCGGCCATGCTGTGCATGGGCTTCGACCCGGTCGTCACGCTGACGGTGGCCACCCTCGGCAACTGGCTGGGCGGCATGTCATCGTATGCCATCGGGCGTCTGGGCAAAATCGAGACCATCGAGAAGTGGCTTCGCATCAAGCCCGAACGCATCGAGCGGTTCGCCGGCAAGGTGACGCGATACGGGCACTGGCTGGCGCTGCTCGCGTGGGCGCCGGCCGTGGGCGACGTCATTGCCGTGTCGCTGGGGCTGTTCAAGGCATCGGCCGTCAAGACGACATGGCTGATGCTGCTGGGCAAGGCCGGACGCTATGCCGTGCTGGGCTACCTGACGCTGGCCATTGCCGAAAACATCAGCCAGTAGCGGTTTTGTTTAGAATTAAACACACGGTATTTATTACACACAAACCATTGTCTTATTTTTCAATTTTGGTCGATTAATCACTAAATTTGCCGCCGATTCAAATCGAAGGCAATGATCACATTTCTGATAGCTGTTGCAGCGCTCATCGTAGGATATTTCACCTACGGCCTTTTCATGGCACGCTTTTTCGGTGCCGACTCCAAACGCCCGACGCCCGTCACCCGCCATGCCGACGGCGTCGACTTTATCCAGATTCCGACGTGGAAAGCATTTGTAATCCAATTTCTTAACATAGCCGGCCTCGGCCCCATCTTTGGCGCCATACTCGGAGCTATGTACGGTCCGGTGGCCTACATCTGGATTGTGCTGGGCTGCATATTCATGGGCGCCGTGCACGACTATTTTTCCGGAATGCTGTCCATCCGCCACGACGGCGCCAATCTGCCCGAAATCGTCCACCACTATCTGGGGCGCAATGCCGGCGTCGTCCTACGCGTCTTCACCATTCTGCTGCTCGTGTGCGTCGGCGTCTCGTTCGTCAAAGGCCCGGCCGAGCTGCTGGCCAGCCTGACCGGCTTTTCGGGCAGCGTGGGGATGACCGTCTGGATTGTGGCCATCTTCGGATACTACATCGTGGCCACGCTGCTGCCCATCAATCAGATTATCGGGCGGATCTACCCATTCCTTGGCGCCACGCTGCTCATCATGGCGCTGATGATAGGCGGGGCGATGCTCTACTACACCGCCACCGGCCAGATGACCATGACCGAACTGTCGGTGTCGCAGCTGCGCAACATGCACTCCAACCCCGAAAGCAACATCCTGTTTCCGATGCTTTTCGTGGTGATTTCGTGCGGTGCGATATCAGGATTTCACAGCACGCAGTCGCCGCTGATGGCGCGCACCATCAAGAACGAAAAATACGGCCTGCCCATTTTCTACGGCGCCATGATTGCCGAGGGCATCATGACGCTCATCTGGGCTACGGTGGCCATCAACTATTTTGGCAACACCGGCGAACTCAACGACTTCATCACCTCGGGGCACACGCCGGCCTACCTTGTCAACGAAATCTGCAACCATTGGCTGGGCAAGGTCGGTGCCGTGCTGGCCATCATCGGCATCATTGCCTGCCCCATCACCACGGGCGACACGGCTTTCCGAAGCGCGCGCCTCACCATTGCCGAGACGTTCCGGAAAAATCAGGCCAAGCTCAAAAACCGCCTTCTGATTACCCTGCCGATGTTCGCGGTGGCCATCATCATGTCGCAGATGACATTCAGCACCATCTGGAACTACGTCGGCATATCCAACCAGGTCCTGAGCGTCATAATGCTCTGGACGGCCGCCACTTATCTGAAGAAGAACCACAAGCCGCACTGGCTGCTGAGCGTCCCGGCACTGTTCATGACGTGCGTCTGCACATCGTATTTTCTGGTGGCGCCGGGCAAGGTTGGCGGGCTGAGCTGCGACCCGACCGTCTCGTACATCACGGCCGCCGTATTCTGCTCCGTATGCGCCGCATGGTTCCTGAAAAAGAAATAGTTACAACCATCGCCAACGACCTGCGCGGAAGAGCATTCTGTTTTTTGTAATTTTCGGGGGAAGATGATTGCGGAGAGAACCGCTCTGAGGGCAAAAAAAAACAGCAAGCCTGACTTACTGTTAAAGTTGTCCTGCAAGGATTCGAACCCTGTCTAAGAGAACCAAAATCTCCTGTGCTACCATTACACAACAGGACAATCCTATTAGAAATTACTTAGTTGTCCCGCAAGGATTCGAACCCTGACTAAAAGAACCAGAATCTTTTGTGCTACCATTACACAACAGGACATTATTGAAAGTGCATTGCCTTTGTTTCCCAAAAGCGATGCAAAGATAGGGGCGTTTTTCATATCTGCAAAGAAATTCGCAATCTTTTTGCAAAAAAAATGCATCTCCTCTACTGCATTCGCCGGCCAAAAGCAGTAGTTTTGTTTTTCGCAAACGGTCACGTTTTTGCACAAACATCAGATTATGAACCAAATATCACACTCATCGCAACATCAACCCAAGCAGTGGCCGATAGCCACAGCCATTTTCGGACTTTCGACGCTGCTCTACGTCATCACGCTCGCGCCCACGACCAGCCTTTGGGACTGCGGCGAGTTCATTTCGTGTGCCGTCAGGCTCGAAGTGGGCCACCCGCCCGGCGCGCCGCTTTTTCTGCTGCTCGTAAGGCTGTTTTCGCTCTTTGCGCCCTCGCCCGACAAGGTCGCCTTCTGCTGCAACCTGGTCAGTGCCATCTGCTCGGGCGCAACCGTGGCGCTGCTCTATCTCATCACCCACAACCTTATCAGCCGGACCATCCGGACTTCGGCACTCACGGCCATTGTGGCTTCGGCCATTGCCGCGCTCACGTTTGCCGTCACCGACACATTCTGGTTTTCGGCGGTGGAGTCGGAGGTCTACGCCATGTCGATTTTTTTCACCGCGCTCACGCTTTGGATTGTGCTCAAATGGGCCGGTCTGTTCGAGTCGACGGGCAGGAGCGACACCCGGTGGCTGATGCTGGCCTGCTACGCCATCGGGCTTTCGGTGGGCGTGCATCTGCTCAATCTGCTGCTCATACCGGTGCTCACGCTCATCGTCTGGCGTGCCTGCGGCCGGCGCGGCTTCGTCGAGACGCTCAAAGCGATTGCCGTCGGGGTGCTTGTGCTGATTGTCATTCTGTTCGCGTTCGTCTACCACGGGCTCGAAATAGCGATGCTCCTTGAACTTTTCCTTGTCAACACGTGCGGCGCGCCGGTCCACAGCGGCCTCATCAGCTTCTGCGTCATTCTTTTCGCATCGCTCTTTGCCGCCACGTTCATGACCCGCCGCAGGGCCGACATCTGGCATTTCGTCATTGCCGGGACGCTGCTGCTCGCCATCGGCTACACGTCATACGCCATGGTCATTGTCCGCGCCAACGCCAAGCCCGACATCAACTTGAACGACCCGTCGCAAGTGTTTGCGTTCCACAGCTTTATCAACCGCGAGCAATATGGCGACCGGCCGCTTTTCTACGGTCCCTACTACAATTCGACGCCCAGCGGCATCAACACGCGCCGCAGCTATCGCTTGGAGGGCGACCGTTACAGGCCGTTCGACAAGATTCTGTCCTACAAATATGACGATGACCAATGCGGATTTTTCCCGAGGCTCTACAGCGAAGACAGCTACCACAAATACGGCTACAGCCTCTGGACCGACATCGACCCCGAAAGCAGCGAAAAGCCGTCGTTTGCCGAAAACGTCAAATTTGCGATGCGCTACCAGCTGGGATTCATGTACATGCGATATTTTCTGTGGAATTTTGCCGGACGCCAGAACGACAACCAGGGTTCGGGCGGGACAATCGACGGCAATTGGATCTGCGGCATCAAGTTCATCGACGACTTTCACCTGTCGATGCGCAACGGGGTGCACCCGGCCGAGTCGGGGAGCAAGGCGCGCAACTGCTACTATCTGCTGCCACTGATTGCCGGCATTGCGGGGCTGATGCGGCTTGCAGCGGGCAAGGGACGGTCGCACCACGCGCTGACCGTCATCGTGCTGCTCTTTGTCATGACCGGGCCGGCCATCGCCCTCTACCTCAACCAGCCGCCCATGGAGCCCCGCGAGCGCGACTACGCCTATGTCGGCTCGTTCTTCGCCTTCTGCATAGCCATCGGCTTCGGAGTGGCCACGGCCATCAACCTCAGCCGCACCAAAACCACCAAACTGCTGACGGCCGCCCTGGCCGTGGCCGCGCTCCCCGGCCTGATGCTCAGCCAGAACTTCGACGACCACGACCGCTCCAACCGCTTTTTCGACCTGCGGATTGCGCAGTCGTACCTCGAAAGCTGCGAGCCCGACGCCATCCTCTTCACCCGTGGCGACAACGACACCTACCCGCTGTGGTATGCGCAGCAGGTCGAAGGCATCCGCACCGACGTCCGCGTCGTCAATTATGGGCTGATGGGCGCCGACTGGTGCATCCGCCAGCTGGCCGCAGCCACACAGGCATCAGCGCCCGTCGACTTCAGCATCAGCACCGACCGCTACACCGAAGGTAATCTCGACAATGCGCTGATAACCAACGATTATTCCGAATACGTCGGGCTGCGCGATTTCGTCAGCTTCGTCGGCAGCAACAACCCCGGCAGCAAACTGACTCTGGCCAACGGGCAGAAAATCGACTACTCACCCACCCCAAACCTATGGTTCGACTCGCCCGACGGCGACACTATTTTCTTCAGCATCGGCAACGAAGTGCTCTACAAAAACGACATCGCCCTGCTCGACATCATCGCCACAAACCGATGGAAACGACCGATATACTTCACCGTGGGCGGCGAAGAACCGGCTGTGGCGATGGGGCTCGACGGCTATCTGCAAAACGAAGGTCTGGTACTCAAGCTGGTGCCGAGCGTTGAGACCGACACCTCGCGGCTGGCCGACATTCTTTTCGACAGATTCATGAACCGCATCAGGCTCGGCGACGCCGACACTTATCATCAGGACTACTTCGTCAGGCGCACCATCCTGACCGTCAGCTACCGCCACCTGGCCAACCGGACGGCATCGATGCTCATAGGCCTCGGGCGGACTGGCGACGCGCAACGGGTACTCGAAAAGTCGCTCAGCGAACTGCCGCTCGATGCCATCGAACCCGACAGCGACTCGTTCGAAACAATCAGGCTCATGGCCAAAGCCGGACTTGCCGACAAGGCGCAAAGGCTTGCAGAACGGCACGTCGGCACGCTGCTCGAAGAGCTGGCCTTCTTCGTCGACAACATCGGCAACAACCCCGACGAAGCGGCCTATGGCATCGAAAGCCTCAAGCCGGCCGGCCTGCACGCCGAGAAAGTGATGAACGAAATTGGCTGCGCCGACATGGCCGAAAGAATCGCACAGTTCAACTCAATCTGTAATTTTCATGCTGACTGACAGAGGAATAGAGATGCGGACACTCCGCCGCGGCGACACCATCGCGATAGTCGCGCCCGCCGGAGCCATCGACGGGACAATCCTGCACCGGGCCGTGCAGCTAATTGAGGCCGAAGGCTTTGGCGTCAGAGTGATGCCGCACGTCGAGCACTGCGCCACAGGCGTCTTTGCCGCACCCGACGCCCTGCGCGCCGAAGACCTCCAGCGCGCCATCGACGACGACTCGATTGCCGCCATCATCTGCGCACGCGGCGGATACGGAACCGTCCGCATCATCGACCGCATCGACTTTGGCCACCTCGTGCAAAAGCCCAAGTGGATTGTCGGCTTCAGCGACATCACCGTGCTCCACGCCCGACTGACGCAGCTCGGCATCCCGTCGGTGCACGGCCCCATGCTCAAGCACATCGCCACACACACATTCGCCCACCCCGACAACCGGATGCTGCTCCAAATCCTGACCACCGGCACGCCACCGCGCGTCAGCGTGGCCACGCACCCGCTCTCGGTCGCCGGCACCGCGACCGGAACGCTCACCGGCGGCAACCTCTCGCTCCTCTACGCCCTGCGCGGCACCGACATCGACATCCGGCCATCGGGCAAAATACTCTTCGTCGAAGACCTCTGCGAATACAACTACCACATCGACCGCATGATGCAGAATCTGAAAATGAGCCGCATCCTGCAGCAGATCAACGGACTGATTGCCGGACAGTTCACCGACATCAAAGACGGCGCGACGCCCTTCGGCCAAAACGCTTACGAAACAATCCGCGACGCCGTCGGAGCGTCCATGCCAACGCTCATGGGCTTCGAGGCCGGGCACAATCCCGACGTCAACACGCCGCTCGTCTTCGGCGCAAAAGTCAGGCTCACAATAGGCCAGCACACCTCGACGCTCGAATATTTATGACGGCATTCATACGCTCGAAGTCCGAAATGTGTATTAAATTTGTGCGGGAATAACTAATACAAAATATCTATGCAAGAAGAAGTTGAACT
>CALYZD010000105.1 GCA_945607565.1 uncultured Bacteroidales bacterium | reverse complement strand
AATAGTCGCCACATTCGTAGCTTGCGGTGGCACCTACGTTGCAAGTGGCCCAGAGCGCACCACTAGGCAGACCGAGGTCGACGTACGCGTGGCCGTTTGAGGGGTCAACTTCATCGTCATCATCGTCGCTGCACGAGGTAAAAACAGGGCAGACAAGGGCGGCCATAAGAATGCCGCAGGGGAGTAATTTATATGGCATAGCTGTAAATGTTAAAAAAATTTACAGCAAACGTCTAAAAAAAAAAAACGGATTGCAAATTTTTTGTGTTAAAAATTTTGCCTCTGAATAAACATTTTTCGTCCACAAAAAGTCGAAAAACGACGACGAGCGGCGGTGGTGCATCGTGCCAAAGGGCCGCCCGAAAAGCCTCGCGGGGAGGTGATTTTCGGGCGGCCCTTTAACCAATATTAATTTTTTCTGAAGACGGCGCTACTTGTCGCTGACCTCGACCCAACGGCCGGTGGTGGTGGCCGAGAGACGGGCGTCGTACATGGCCTCGCACTTGGCGGCGGGCAGATAGAAGCGGCCGGCGTAGGTGGCGTGCAGCATGGTGGCGAAGGTGCGGGTACCGTGGGGCGGCATGTCGAAATAGGTGTAGACGCGGTCGTCGCGGAAATCGCGGTAGTCGGAGGGGCTGACGGCGGCGTCGAGGCGGGTGTTGCGTATCTCCCAGCCCGAGGGGAACACCTGCGTCAGCGCCACGTTGGGTATGGCCATCAGGCTCTTGTTGCTCACGCTGACGTGGGCCACGATGTCGGTGCCCTGCGGCAGCGAGCTGACGTCGAGCGGATTGCCGTGGGCGTCGGTGTAGCTGACGGTCAGGTCGAGCTCCGACGAGTAGGCCTGCTCGTCGCCGGCGGCGGGCGTCCCGACGGTGGTCAGGTAGAAGGCGAGCGGGCCGTCGGAACGGTTGGTCAGCTCCACGGGGCGCGTGGCCGAGGGCAGCTGCGCCTTGTAGAGCGGCTTGTCGCATCGGACGCCGACCGTGGTCTGCTGGCTGTAGTCGAAGGCGAAAGTCTTGGCCGTGCTGCCCACCTTTTCGATGTAGAGGCTGATGCCGAAGAGCGCGTAGGCGGCCGACTGTGTGCTGAGCCAAGTGTCGGAGGCCAGCTTGTCGGACAGTGCCCTGACCACCTCGAAGGCCTTGCCGAACTGGCGCATCAGGCAGTAGGTCTGCAGGCAGATGGCGAGGTCGCGGGTGGGGCTGCCGTAGGTGCCGGCCCATGCGTCGGAGGCCTGTGTGCCGGCGTCGGGCGTGCCCACGGCGTCTATTATCTTCGAGGCCACGTCGGCATAGCCGGTGCGGGCGTAGGCGGCGGCGAGCATCCAGCGCGCTATGGGCGACAGGCGGTCGAGCACGCGCATCCTGTTCATCGACGCCAGGTCGGGCGCGTCGTTGCAGGCGAGCGAGAGCAGACGGAAGGCCTGCTGGCAGTCGCAGTCGGGGCGGGCGGCGTCGTATTCCCATCGCTGCGCCTCCTTTTTCTGGAATGTCTTCCAGCGCGACACGAAAGCCGTGGGCACGTAGTATCCGCGCGAAGCGGCTTCGCTGATGAAGAGGCCGGCGTAGGACGTCCCCCACTCGTCGGCGTGCGACGATGCGGGCCAGTAGCCGAGGCCGCCGTCGGAGAGCTGGCGCGACACTATGACGCTGATGCCGGCCGACACGTTGCCGGCTATGGCGGCCACCTCATCGTCGGTCAGGTCGACGAGCTGCGGCAGGTATATCTGCGGGAAGACGGCCGATGTAATCTGCTCGATGCATCCGTGCGGATAGCGCATCAGTGCGCCGAGGCGCGCCGACAGGTTGAGCGGCGGCAGGGCGCTCACTTCGATGTGCGCTTCGGCGTCGGCCGAGAGCATGGTGGGGCTGAGCGTGACCGATGCCTGGGGGCTGACCATGGCGCTGACCGTGCGCGTCTGCGGCGGGTTGGGACGTCGGATGTCGATTTCGATGGATGTGCGGGCCGAGGCTCCGGCGGCGGTGGCTTCGAGCTCTACCCTGCCCACGCCCGAGTGCGGCCCGACGCGCAATTCGTAGTCGACCACGGCCTCGGAGTTGGGCGCCATGCTCAGCGTGCGCGTGGCACTGCCGGCGGCCTCGAATCCATCGGCCTTGCGCAGCCTGACGGTGACGGCCCGGGTCTTGTCGGACATCGAGAAAATGGTGACGGGCATCAGCAGCGTCTCATCGGGGCTGCAGACGCGGGGCAGCGTGCCGAGCATCATCAGCGGCGTGCGCACCGGCACGTCGACCCCGGCCGAGCCGCAGGCGTTGCCGTTGCAGGCCACCACCATGACGCGCACCGAGCCCACATAGTTGGGCATGTGCAGACGGTGCGTGGCCGTGCCGCCCTTGAGGCGGAACGGGCCGCGGAAGATGACCACGGGGTCGAAGCGGTTGGCGCGGCTGTCGGGGCCGTCGGCCTGCAGATAGGTGTCGCCGCCTATGCCGAAGACGCTCTCGATGCGTCCGCCGTAGGCTCCAATCACCTGGTCGTAGACGTCCCATGTGCGCACGCCGAGCGCCTCACGGGCGAAGAAGTGCTGCCACGGGTCGGGTGTGGCGAAGCGGGTCAGGCCGAGCAGTCCCTCCTCGACCACGGCTATGGTGTAGTACATTTCGCGTCCGTCCTTCTCCGACACCTCGACCTCGAAATCGGCGTCGGGCGCCAGTTCGCGCGGGGCGTCGACCACGGGCGTCAGGCGTGTGGAGGCGTCGACCACCATCAGCGGCACCACGCCGTACATGCGCACGGGCAGGTCGTTGCTCTTGGCCGTGTGGGGCTGGAGCATGCTGACGCTGACGTAGACGTTGGGCGTCATGGCGGCGGTGGCGGTCAGGTCGAAGCGGGTGAAGCCGTCGCGCGTGGCGATGCGGTGCGTCTCGACGACCGACGTGCCGTTCTCGACGCTCACCAGCGCCCATCCGCCCCCGGCCGACGGGAATGCGACCTCGACGCGTTCGCCCACACGGGCGGTGTCGGCGCTCAGCTGCACGCCCAGAATCTTGGCGGCCATGCCCGATGCGCCGGGCTTGAGGCCCCACGGCCAGTCGACGAGTGCGGTGGCCGATGCCGAGTGTCCGCCGGGAATCGAGACGCGGAACAGGTATCGGCCCCAATCGTCGGCCGGCACGTTGATGGCGAACGAGCCCTTGCCGGCGTGCGTGTCGACGGTGGTGTGCATGACGCGGCGGGCGCAGTCGGAGTTGGCATAGTCGGCCAGGCCGCGCGAGCCCGACTCCCACCACCAGCGCCAGTCGAGGCGGTAGACTTCGCATTCGACGCCCTTGACCGAGAGCGGCTTGCCGTCGGCCGAGAGCGTCAGCACGCTTATGCGGTGGTCGGTGTCGGTGCCGAGGACACCCCGGTCGTCGCCTTTGGGGAGGCCGATGCCCACGTAGCGGTCGTAGGGCGAGCAGGGCGCGTCGAAGCGGTCGACGCTGAAGTCGCCGCTGCTCTCGAACACTCGGACGAAGAAGTCGGCCTTCATCATGCCGGGGCAGGTCTGTCCGGCGGGCAGGTCGATGGGGGCTTGGGCGTTGCCGTCGGCATTGAGGCGTCCGTCGAAGACGGTGGTTTCGGAGGGCTCGTAGGTGCGCGTGGCGTCGTCGAAGACGTAGTCGGGATATTTGTCGAAGGCGGTGACCGACGGCCGGAGCGTCATGGTGACACGGGCGTTGAGACTGCCGGCCGGCGCGCCGTGGAGCCATCGGGCGGCAAGGCGGAGCGTGCCGGTCTGCCCCATGGAGAGGCGGCGTCCGCAGTCGGCCTCGATCCTGAGCCGGTTGGGCTTGACGCTCTCGATGCGCAGCGGCTTTTCGAAGCGCGTGGCGCCCACAGTGGCCCGCAGGGTGTAGGTGCCCGTCTCGGCATCGGCGGCGGTGGCGGTGCGGAAGCTCAGGAGCGAGCGCCCGTCGAGCGGCTGCGTGTGGGTCGACACGATGCGGCCGTGTGGGTCAGCCAGTTCGAAGCGGACGGGCACGTTGCGCGGCAGCGGGTCGAGGCGGTTCTGGAGCATCATGCTCACGAAGATGCTGTCGCCCGGGCGCCACACTCCGCGCTCGCCGTAGATGAAGGCCTTGAGGCCGTCGTCGACCGTGCGTCCCTGCACGTCGAAGCCCGAGAGCGACAGCGACTCGGCGTTGCCCACGGGCAGATAGCCGCGCTCGGCGCCGTTGCGCGCCACCAGCAGATGGGGCGTGCCGGTGTAGGCTATGGTCGTTTTGCCCTCGCTGTCGGAGCGCCCCGAGCCTATTATCTGATTCTGAAAGTTGTAGATGTCGACGTCGACGCCCTGGAGCGGCGCGGTGGTCGAGATGTCGGAGAGCATGACGAACATGCGGCTGTCGTGCCCGGCCTTGGCCACTATGCCGATGTCGGAAGCCAGCAGGTTGATGCCCACGATGTGCTCGTAGTAGTACATCGGGTGGCAGGGATTGTTGCGCTCCCACCAGTTCCACTCGAAGTCGTCGGGGCAGAAGAGGTCGTCGCTCACGTATCCGGGCCGGTCCCATATCTTCTGCTCGCGGGCAAGGTCGGCGGCATCGTCGGCGGGGCGGACGCCGGCGTCGGGCGAGGCGTCGGCGCAGGGGTAGATGGCGTTGCGCCTGCCGAACGAGAAGATGACGCGGTAGACGGCGCCGGGGTCGGGCTCCATCATCTGCGTCAGGTCAATCGAAAAGGTGTTCCACTTCGAGAGGTCGAGCTGTCGGTTCTCGGCAAGGTTGAGCGTCTTCTTGGCCACCAGACGGCCGGCGCGGTGCAGGGCGTCGGTGTCGTCGGAGCCGAGGCCGTTGCTCTGCAGGAATGCCGGCAGGTTGCTCTCGAACAGCTTTATCACCCTGACTTCGACGCTGCGCAGGCTAACGGCGCGGAACGGCAGCACCAGCCCCGTCGACTTGGGCAGTATGTTGCCCGACGTCAGCAGTTCTACCTGCGGGCTGATGCTCTCGAAGCTGACGGAGAATTTCCACTCGTGGTCGAAGGCCACGCCCGTGGTGCTGACTATGCCCCGATGGACCACGAGGGTGTGCGTGCCCTGCACGGCCTGGAGCGGATAGACCTTCAGCTTGTTGCCGTCCACAAACAGGCGCACCGGCACGTCGCCCACGGTCACGAGGCCGCTCAGGTCCTGCGTGGGCTCTATGGGCATGGTGAACGTCAGCTCCGCATAGCGGTCGGGATAGCTCGAATGGCTGATCATCATCACCTCAAAGCCGCTGACCGACGGGATGGCGAAATCCTCGTGCGTCAGGCCGGCCTGATGCCTGACTTCGCCCGAGTAGACAAGGCGCAGCGTCGAGGCCTCGTCGAGGCGGCGGACGCCGAGCACGGTCAGCGTGTGCTCGTCGGTGCCGAACTCCCACTGCAGCTCCAGCGGCCGGCCCTGCTGCTCGGCGCTTATCTGGCGCTGCATCAGCTCGGGCGAGATGCAGTCGCTGGCCGACACCGAGAAGATGCAGACGTTGTCGGTCAGATCGTCGAGGCGGAGGCTCTGCAGATTGACAAGGCTGACGGAGTAGGCAAGCTCGCGCACCTTGAATCCGAACACGAAGTCGGGCTCGTCCTTGAACAGACGGCTCATGCTGACGCGGACGTCGTATTGCGCGCCCGATTCGAGCGGCCTCTCGGGGCGCAGCACCAGCGTCGAGGCGTCGGCCCACATCAGCGTGCCATCGACGCGCGGACTGACGTCGAGCAGAGCGGCGTCGGCCTCGCGCCCGGGAGTGGCTCCGGCCACCGGCTCGCTGAAGCGTATGCTGATGGACGTCCGGTTGGACACCAGCCCCGCCGTGAAGGCGCTGACCCGCTCGCTGAATGTGGTGGCGGGCGCAGGCCCGACGCACGACGCCACGATTGCCGCCAGCAGCAGGGCGACAGTTGAGATTCTGACCATGATAGATATGTTTTTTTGGTTGATTTCGCGTTTCGACCGGCCAAAATAGGCTTTGGGCCGATGAATAACAAATAAAAGATGACCGATCTCACCGATTGAGGCAGTCGAAGCCGACCGTCAGGCTGTGGCCGGCGGCGTCGACAATGGTCAGCCGGTGATGGCCGCCGTCGGGGCGGAGCGCAAGCTGATGGATGGCGCGCGTCGAGCCGACATAGCGCTCGTCCATGTACCAGAAGAGGTCGGCGTCGGGCGTGCGGTGCGTGGCCTCGAACACCACCTGCTGCGTCGCGCCGCCCACGTCGGTGGGCAGATAGACGCGCGCGCCGGGCTGCGGACTGATGAGGCCTATGGGGCAGTCATCGTCGTCGGGGCAGCCGGCAAGCACGGGCGGCAGCGGCCGGTAGTCGGGGTGGCCGCGCCGGTAATAGTACTCCTCGACGGGCGGCAGCACGAACCACGGCACCGTCTGCATCTCCGCCACCGGATAGCAGTCCGACACCACCCGATGACGCCCCCCGGCATCGAGATGCACCAGCCGGTGGGCGCGGCACACGGGCGGCGGCGCGGCGGTGACAAGGCAGGCCATCACCGTGTCGACGTCGGGGCAGGCTTCGGCGGGCAGGCAGCCCGAGGCGCGGCACACGGGCGTGGGCTTCAGGTCGCCCAGCGGCACGGGGAAGGCGGTGGTGGCCGGCAGCAGTCCGAACACCTCGAACATCAGCGGAGCCGCCGCCACGCCGCCCACAATGCCGGGTCGGCCCTCGCCGTCGGCATTGCCCACCCACACGGCCACGGTGTACTGCGGCGTGGTGCCTATCGCCCACGCGTCACGGAAGCCGAAGCTCGTGCCGGTCTTCCACGCCACGTCCCGACGGTCGGCAAAACGCTCCCAGCCGCGCTCCTGCTCGGGACGCTCGGAGTGTGCCAGCGCATCGAGCACCGCACTGATGGCCCCGGCCGAGTAGACGGGCGGCGTCCACAGCGTGTCGGCCTCGGGCGCGGGCTCCGAAGGTTCAATGAGGCTGAGCGGGCGGATGTCGGTGGAGAGATAGAACGAGCCGCGACTGCAGAAGCCGGTGAGCGTGCGCGCCATGGAGGCATAGGCCCCGCAGAGCGACCACAGCGTCGACTCGCCTCCGCCCAGGATGAGCGAAAGCCCGTAGTGCGACGCCGGCCGGTCGAGCTCCGCCAGGCCCAGACGGCGCAGGCCCGCAAGCGCGGCTTCCTCGCCCACGGCATAGAGCAGCCTGACCGCCGGCACGTTGAGCGAACGGCTGAGGGCTTTGGACGCGGGCACGGCGCCGTCGAAGGTGCGGCTGTAGTTCTCGGGCCGATAGTCGGAATAGACGGTGGGGATGTCGGGCAGCAGCGAGTGCGGCAGAATCAGGCCGCGGTCGAGGGCGGCGGCATAGAGCATGGGCTTGAGCAGACTGCCCGTGCTCCGGCGCGAGCGCACTATGTCGACGTCGCGGGCCTGCGAGCCGGCATTGCCCACGTAGGCCCTGACGCGGCCGGTCGGCGTCTCGGCCACCAGCAGCGCCACGTTGTGTATCTCGTTGGCCTCCAGCGCGCGGCAGTGACGCTCAGCCAAGGCGCGGCACCGCTGCTGGAGCCGGGCGTCGAGCGTGGTGACCACATGACCGCCGCGCCGGCCGGCCGCCATGGCGTCGACCACGTGAGGAGCCTCGTCGGGCAGACGGCCGGCGGCGGCGGGCAGAGGCTCGGCCATGGACAGGCGACACTCGTCGGCGTCAATCAGGCCGCGGTCGCGGAGCTTGGCCAGCAGGCGGTTGCGCTTGGCAATGAGCGCCTCGCGGTTGCGGCCGGGATGGATGAGCGCGGGCGCGTTGGGCAGGACGGCCAGCAGGGCGCATTCGGCCCACGAGAGCTGCTGCGGACGCCGCCCGAAATATCGCCACGACGCCGCCTCGAGCCCCACCACATTGCCGCCGAAGGGCGCGTGCGAGGCGTAGAGCGACATGATTTCGTCCTTGCCCAGCCGCTGCTCCATGCGCACGGCCTCGGCCATCTCCATCAGCTTGGCCCACAGCGTCCGCCGCCGCCCGCCGGCGAGCCGCGCCACCTGCATGCTGATGGTGCTTCCGCCGCTCACCACACGGCCGGCGCGCACGTTGCCCGCCGCCGCCCGCACCAGCGAGGCCGGGTTGACGCCCGGATGCCGGTAGAACCATTCGTCCTCGAACAGCCTGACGCACTGCGCAAAGCGGCGCGGCACCGAGTCGGACGGGGCAAAGCGCCACTGGCCGTCGGCGGCGATGCGCGCCCCCAGCAGCGTCACGTCGGCCGAGTGGACCGACAGGCTGTAGGGCACGTCGAACACGTGCAGAGGCATCGCCCACAGCCACAGCGCAACGGCGGCCACGCCCGCTGCAAGCAGGGCGGCGGCAATGCGGTAGCGGAGGGGGGCGGGTGCGATGCTTTCCATGGCGCGAACGACTGATTCTGTTTTTTTCGGATTGATGCGGATGCGAAAATAGCCATTTGTGGCTACCCGGCTGCCTTGCGGCGCACGGCTTTTATTGCCACATTTGCCGTGTCCGGCCCTCGGGCGTCGGGATACACACGGGAAGAAGAAAACGAAAACGATATTATATTATGCTAAGCTAGTTCCTTTCGCCGCTCCTCGACATCGTCAACGAGATGTCGCCCTACCTGCTGCTCGGATTCCTGTTTGCCGGCGTGCTCCACGTGGCCGTGCCGCGCTAGAGTGCGGGTTCGGCGGTCAGAGCCTGAGAGCGTCAGCCCCGGCCGCCGCGCCGCCCGGGCCACACCGAGGCCACGCTGCGCATCAGCCGCGAGAGCATC
>CALYZD010000104.1 GCA_945607565.1 uncultured Bacteroidales bacterium | reverse complement strand
CACACATCATTCCGAACCGATGAAACTGCAACTAAAACAACGAATAGCGCGTGCCACCGCCGGCCACCCCCGGCTCCACAAGGCACTGCGCACGCTCTGGCACTTGGTGCGCCCTGCGGCCGTGCTGATGTTCCGACCCTCGCGCCACGCCAACCCGTGGGTGCGCTACTCGGTCGACGCCGCCAAGGTGCTGGCCGATGTGCTGATATTTGCGACCATTTTTGTGTGGATGGTCTATGTGGGCGTCTTCGGGCACATACCCACGTGTGCCGAGCTGGCGCGCATCAGCAATCCGAACGCCTCCGAAGTCTACACCTCCGACGGTGTGCTGATGGGTCGGTTCTATGTCGAAAACCGCGTCTGCATCGACGCCAAAGACATCTCGCCCAACGTCATCAACGCCCTTGTGGCCACCGAAGACAGCCGCTTCTTCGAGCACGGCGGCATCGACATGATGAGCATGGCTCGCGTGCTGTTTCGCACGGTGCTGATGGCCGACCACAGTCAGGGCGGCGGCAGCACCATCAGCCAGCAGCTGGCCAAGAACCTCTTTCCGCGCCGGCGGCTGGGGCCGTTCACCATCCCGGTGGCCAAGGTGCGCGAGCTGATTATTGCCCGGCGCATCGAGCAGACCTACACCAAGGAGCAGATTCTGACGCTCTATCTGAACACGGTGCCTTTTGGCGAAAACGTCTACGGCATCGAGGCGGCGTCGAAACTCTTCTTCAGCCGCAAGTGCAAGTGGCTCGAACCGCCGGCCGCCGCCACGCTGGTGGGAATGCTGGCAGCCAACACGGCCTACAATCCGCGCCTCAACCCCGAGCGCTCGCTCGAACGGCGCAACGTGGTGCTGCGCCGCATGGCTCAGATGGGCTACATCGACTCCACACGCCTTGCCGGCTATCAGGCACAGCCGTTGGGCATCAGATACAACCGCATAGACAACCGCTCGGGCCTGGCGCCGCACTTCCGCGACATGCTCTGCGCGCAGGTGCGCGCCATCCTTGCCGACCTCTACGGCGACCGATATGACATCTACACCGACGGCCTCAAGATAGTGACCACCATCAACTCGCGAATGCAGACCTATGCCGAGCGAGCCGTGAGCGGCCACATGGAGCGCGTCCAGAAAACCTTCGACGAGCAGTGGCGCGGCCGCGACATCTGGGCCAAGCACCCCGAAGCCTTCGACCGCCTGCTCCGACGCTCGGCCGCCTACCGGGCCTGGGCCGACGCCGGACTGAGCCACGACGAGATAAAGGAACGCATGAGCCGCCCGCACCGCATCAGCTTCTACACCCCGCAGGGCTGGGACACCGCCACCTGCACCTCCATCGACTCGCTGCGCCGCAGCCTGATGATGCTCAACGCCGGCTTCGTGGCCATGCACCCGCAGAGCGGCAAGGTGATGGCCTGGGTGGGCGGAGTGGACTACCGGCTCTCGCAGCTCGACTACGCCACCACGCGCCGGCAGGTGGGCTCCACCTTCAAGCCCATACTCTACGCCACGGCACTGATGCACGGCATATCGGCCTGCACCTACGTCGAGAACGTCCGCCGCACCTTCGCCGGAGGATGGTCGCCCGGCAACGCCGACGGCAGATACGGCGGCTTCTACTCGCTCAAGGGAGCACTCTGCAAGAGCCTCAACACCGTATCGGCATGGCTGATGGACCAGGTGGGCCCCGACGCCGTGGTGCAGATGGCTCACCGCATGGGCATCGAGCAGGACATACCGAGCGTGCCGAGCATAGCCCTGGGCACGGCCGAAATATCGCTCTGCGAAATGGTGACGGCCTACACCACCTTCCCCAACTACGGCTCGGCCGCCACCATGCAAACCATTGTCAGCATCAGCGACTCGGAAGGCAACGTCCTCTATCGCGCCCCGCGCCCCGAAACGGCCGACCCCGCCATGACCACCGAAGTGGCCGCCTACATGATTGACATGATGCGGGCCGTGGTCGACAGCGGCACGGCACGCTCGATGCGCACCGTGCAGGGCGTCAGTTGCTCGTTGGCCGGCAAGACCGGCACCACCCAGAACGGCGCCGACGGCTGGTTCATAGCCTACACACCCAACCTTGTGGCCGGCGCGTGGGTGGGCGGACAGCTGCCCGTCATCCGCTTCAGGTCGTCGTATTTCGGGCAGGGAGCCTACATGGCGCTGCCCATCGTGGGACGCTTCCTGCACCGCGTGCAGCAGGACCCCAAGGTGTCCAACTACACCTCGGCCAACTTCGACGAGGTGGACGACAACATGGCCATCGACATGAACTACCCCATGCACCTCGACTCGCTCCCCGACGCCGACGCGCTGCTGGGCATGGCCATCGACCGCTTTGTGGGAGCCGACGCCACACCCGCACCCGACACACTGCCCTCCGACACCCGGCCCGAAGAGCCCGAACGCCCCATACGCTCGTTCTTCAGACGCATCTTCGGCCGGCAGCAGGAATAGACGGCTGTTGCCCCGCACTGACATTCTGTCTAAAAAATTGACACGCCCGGACCAGACTGCAAGCATTTCGCATCGAATCGCTTGCAGTTTGGTCATATTATTGGTATCATTGCGCCCCATAGACAACAAACAACAACAAATGACAGCAAACAGTATGATCAAGGTCGAGAACATCCACAAGACCTACCACATGGGCAGCAACAGCCTGCACGTGCTCAAAGGAGTGGACGTCGACATCAAAGAGGGAGAGATGGTGTCCATCATGGGCTCGTCGGGCTCTGGCAAATCCACACTGCTCAACATTCTGGGCATCCTCGACACCTACGACAGCGGCAGCTACCACCTCGACGGCATGCCGATAGGCCCCATGAGCGAAGCCAAGGCCGCCCGCTACCGCAACAAGTACATCGGCTTCGTGTTCCAGTCGTTCAACCTCATCACGTTCAAGAACGCGCTCGAAAACGTGGCGCTCCCGCTCTACTATCAGAACGTGTCGCGACGCAAGCGCAACCGCATCGCCATGGAATATCTGGACAGGATGGGCCTGGCCGACCACGCCATGCACATGCCCAACGAGATGAGCGGCGGACAGAAGCAGCGCATCGCCATAGCGCGCGCGCTGATTGCCGACCCGCGCATCATCCTTGCCGACGAACCCACCGGCGCGCTCGACACCAAGACCTCGTATGAAGTGATGGAAATCCTGAGAGATGTGAACCGAAGCGGCAAGACGGTGATAATCGTCACCCACGAACCCGACATTGCCGCACGCACCGGCCGCGTCATCCGCGTCAGAGACGGACAGATCGACCACAACTACGACATCCACGCCGAAATGGCCGCCATGGTCGGCGCGGAAGACGGGCAGCAGACACACACACTTGGGTAACAACATCAGAGAAAAATCATGTTTGACATAGACAAATGGCAGGAGATAATCTCCGCCATAAGCAAAAACAAGCTGCGCACCTGCCTGACGGGATTCAGCGTGTTCTGGGGCATCTTCATGCTGATGATTCTGCTCGGATCGGGCAAGGGGCTGCAGAACGGCATCCTGAGCCAGTTCGGCCACGTGACCAACTCGGTGACGCTCTGGGGCGGCGAGACCACCATGGAGTGCGACGGATTGGGCATAGGCCGCGACATCACCTTCAGGCGCGAAGACCTCGAGCTGCTGCGCCACGACATCCCGCAGATAAGCGAAATCACCGCACGCCGCAACCTGTGGGGCACCAGCATCACCTACGGCGACGAATACGCCAACCTGACCATCGACTGCATCGGCACGCACATGCAGACCATCAACCAGCTCAAGGCCATCGACGGCCGGCTGCTCAACCGCCTCGACGAGACCGAGCTGCGCAAGGTGGTCATCATAGGCAAGCGCGCCCTTGAGCGGATGAACCGCTTCGACAACCCCGTGGGCCGATACATCAACATCGAGGGCGTGCCGTTCCTCGTGGTCGGCGTGTTCGACGCGCAGAACGACCGCTTCAGCAACCGCCTGTGCATGCCGCTCGACGTGGCACAGCGCGTCTTCATGCCCGACACCAAGGTGCACAACATCTGCTTCACCGTCAGCACGCGCACCTCCGAAGAGTCGGACCGGATAGTGAAGAAGGCCACGCAGATACTGGCCGCCAAGTATCACTTCCGACCCGAAGACACGCGCGCCATGGGCAGCAACAATTCGCAGGCCGACTACGAGCAGGTGCAGACCACCTTCGCCGGCCTGACGATGTTCATCGCCATCATCGGCATCTTCACGGTCATAGCCGGAATAGTGGGCGTGAGCAACATCATGATAATCGTGGTCAAGGAGCGCACCAAGGAGATAGGCATCCGCAAGGCCCTGGGCGCCACGCCGGCATCCATCGTGGGCCTGATCATACAGGAGTCGGTGGTCATCACGTCGGTGGCCGGATACATGGGGCTGCTGGCGGGCGTGGCCATCATCGAGGCCGTGGGAGGCGCGCTGCCCGCCGACGGGTTCTTCCGCAGCCCGAGCGTCGACTTCGGCACGGCCGTGACCGCCGCCGTACTGATAGTGGTGGCCGGAGCACTGGCCGGATACGTGCCCGCCAAGCGCGCTGCAAGCGTCCGCCCCATCGAGGCACTGCGCGACGAGTGACGCCGCCGACGCGCACTCTTTTTTTTTGAAGCATACGACAGACACACAACACAACAGAGAAAGCAATGTTCGACATAGATAAATGGGAAGAGATAATATCCTCCCTCAAGAAAAACAAGTTCCGCACGCTGCTCACCGGCTTCGGCGTCTTCTGGGGCATGTTCATGCTGATGGTGCTCGTCGGAGCGGGCAACGGCCTGCGCAACGGCGTGATGAAGCAGTTCGGCGACTTCGCAACCAACAGCATGTTCGTGTGGAGCAACAGCACGTCGATGGCCTACAAGGGCTTTCCGCGCGGACGCTGGTGCCCCTACGAATACACCGACGTCGAGATTCTGAAGCGACGCGTCAAAGGCATCAAGGTGGTGGCACCGCAGATGGGCGCGTGGGGCTCGGGCGGAAGCGGCATCACCACACACGGACAGTTCAAGGGCACATACACCCTGCAGGGTCAGGTGCCCGAATACTACCAGGTGGACCCGGCCGACATAGTGAGCGGCCGCTACATCAACCAGATGGACCTGATAGAGCGCCGCAAGGTGGCCGTCATCGGCAAACGCGTGGTCGAGGAGCTGTTCGTGCCGGGCGAAGACCCGCTGGGACAGTACATCTGCAGCGGCGGCATCTACTTCAAGGTCATCGGCGTGTCGTCGAGCCGCCACAGCGGCGACTGGGCCGACGAGCAGAACAAGGAGATATCCATCCCGTTCACCACCTGCCAGATGATTTTCAACCGCGGCAACACGGTCGACAACTTCGCCATAGTGGCCGACGACGATGCCGACATCGACTGCGTGGAGAACGACGTGCGACGCACCCTGGCCGACATCCACTCGTTCCACCCCGACGACGCCTCGGCCATGGGCTGCAGCAACGTGGGCAAGCAGTTCGCACAGGTCAAGGGCCTCTTTCTGGGCGTCAACATACTGGTGTGGATAGTGGGCATCGGCACGCTGCTGGCCGGCGTCATCGGCATCAGCAACATCATGCTCATCGTCATCAAGGAACGGACGCAGGAGATTGGCGTGCGACGCGCGCTCGGCGCACCCCCGCTGAGCATCATCGGCAGCATAGTGAGCGAATCGGTGCTGCTGACCATGGTCTCGGGCGTGCTGGGAATGCTCTGCGGCGCGTTCCTGATGGAAGGCGTGGCCTCGCTGATGGACGCAAGCGCCAACGAGGGCTTCGTGGACCCGACGGTCGACTTCAACATAGCCGTGGCGTCGCTCGTCATCATCATAGCGTCGGGAGTGCTCGCCGGCATCATACCCTCGCAGCGCGCCATGGCCATCAAGCCCGTCGACGCACTGCGCGACGAATGACGCCCACGACGGCATGACACATCGGAAAATGAACGAACAAGAACAATAAAACAACACAAAAAACACAACAGACATGAAAAAGTTTTTCAAGATCGCACTTCTTGCAATTTTCGGATTCGTAGTGGTGATGGGCTTCGTCTATCTCTACAACAAGTCGAACAAGCCCGCGGCCGTCTACGAGACGCAGACGCCCACGCGCGACAACATCGTAAAGAAGACCGTGGCCACGGGCAACGTGGTGCCGCGCAAGGAAATAGAGATAAAGCCGCAGGTGTCGGGCATCATCGACAAGCTCTACGTGGAGGCCGGCGACGAGGTCAGGGTGGGCGACCTGATTGCCAAGGTGCGCATCATCCCCGACATGACCGCGCTCAACAGCGCCGAGAGCCGCGTCAACACGGCACGCATAGCGCTCGACGACGCGCGCCTGATATACGAGCGCAACAAGCAGGTGTTTGAGCAGGGAGTGATTTCGGTCAACGACTTCCAGACCTACAGCACCAAATACCAGAACGCGCAGGAGGAATACGACGCCGCGCTGAGCAACCTCGAGATTGTGAAAGAAGGCGCCTCCAAACGCATGGGCGGCGAAACCAACACGCTGATACGCAGCACCATCACCGGCATGATTCTGGACGTGCCCGTCGAAGAGGGAACGCGCGTCATCGAATCGAACACGATGAACGACGGCACCACCGTGGCCACCGTGGCCTACATGGGCGAGATGATTTTCAAGGGCGAAGTCGACGAGAGCGAAGTGGGCAAGATGAAGACCGGAATGCAGCTCGACATGACCATCGGCGCCATCCCCGGACACACGTTCCACGCCTGCCTTGAGCACATCGCCCCCAAAGGCACCGAGACCAACGGCGCCATCAAGTTCCAGATCAAAGCCCTCGTCGAGCTCGACACCGCCTGCTTCATCCGCGCCTCCTACAGCGCCAACGCCGACATCGTGCTCGACCGCCGCGACAGCGTCATGGTCATACCCGAATCGCTCATCAGCTTCGATAGCAACGGCAAGGACGCCTTCGTCGAAGTCGAGACGGCCACGCCGCAGCAGTTCGAGCGCCGCGACATACGCCTCGGCCTCTCGGACGGCATCAAGGTCGAAGTGCTCGCAGGACTGAGCCTCGACGACAGGATTAAAGTGAACAACGAATAGAAACGCAACCGACACACACAGATGAACCGCATCAGACTGACAGCAACAATAATGGGAATGGCCGCCGCCGCACTGGCCGCATCGGCTCAGACACCCGACAGCACCCGATGGTCGCTCGAACGCTGCATCGAATACGCCATCGACAACAACATAAGCATCAAAAAGCAGCAGCTGCAGGTCGAGACCGAACAGAACAACCTGCTCAACGCCCGCCTGCAGCGCTACCCCACCGTCAGCGGCAACGCCTACTACAACGCCGCATTCGGCCGCGTGGCCAACCCCACCACCTACGAGGTGTCGAACATCACGACGCACTACAGCTCGGTGGGCGTCGACGCGTCAATGCCCATCTTCGCCGGAATGCAGATAAGCAACTCGATAAAGCGCCAGAAACTGACGCTCGAGAACGCACGCATCGGCGTCGAAATGGCCAAGAACGACCTGAACGTCAACATCGCCGTGGCATACCTGCAGGTGCTGCTCGACCGCGAACTGCTCGACCTCGCCCGGCGGCAGGTCGAGATAAGCCGGCAGCAGACCGACAACGCCGACGCCAAGGTCAAGGCACAGCTGATAGCGCAGGGCGAACTGATGGAACTGCAGAGCCAGCTCTCCAAAGAAGCCATGCAGCTGACGCAGCAGGAAAACGCGCTCAGCCTCTCGCGCCTCGCACTGGCACAGATGCTCGACCTGCCCGACACCGACGGCTTCGACATCCAGAGCATCGACGCACCCGAACTGAGCGCCAACGCCACCGCATCGGCCGACGACATATACGCCGCAGCACTGCAGACCCAGCCGCGCATCCGCAACTATCAGAACATGGTCGAAGACAGCGAATACGCCCTCAGAATAGCACGCGGCGCGCTCTGCCCAACCCTCGCCCTCACCGGCGGCTGGAGCACCAACACGTCGTATATGGACGGAATGCAGAACTACAGCCTCAGCAGCGACCTCAAGGACAACTCGAGCTGCCACATCGGACTCTCGCTCAATGTGCCCATCTTCAGCGGACTCGACGCACGCACCAAAGTGCGCAACGCCAAGGTGGGCATCGAGTCGGCACAGCTCTCGCTCGACAACGAGCGCCTGACGCTGCGCAAGGAAGTGCAGCAGGCCTACGCCGACGCCAACAACGCCCTGCGCAAATACTTCTCGGCCAAAGACGCCGTGGCCTCCTACGGCGAGAGCTTCGCCTACACGCAGCGCAAGTTCGACGCCGGCCTGGCCACATCGCTCGACCTCAACACGGCCAAGAACGAACTGACGCGCGCCGAGTCGGAAATGCTGCAGGCCAAATACGAATACCTGCTCCGCAGCAAGATAATCGACTTCTACATGGGCAAGCCCATCTACTGACGCCCCCCCGGGCCGCAACACACAAGCAATAAACGCCGATGCCCCACGCACCGGCGTTTATTTTCGTATACCCTGACAGACGCTTCTCCCATGCCCGGCTGCACGGTTGTATTTCACCTCCGAGCCATCACTGTAAGTATCTGTTGTATATATTATTGAGGTGGAATTATCTCGGCGAGCCGCTCGATGTCGTATGTGTAGCGTGTCTTTCCGTCAGCGTCCACCGCACGCAGATTGGCGGTCTGACACGCTGTCATGTTTCCTGCCGCATCGAATTCAATAATCACTGATGCGTAAATGTAGTGTCAATATATGAAATGTCAGTAGGGTAATTATTATAA
>CALYZD010000103.1 GCA_945607565.1 uncultured Bacteroidales bacterium | reverse complement strand
CATCTATCTGCAAACCGGTCTCATCATGCTTATCGGTCTGCTTGCAAAGACTGCCATCCTTATCACCGACTATGCCGGGGAGCGGCGTCGGAGCGGGATGTCATTGAAGCAGACGGCCGTGGGTGCTGCAAGAAATCGTCTTCGTCCGATTCTGATGACGGCCCTTACTATGATATTCGGTATGCTTCCGTTGATGTTTGCTTCGGGCGTAGGTGCGAACGGAAACTCAACCCTTGGCACAGGCGCGGTGGGTGGAATGCTGGTGGGAACGCTGGTGCTCTTGTTCCTGGTGCCATCATTATGGATATTCTTCCAGGGCATTCAGGAGCGTATCAAACCGATAGAGTTCAAGGAGGGCAAACAATTAAAAGGATAATTATATTGACAATATCGGTTGCAGCCTTGTCGGGGTGCGGCGTTTATGGGAAATATTCAAAAGCGACGGAGGTGGATGCCAATCTCTACGGCAGTGAGAACATACATTCTGACACGACGAGCATAGCTGCCCTTTCGTGGCGGGAGCTGTTTCAGGACGCTTACCTGCAGCGTTTGATTGATACCGCATTGGTGAATAACGCCGATTTGCGGGCTGCCCGGCTTCGGGTCGAGCAGGCCGAGGCCACATTGCTGGCGGCCCGGCTTTCATATCTGCCATCCATAGGGTTTTCTGCCGAGGGCGGTGTGAGCCGGATGGATGGCACGACCTCCCAGACATACAGTTTAGGCGGAACCGCAAGCTGGGAGATAGATATATTCGGCAAGCATACAGCCGCCAAGCGCGAGGCTCGTGCATCATTGGAATCCACCCGTGCTTATCAGCAGGCCGTTCACACCTCTCTCGTCGCATCGGTGGCGTCGGCCTACTACACTCTGCTGATGATGGACGAGCAGATAGCCATCGGTGAACGGACATTGCAGAATTGGGAGAAAACCGTTTCGACTCTCCGGCCTTGATGCGTGCAGGTGGAGCAAACGAGACTGCCGTTCTTCTGGCGGAGGCAAACAAACGGACGCTCGAAGCGTCTCTGCTCTCCATGCGCAAGAGTCGTAAAGAGACCGATAATGCGATGTGTCTGCTTTTGGCGCAAACGCCGGGCGGCATCGAGCGGGGGAAATTGGCGGAACAGAGTTTCCCCGACTCAATTTCCATCGGCATACCTGTGCAGATGTTGGGCAACCGTCCTGATGTGCAGGCTGCCGAAATGGAATTGGCTAAAGCGTTCTATGCGACCAATGTGGCAAGGGCAGCGTTCTACCCGTCCGTCAATCTGTCCGGAACGCTTGGCTGGACTAATGACACCGGAGGGGTGGTATTGAATCCCGCCCAATGGCTGCTCAATGCAATCGGTTCGCTGTCGCAGTCTCTGTTCGACCGCGGCACCAGCATTGCCAATCTGAAAGTCGCCAAGGCCGAACAGGAGATTGCCGCATTGGCTTTCCAGCAGAAGCTTCTTGAAGCCGGCAGCGAGGTGAACAATGCTCTTGCGGCTCTCCAGACATCGCGGGAGAGAATTGCTTTAACCAGCCAGAATGTGACAGCTCTGACAGAGGCGGTGCGCAAGACCGAGCTGCTGATGCGCCACTCGTCGGCAAACTATCTGGAGGTCCTGACGGCACAGCAGTCGCTTTCGCAGGACAAGCTTGACGAAATACAGAGCATCATCACCCTATACCACGCCTTGGGCGGCGGTAAATGATTGGTATTATGGAAATTACATTCATAAGGCTCAGAGAATCCGAATATCAGGATTTCTGCAATGACGTGAAGGAGATTCTCTCCATTGCGGTCGTCGAAACGTTCGGCAGACCGAAGACGGCAGTGAGATTATACCGAACGATGAGATTCTGGGGATAGTGTCAGACCCAGAGTACGACACCTACGCCGTGTTTGCCGACGGCGTGGAGGTCGGCGGGGTCGTCATCAGGCCGGACGCCGTGAGCCGGTGCAACTCTGCCGAACTGTTCTACATCTACCCCGAGCGCCACGGCAAGGGACTGAGACTGCAGGTGTGGCAGGCCATCGAGAGGCTCTATCCCGAAACCAAGGTGTGGCGGCTCGTCACGCCATATTTCGAGAAGCGGAACATCCACTTCTACGTCAACAAATGCGGATTCCGGATTGTGGAATTCTTCAGCAAGGCCCACGCCGCCCCCGACCATCCGCCGACTGGCAAAAGCTACCACGACGAGTATTTTGTGTTTGAAAAGGTGATGTGAGCAAATCAGGGCCGGCATCCGGGCCGCCGCAGAAATTCCCTTTTTGCGAGCGCCGGGAACAGTGTCTTCATCCGCCCAAAGCCGTTGAAATCATCAGGGCCACGGCCAGACACATTTCGCCGTCGAGCAGTGCGAGGCGCAAGTGCCTGAGCGCTTTGGATATCTGCGTCTCGACCGTCCGCTTCGAAATGTTGAGCTGCTCGGCGATTTCGGCGTTGGGCACGGCGTCGTAGCGGCTCAGTTCGAAGACGCGGCGGCACTGCGGCGGCAGCTGTTCGACGGCCTGCGCCAGTCGGGCTTCGAGCTCGCTCTGCTCCACGGCCTGCTCCACGGCGGGGCTTCCGGGCTCGCTTTGGGCCAGTTCGGCGTCGAAATAGAGCCTGCGGACCTTGCGGCTCTTGATTTCGTTGAGGCAGCGGTTGCGCACCGACTGGTAGAGGAACGACCTGAGCGACGTGTGTATTTCGAGGCGTCCGCGCTGCTCGTATATCGTCAGGAAGACGGTCTGGACCACGTCGCAGGCGGCATCCTCGTCGCCCAGAAAGCGCAGGGCGAAGAGCGTGAGCGCGGTGTGATAGCGGTCGAACAGTATCCGGAACGCATCGGGGCTGTCGGCCGCAATCAGGGCCGCCAGTTCGTCGTCTGGTATGTTGGATGCTCTCACGATGCCGGTGATATGGTTGGTTGGCTACTCTGGTCTGTGCTACTGCGCCGCGAGCTGGGCTATACGCACTATCACCTTGACGGCTTTTTCCATGCTCTGGACGGGCACGAACTCGTATTTCCCGTGGAAGTTGTGTCCGCCGGTGAAGAGGTTGGGCGTGGGCAGGCCCATGAACGAGAGGCGTGCGCCGTCGGTGCCGCCGCGGATGGGCACAATGCGGCAGGGCACACCGCAGTCTTCCATGGCACGGCGGGCGCGGTCGACGATGTGCATGACGGGTTCGATTTTCTCGCGCATGTTGTAGTACTGGTCGCGTATTTCGATTTCGGCCGTGCCGTCGCCGAACTCGGAGTTGGTCTTGTTGACCAGGTGCTCCATCTCCTTCTTGCGGTCTTCGAAACGCTCGCGCTTGAAGTCGCGGATGATGTAGGAGAGCGTCGTCTTCTCGACCGTGCCCGTCATCGACGTCAGGTGGTAGAAGCCTTCGTAGTCGAGCGTGTGCTCGGGCGTCTCGTGGCGCGGGAGCATCGAGATGAACGACGAGGCGATGCGCATCGAGTTCTTCATCTTCTTGCGGGCGTAGCCGGGGTGAACGTTGCGGCCGTAGAAGGTGATCTGTGCCGATGCGGCGTTGAAGTTCTCGAATTCGAGCTCGCCCAATTCGCCGCCGTCGACAGTGTAGGCATAGTCGGCATCGAAGGCCTTGACGTCGAAGTTGTCGGCGCCCTGCCCTATCTCCTCGTCGGGGGTGAAGCAGATGCGGATGCGGCCGTGCTCGATGTCGGGGTTCAGAATCAGATATTCCATGGCGCTCACTATCTCGGCCACGCCGGCCTTGTCGTCGGCGCCGAGCAGCGTGGTGCCGTCGGCCACCACGAGGTCCTGCCCCACGTAGTTCCGGAGTTCGGGGAACTCGTCGACGGTCATGTTGATGGAGAGCATCTTGTTGAGGGTGATGTCGCGGCCGTCGTAGTTGAAGATGAGGCGCGGACAGACGCCCCGGCCGCTGAAGTCGGGGCTGGTGTCGACGTGGGCTATGAAGCCTACGGTCGGGCAGGTCCGGGAGGTATTGGCCGGCAGAGTGGCCGACAGGTAGCCGTAGGGCGATATGCTGACTTCGGTCATGCCGATGCGGCGCAGTTCCTCGGCCAGGACTTTGATGAATTGCATTTGCTGCGGGGTGGATGGCGTCAGGCCGGTACCCTCGTCGCTTTGCGTGTCGTAGGTGACGTACTTTAGAAATCTGTCCAGAACGTTGCTCATATCTTGTGTGTATGCGTTTTTTTTGATTGTCGGTTGGCCGGCGAGCGTCAGCGGACGTCGTCGGAATTGAACTGGAAGCCCAGACGCTTGCCGGTCTTGGACTTCGAACTTTGTATCTCCATCTTCATGTGAATGAGGTCGGTGACCTTGACGGCGTCGTAGGGCGGCGCGAGCAGGTCGAAGTCGATGGCGTAGCGCATGGCCGTCTCGACGAACTTGCGTAGGTGGACGGCGTCGATGGCGCATTTGCCGAACGAGTCGACGCCCATGCTGCGCTGGCGTTTGCCCTCGACGAAGAACGCGCCCTCGGCATTGATGAAGAGTCGCGCTATCATGTAGCCCAGATCCTCGTCGCGGTCAAAGCGGAAGGAGTCGGACAGGAAATTGTAGACGCTGATGATGCCCGAATAGGAGCGCGAGGGGTCCTGCGTCACGTAGTCCTGCTTCCAGACGCCGTGGTCGCGGTCGAACTGGAAGATGCTGTTGTGGCGCACGAAGAGCAGCATGTCTTCGCCTATCTCGAGCTGGATGACGTGGTCGCCCGCGAGCTTGGATGTCAGCTGCAGGCCGAGGTCGCTCTCGGCGTCGAGCGCCTGATTGTACTCGACGGTGATGTTGCGGATGACGTTGCGGAGCTCGTCGAACCGGGCTACGAGCATGCTCTCGATGCGGTTCCTGATGGCCGTCTTGGTCTTGAGCGTCGCAAGGATATCTTTGGTGCGTTTGTCCATGGTGGCTGATTGAAAAAAAAAGTGTGACATTATGCCGGCGGTGCCTGCCGTCGGGATGTGCTAAATTACTTTTTTTGACCTTTGGCTATCCGCCCTGCAGCAATAATTATTTCAATCCAGTGAAATTTCGATGATGTTGGTGGTGGAATCGACCACTTTGTAGCGGTCATCGATGCGGCGGCCCACTATCCACGCTATCTCTCCGCCCGAAATCAGCACCCAGACCTCCTCCTTTTCGGCCCGGCTGAGCTTGTTGTCGACAAAGAAATCGCTCAGCTTCTTGAAGCCCTTCATGCCGAGCGGGCGGAAGGTGTCGCCGTTCTGCCAGCGCCTGAGCGTGAGCGGGAAGTAGATTTTGGAGGCGTCGAAATGCGCCACACGCGGGTCGCGCGACACCTGATAGCCGGGCTCCTTGGCCAAGCGGCGTATCCGCATGCCGATGGGCCTGAACACTTCGGTCTGCTCGGTCTCGATGTTGAACTCCTCCTGCTCCACCTGCTTGTCGCGCGGCTGCACCACGATGTTGAAGCGGTCGACTATGGCGCGATGAGTGGGCGAGAAGAAGAGCCGGCCCCAGCGCGAGTCGGTGACGCAGCGTGCCACCTTGTGGACGGCGTCGGACGTGAAGCCAAGCGGCGACAGCAGTTCGAAGAGGAACGGCTCGACGTTGGGCAGGGCCACCAGGTGGGTCATGGAGATGAGCATCTGCCCGTCGAGGTCGACCACGGCGCGGCGCTTGAACTCGTCGACCTGCGCCATGAACATGGAGCATATCTGGTTGAGATGCTTCATGTTGCCGCGCATGGTGGCAAGAAACGAGGGGTTGATGGCCTTGAACTGCGGGATGATGTGGTGGCGGATGCGGTTGCGCGTGTAGGCGTCGCTCAGGTTGGTCGAGTCGGTGACGTATTTGAGCTTGTGGGCGCGGCAGTAGAGCTCGATGTCCTGACGCGAGTAGCGCAGCAGCGGGCGCACTATCCGGCCGCTGACTTCCTTCATGCCGCTGAGACCGCGTATGCCGGTTCCCCGGACCAGATTGAGCAGGAAGGTCTCGGCGGCGTCGTCGGAGTGATGGGCCACGGCCACGCAGGGTATGTTCTGCTCGTCCATCAGCCTGTCAAACCACTGGTAGCGCAGCTCGCGGGCGGCCATCTCGATGGAGATGCCACGGGCGGCGGCGATGGCCCGCGTGTCGAAATGCGCCACGTGGCAGGGCACGCTCAGCTCGTCGCAATAGCCGCGCACAAAGCGTTCGTCGGCATCCGACTCGGCGCCACGCAGGTGGAAGTTGCAGTGGGCCGCAATGCAATAGAACCCGGCCGTGACCAGCGTGTGGAGCAGCGCCACGCTGTCGGCCCCGCCGCTGACTGCCACCAGCACCGGCTGATGTTTGTTGATATATCTGTATCGTTCCATGTCTTGTACTGTATCACAAAAAACGGCGGCAGGACAGGCCGCACCGGCGAATATAGCCAAAAAGTTGACCACAAAAGCGCCGCCGCGCCGACTTTAAGCCCGCACGCCCCCTCGCTCAGTCGATGACGAGCTCCACCGGGCAGTGGTCGGAACCGAAAATCTCGGAGCGGATCGACGCCGACCTGAGCATCGGCACCAGAGCGTCGGACACCAGAAAATAGTCGATGCGCCAGCCCGCGTTCTTTTCGCGGGCGTGGAAGCGGTACGACCACCACGAGTAGGCTCCCGTGGCGTCGGGGAAGAAGTGGCGAAAGGTGTCGGTGAAGCCGGCGTCGAGCAGACGGCCGAACTGGGCGCGCTCCTCGTCGGTGAAGCCGGGGTTGCGGCGATTGGACGACGGATTCTTCAGGTCGATTTCGCGATGGGCCACGTTGAGGTCGCCGCACACCACCACGGGCTTGGAGGCCGCGAGCGTGGTCAGATAGCGGCGGAAGTCGTCGTCCCAGGTCATGCGATAGTCGAGGCGGCGCAGCTCGTCCTGCGAGTTGGGCACATAGGCCGTCACCAGGTAGAAGCGCGGCATTTCGAGCGTGATGACGCGCCCCTCGTGGTCGTGCTGGTCGATGCCCAGGCCGTAGCTGACCGAGAGCGGCGCGTGCCGCGTGAAGATGGCCGTGCCCGAATAGCCCTTCTTGTCGGCATAGTTCCAGAACGACTGGTAACCGTCGAATGCAAGATCGATCTGCCCCTGCTGGAGCTTGGTCTCCTGAAGGCAGAAGAAGTCGGCGTCGAGCGAGGCGAACGACTGGGCGAAACCCTTGTCGCGGCAGGCGCGCAGCCCGTTGACGTTCCATGATATGAATTTCATTGGCGTGTGATTTTCGGATTACTGACGGATGCAAATATAGCGAAACATCGGACTGCCACTCCAAAAAACAATCTCCCCTGCACCTCACATGAAAGCCCCGCAGACATCGGGCCTGCGGGGCTTTCGGTCGCGTGCCGGAAAACACGCTACGCCTTCCACAATCCATGCAGATTGCAGTACTCGCGGGCCGTGACCTTCGCGGCATCGGTCCGGAACTCCGCCACAGGCCTTTCGCCCGGAGCCAGGTCCCTGCGCAGCACGCCGCCGTCGGTGACGAGTTCGACGAACTGAATGTGGTGCTCCTCGAGCATCGGGTGCTCCGCCGAACCGACCGTCACACGATAACCGCCCTCGACGCGCTCCACCACCGGGACATGCTTCTCTTTGGCACCGTCGCTGGTGTTTTCCTTCATTAGCTTCATGGGCTGTCCGCAGCAGGACAGAACACCGCCGCCCGGCACGACAATCTCCACGACATTGCCGCACACAGGGCACTTGTAGATTTCATTTTTCGTTGTCATAGCATTTTAATTTAGTGAATGTTACTCCCGCCAAGATAAGAAAGCCGCGACAGACCGCCGGCAAAAGCCACACCAAGCAGTAAAAATCGTTGCCGAGCAGCCCTTACCGCCCGTCAAACGGACAAAGGCATCGGAGGGGACGGGAAGAAATTCACTGCCGGCCGGAAGTAAACCGACTGCATTTGTGCCCCGAAGCAATTGCCGCAAACGCGCCAATGCCTAACTTTGCCCATCGCAAAAAAATCAGACAAGAAATGACAAACGCCACCGAAAACCCGTTCGAGAACCTGATACGCCACGACCTGCACCAATACCTGACCGGCCTCGGCGCCGTCGACAGCCGCCTGCCCGAATGCCCCGACGTCGAAGCGCTCTGGCCCGCCCTCTGCCAGGCCTACCTGCCCGACGGCATCCGCGAGTTCGACCAATACCCCGTCGTGTCGCTCGGCTGGCCGATGTTTCTGGGGATGGCCGTAGCAAAATACTGGGACGAAGACTGGGAAAAACACAGCCGCAACCCCGACCTCTACACCATCCTCCGCGACCGTCGCGGCTTCGACTACATGGACGACTACATACTCGAAAGCGTTCTGCGTCAGAGCAAAGACACCCGCGCCGCCACCGCCGGCATAGTGGCCGAATGCGCCGCCCGCACCCTCAGCAGCCTCCGCCGCCAGCGCATCGAGCCCGGCACCGCCCAAGCCTTCGAAGCATACGCCGCATGCCTGCGCCAGCTCTTCGTCATGGGCATGGCCATGCAACTCAAAGCCATGGGCTACCACATGACGCCGATAGCGTAAATAAGCGGCACTTCCCCGTCCTCCTCCACCAAGCCGGCACCACCTAACCGCCTCAGCATCATACATAAAAAAGCGACACCCCAGAAGGAGTGCCGCTTTGAATGTTTTCACAACGGAATAATCCTTATTGTGAATTGCTTCTAACTTGTATGGTGCAAACGTACAAAAAATTCATATCTTGCAATACTTTTTATTTAAAATTAAGCCATGAAAAAGATATTAGGTCTAGACCTCGGCACCAACAGCATCGGCTGGGCGGTGGTGAACAGTGAAAAAGAAAATGACAAGGAAAATATTATAGGTATTGAAGCGGCAGGAAGCCGGATTATCCCAATGGATGCCGCTACCCTTGGCGATTTTGACAAAGG
>CALYZD010000102.1 GCA_945607565.1 uncultured Bacteroidales bacterium | reverse complement strand
TTTTTTTAACTAATTTTGAATTGTCGGTGAGCGCAGAAAACCATTCCTGTTTTTTGCATCCGACACGCAGAAACACAGACACTGACACACTGACATTCAGATAGTTTTAGGTAATTTATTTCGTTTTTTTTAATCAACGGATGACTATGGATATAAGCGTTTTGGTAATAGAAGATGAAACCTATACGGGCAAAGCACTGTGTGAAACCATTCTGAGACTCAGGCCGGAATGGAAAATCTTGGGGTTGATTGGCAGTGTGGCAGAAACCGTCGAATACCTCAATTCAAATCCGGCTCCCAACCTGATTTTTCTCGACATCGAATTGGCCGACGGCAATTGCTTCTCGATTTTCGAACAACTGAACAACCCGTCACGAAGCGCGATAGTTTTCACCACCGCATACAGCGAATATGCCGTCAAAGCGTTCAAATACAACAGCATAGACTATCTGCTGAAGCCAATCAAAGAAAACGAACTGCTCGAAACCATCGAACGCTACGAAAAACTGGTCAGCAACATACAGCAAGTCGTGTCAGAGCAAAGCCGCAAAAATGCCATCAACTACGAACAGCTGTCGCAAATCATTAATTCACAGCAAAATATCTATCGCAAGCGTTTCCTGATTTCGAAAAGGGAATCATTCTTCATCCTCGAAGTCGAGAAAATTGCCTGCTTCATGTTCGAAAACCGCATAACCTATGCCGTGACATTCGAAAACGTACGTCATGTTCTGTCAAATTCCATGGACGGACTCGAAAAGGAATTGGACCCGGCAAAATTCTTCAGAGCCAACCGCCAGACCATCGTCAACATCGACGCCATCGACAGATTCGAAACATATTTCAACGGACAGCTTTTGCTGAAACTGCACAACGGCATCGGCGACAAAATTCTCATCAGCCGAATCAAGGCATCGCAGTTCAAGGCCTGGCTGAACAAATAATCATCACATCACACTAAAAACGAGGCAGTTGCACAAAACAACCGCCTCGATTTTCTTTTTTAACGCGAATCGCCTGGCAAGTCTGCCCCATCCCGGGCGTCGGCCTTTGCATCTCGCTAAAAGCCAAGTCATTGACTACAACATTCTGTGCATTTTCAGCAGCGGAAGTTTGACGATAAAACGATTTTCAGTTTTCGCAATGACCGGCTCTTTTCCGACAGCCAGAATCCTGTATCGCTTCTTCAGATTGTCCAAGCCGATATTCGTCGAATACGTTGATTTCTTGAAGTTTATGTTATTTTCGACCACCACGTGCATATTCTCGACATAAACCTTGATTGTCAGCGGATTGACCGCAGTACACGAGTTGTGTTTCAGGCAGTTCTCCACAAGAATCTGCAGCCCGAGCGGCGGCGTGAATAATTTATTATAATTCTCATCAATGTTTATGTCAACTATCAGCGCATCGCCGTGCCGCTCCTTCTGCAGCATGAGCCACGTCTTCAGATACGCCACTTCGTCCTGCAACGTTGCCACTTCGGCATTGCGTATATCCAAAATATAGCGATAAGTGTCAGAAAAATTCTCGGCAAATCTCACTGCCAGTCTCTGATCCGTCTTGATGATTGCAATCAAAGTGCTCAGGCTGTTGAACAGGAAATGAGGATTAACCTGCTGCTGCAGAGCAAAATAGTCCGAACGAAGCTTTTCCTGCTTCAGATATTCGTTTTCCATCTTGGCCTTGCTTACGTCATCGTACCAGTTGATTATTATCAGGACTATGATATACAGTATGACAAGGAACAGAAAAAGCGTCTGATGCACAATGTAATAATCGCGCCTGATCTCAAAACCGCTGAAAAAAAACTCGCGCATGTGACGCATCAGGTTGTAGAAAAGCGACATATAAAAAAACGCGAACAGAATGAGCAGAACCGTTCGCATCAGAATTTTTTCGCTCCATGGGAAATGCGACGACAGAATCGCGTTGAAAGCGTACATTGATTCGCTCAGCGAAATGAAAAGCAGGCAGTTGAATGCCAGAGCGTAAATCGCATAATGTGGATGTATCGACACGGGCACAATGCTGTGCATCGTGATGAAGAATAACACGCTCAGCGCCAGCTCAATAATCAGCCTATACTTTAGTTTTCTGAAAAAAGTGTGGCGAAAGCGTCGCATTAGTCAATTATTAAGATTGTTCTGTAAATCAAGCCATTGTCGGCATTCGTATCTCCTAAATTCCTCAGTCAGTCGCGCTCACGCAGCATCGTCATCAATTCACCGTTGCGATCAATTGTCATGATAGAATCTGTCAATTCTACAATTTTCATCGATTGCCCGTAATGCTCGGCAAAGCCACTTTCGATTGTCTTTTTCACCTCGTTGCCAATGTATTTCCGAAGGTATCGAACCATTGTCTGCTCGATATATCGCGTGGCACTCGACGAAACAAACTGATAGTCAATGCTTGAGGTGTCAACGTTCAGCGAAAGTTCGTTGCCGCTCAACTGCCAGTCGCAGCAGACGTTCCACTTGTAGTTTAGGGTCAGGTTTGAAAATTCGATATTGTCGCTGAAGAAAAACGTGATGCTGATGTCGGCGTCCGATTCCATGCAATCATTTGAAAAACAATCTGTTGTACTAAACTCGGCTACCCCTCGCAATCCGTCGTCGGTGAATGTTTTGGCAAAAAAAGAATGGTAGACTCCAAAGAGCGGCTCTCGCTGTTGATAGTTATGATAATAATCACAACCGCTCAACGCAAAAATCAGCACCAGCAAGGCAAAAACGCATATTTGAAAATGCTTTTTCATCAATCTTCGTCTTCAATATTGCGAAGTTACTAAAATGCTATTCAATAGAATAGGAATCGTTTGGATATTTTGGGCAAAAATAGTTAAAATTGCAACGCCAATGCGGTATGGATGCTTGGCGTTTTTGTAATAGGAAAAGTTGAAAATAATGAGCAAAACTGTTATCAGCAGCTTCGAGGAATTGGAGCAATTGGTAGGTAAGGAGCTTGAAGCTTCAGATTACCACACATTTACGCAAGAGCAAATCAACCTGTTTGCCGATGCTACACTTGACCACCAGTGGATTCATGTGGATGTCGAAAAGGCTAAACGCGAGTCGCAATTTGGCAACACCATTGCGCACGGATATCTCACATTATCAATACTTCCGCACCTTTGGGAGCAGATTGTGGACGTTAGAAACATCAAGGATCAGATCAATTACGGAATCGAAAAGTTCAAATTCAACCAACCCGTGACTGTCAACAGCAGAGTCCGTCTTCACGTCAAGGTGCTCAGCGCCGTCAACCTGCGCGGCACGACCAAGGCCAATATGGGCGTAAAGCTGGAAATTGAAGGCAACAAAAAGCCGGCTTACGAAGGCGAAATCGTATTCCTCTATCATTTTAACAACTAAAAGCGCTCCAAAGCGAATGATTTGTGGCGTTCCCGCTGTCGGGAACGCCTTTTTTATATATCAAAATCCGGCTGGCCGAATAGTCCGATGTTCTATAACAGAAATGCTTAATTCATTGGGTTGTAGCTTTGCGTTATGTGGATTTATCGTTATATTTAATGATATTCAACGATAATATTTAGTATATTTTGTCATCACGCTGTGGAATGTATTTCCGGCAAAGTATCTTTACGCAACTTTTATCGAAACTCATATATAGGATCATGAATAGAATAATGGACGAGAGTTTTCTCAAATATGTCGAAAAAAGCATCAGGAAAAATTGGGAAAAACAGGCATTAACCGACTATAATGGAGCGACTTACACCTACAAAGACTGCGCCCGCAAAATAGAAAAGCTGCACATCCTGTTCGAAACGGCAGGCATCGAAAAAGGTAACAAAATAGCTATTTGCAGCCGGAATATGTCATCGTGGGGCATCGCATTTTTTGCCGCTTTGACCTATGGAGCCGTGGTCGTTCCCATTTTGAGCGAGTTCAAGGCTGATAACATTCATCACATCGTGAATCACTCGGAAGCTAAACTGCTTTTTGTGGGCGACGTCGTTTGGGAGAATCTTGACGAAAAGATGATGCCGAATATCGAAGGAATCATTCGCGTCGAGGACTATTCGCTGCATTTTTCGCGCAACAAAAGGCTGACCGAGGCAAGGAAAAATCTGAACGCGCTCTTTGGACAGAAATATCCTGACCGTTTCGTGCCGTCCGACGTCGAGTATCGCCAAGAAGATGAGGAAGAACTGGCTCTGATCAATTACACGTCGGGCACGACCAGCGCGTCAAAAGGTGTCATGCTACCATATCGAAGCCTGACATCCAACCTGCTTTTTGCCATCGAAAAGTTAGGTGCCAAGCCCGACCAGAAAATAGTCTCGATGCTGCCGATGGCGCACATGTATGGCCTGATGTTCGAATTTGTCTACGAATTCTGCATCGGGATGCACGTCTTTTTCCTCAACCGCACGCCGTCGCCAAAGATTATCGCCGAGGCATTTGCCAACGTCAAGCCCGACATCATTGTGACCGTGCCGCTTGTGATAGAAAAAATAATTCAGAAACAGGTGTTCCCGGCCATCGACAAGCCGCTCATCAAATTGATGCTGAACATGCCAATCATCAATGACAAAATATACAAAAACATCCACGATAAAGTCATGAATGCGCTTGGCGGCAAATTCAAGGAACTGATAATCGGTGGTGCCGCTCTGAATAGTGATGTCGAACGCTTTTTGAGAAAAATCGGCTTGCCGTTCACGGTTGGATATGGCATGACAGAATGCGGGCCGATCATTGCATATTCGTCATGGAAAGAGTTTGTCCTCACCTCGTGCGGGCACGATGTGCCGCGAATGGAGCTGAAAATTGACTCGCCGGACGCGACCTCCGTTGTCGGCGAAATCCTGACCCGCGGCGCCAACACGATGCTTGGCTACTACAAAAATCAGCGCGCTACCAGTGCCACAATCGACAGCGACGGCTGGCTTCACACGGGCGACCTGGGGCTTATCGACCGGCAAGGCAATCTGTACATAAAAGGGCGAAGCAAAAACATGATTTTAGGCGCAAACGGACAGAACATTTACCCAGAAGAAATCGAAGACAAACTCAATGCCACTAACTTTATTTCGGAGTCGATCGTCATCGAATCGAAAGGCAAGCTGATTGCATTGGTTTACCCTGATTTTGAGATGCTTGCAAAGAGCGGCATTCAAGATTCGGAAGAAATCAGAAAGCATCTTCAGGAAGAAGTCAAAGAACTGAACAAGACGCTCCCAAATTATTGCAATATTTCTGATTTCAAGATATTTAACGAAGAATTTGAAAAGACGCCCAAGCGAAGCATCAAACGATTCATGTATCAGGAACATGGGAGCAATTGAGCGCAAAAAAACGTCCTTGAAACATATCCAAGGACGTTTTTTATTCCATAAACATCTATAACCGAGCCAGAACGGCCAGCAGCAGGTCCCAGAACTTGCCGACCGATTCTATTTCGATTCGTTCGGTTGGCGAGTGAACGCCTCTCAGCGTCGGACCGAACGAAATCATGTCGAGCCCGGGGTTCTTCTTCAAGAAGAGCCCGCATTCGAGGCCGGCGTGAATGGCCCTGACTTTGGGAGCCACGCCAAACAACTGCTTGTAGGCATCGACCGTGACCGCAAGAATCTGCGAATTGACATTTGGCGTCCAGCCCGGATAGCCCTCGCTGTGGCGAACGTCGGCGCCGGCCAACTTGAAAGTGCTGGCAACCATCAACTTGACATACTCTTTGGCCGACTCGACCGAACTTCGCTGACTGGTGACGACCACAATCGTGTTCTCCTCGCGTTTGATCGACGCCAGATTTGTGGACGTCTCGACCAAGCTCGGAATGTCGTGGCACATTTCGACCACGCCATGCGGACAGGCTATCAAGGCCATTATCAGCCTGTTCTGAAATTCGGTGGTGAAGACTTTGGACGGTAAATCAACGGTTTCCAGATGCAAATCAATTGCGCTTTCGGCGGCATGATATTCATCCTGAATTTCGGATGAGAAAATATTGAATAAAATTCTGATTTCCTCCTTACGGGCAAACGGAACGACTCCGACCGCCGACGCTTCGCGAGCTATTGCATTGTGCAAGTTACCACCCTGAATGTCAGACAATTCGAAACCGACTTCGTCGATTGCTCGCTTCACAAAACGGGCAATCAATTTATTTGCATTTGCATGACCTTTGTCAATATCATCGCCCGAATGCCCGCCATTCAGCCCCTTGACAGTCACTTTTATGCCAAGGCAACCGGTCGACGTCTCCTTGTCATAAATTCTGAAACGGGCCTCTGTCCCAATGCCACCGGCGCAGCCAATAAAAAGCTCGCCTTCGTCCTCAGAATCAAGGTTTATCAACTTGCGACCTTCGATGAATCCGTCTTCGAGGCCGAACGCGCCGGTCAGGCCTGTCTCTTCGTCAATAGTGAAGAGGCACTGAAGCGAGCCGTGCGCAATCGTCTCATTATCAAGCACTGCCAATGCTGCCGCCACGCCAATTCCATCGTCGGCCCCAAGGGTCGTGCCATCGGCCTTGACCCAGCCGTCTTCTATCAGCGGAACGATGGCATCGCGCTCAAAATTGTGAACTTTATCAGCATTTTTTTCGCAAACCATATCCACATGCGCCTGCAAAACAACCATTTCGCAGTTTTCCTTACCCTTTGTTGCCGGCTTGAAGATTGTTATGTTGCCAAGTTTGTCCTTCTTGTATTTCAGTTTTCGGTCCAAAGCGAATTTTTCCAGGAAAGACACGATTTTTTCTTCCTTTTTCGACGGACGTGGAATTTTGGTGATCTGATCAAAAAATGACCAGACTTCATTTGGTTTTAATGATAAAAGTTCGCTCATAACATTAAAAAATTGGTTTAGGTATATGGTTAATTATCAAACACTTTCAAAAGACCTTCGATTTCGGACACTGTGGCAGCGTTGCCAACCAAGTCATAAGTATATGACAAATTCACAAGCAAACGCCTGATAACTTCCACATTTGAACAGGGAATATAATATCGGCTGTGCGGCGTTATGCCTTGCTGGGCAAGAAACACGTCAACTTCCTTTTTCCCAAGGACTCCGCCACGCGAAATGGCATTGATATAGAACAGAACCGAATCCGACTTCAGCTCGTCGTCGTAAATAGCCTTCTCGTCTATATAACACATAATCAGAAGCTTGGGCAGACTGACGCATCTGACCGGAATGTTCAGACGATTGCACAAAGCCACATATATTATCGACAGCGTTATATGATTTCCCTTATGACTGTCTATGACATCGTTAATGTAATTATTCCTGTGCGAAGCAGGATTATCGGCATTACGCGAAAAATTATACTTCTCAAAAACCACAGAATTGATGCACTTGACCCGTTCGATCGGCGTCCGGCAAAATTTGATTGTCTGGCGCAAGTCTCTCCATATAGAATTAATCTGCTCATTCACTGAAGCAAACAGCAAATCGTAATATCTGTATTTTGCAACCAGATAGGAGCCGTAAAGCAAATCCTCGGCACCGGAGGCAATCCATTCGTGCATTTCTTTCTTCACCGTCTTGAACTGAATCTGATGAATAATATTATTCAAACGTGAATGAAAAATGTCACTATTAGCTTTTTCCCAAGCCAGCTCGAGTTGAGGCAGAATGTGCTTGTCTTCTTTTAGAAGAGCCTTCTCGACCGCATTGTAGACAATCTCGTTAGGATCCTCCAAAAGTTTAATCAATGCCTTGACTCGCTGATTCTCCATACCTGTCGATTTTTGCTATATTTATCACGCAGTCAGCGAATTAAGCACATGCTCAATCAGACTTTTCACCACCGGCTTATAGTCTTTGCTATAACGACCGGCAAGGCGATTGGCAATGATTGCACACACGGTTGCCGCATTGTGCCCCATCAACTTCGAAAGTCCGTAGATGGCCGAGCATTCCATTTCGTAGTTGGTGACGCGGTAGTCTGAATATCTAAAAGTATTGATTTTATCATTGATTTTAGGATCCGCAATGTTGAGTCTCAGCACTCGACCCTGCGGACCGTAGAATCCCGGAGCCGAAATGGTCACACCTTTGTTTATCTGCGGATTGTCCTGCAGTTTGGCAACAAGGCCGGCATCGGCATCCACCACGTATGGCGACGTCAGGAGTGGATTCCAATCAAGATGCTTGCAAAATGCGGTCTCAAAGTCGTTGTCGGTGACCGACTTACGGTTTGCATAGAAATTCAGCAGCCCGTCAAAGCCGATTGCTTTCTCGGACAACAGCCATGTGTCGACATCCAGATCTTTTTGCAGCGAGCCCGATGTGCCGATTCTCACAAAATTAAGTGTCGTATGTTCTGCCTTGATTTCGCGCGTCTGGAAGTCGATGTTGACGAGCGCGTCGAGTTCGTTCAAAACAATGTCAATGTTGTCGGTTCCGATTCCGGTCGAGACCACGCTGAGGCGCTTGCCACGATAACGCCCTGTAGCCGAGATAAATTCGCGGTTTTGGGCTCGCGCTTCAATCGTGTCGAAATAGGATGCGATCAGCTCTACCCTATCCGGGTCGCCCACCAAAATGATTGTGTCGGCCACTTGGCCGGGTTTCAGATGCAAATGAAAAGCCGACCCATCGGCATTTATTATCAGTTCCGAATCTTCAATTCTGTTACTCATAGCCGTTCGTTTTTTTATTAATTACTAAATAAATAAAAATATGATTATGTTGTGTGTCCTGCGTCCAAAAAGGTCAAATAAAAAATCCCGAAAGCATCGGTGTGCTCTCGGGATTGGACTATTCTGAATTTTCTGTTTTCAGCTCAGGAACGAAATCAGGATTCCGGCCGCAACCGCCGAACCGATGACTCCCGAAATGTTGCTCGACATGCAATAGTTGAGCACGTGGTTGCGCGAGTCGTA
>CALYZD010000101.1 GCA_945607565.1 uncultured Bacteroidales bacterium | reverse complement strand
TGATAGCAAAATTGCAAATATTTGCGAAGTTTCAAATTTCAACTTTATGAATAAATACAAAATTCTGTTTGTGTGCCTCGGCAACATCTGCCGTTCGCCGGCGGCCGAAGCCGTGATGCGCTCCATGGTCGAGAGCCGCAGGCTGTCCGACGCCGTCGAGGTCGACTCGGCCGGAATCATAGGCTACCACGAGGGCGAGCAGGCCGACCCGCGCATGCGCTCGGCAGCCTTCCAGCGCGGCTACCGGCTGACGTCGATCAGCCGCCCCGTGCGCCCCGACGACTTCCACAGCTTCGACCTGATTGTGGGCATGGACAACTCCAACATGCAGTCGCTCAGACGCATGGCACCGCCCGACGCGCACGCGCGCCTCTGCCTGCTGACCGACTTCTGCGCCGACTCAGGGCACACCGAAGTGCCCGACCCCTACTACGGCGGACTGTCGGGCTTCGTGCTGGTCCTCGACATTCTCGAAGAGGCCTGCGGGCGGCTGCTGGCAACCCTGCAAGACGAAAAATCCCTTCCAACCCGATGAGTTGGAAGGGAAATGCTTCAATTGTAATTTTCAGGAATAGAGAGTATTATTTCGCAGCTTCTTTGGCCTTGTTGACCACTGCCTTGAATGCTTCGCTGTGGTTAACGGCCAGGTCGGCCAGCACCTTGCGGTTGATTTCGATGTTCTGCTTGTTGAGCAGACCCATCAGCACGCTATACGAAAGACCTTCGAGGCGGGCGGCTGCGTTAATACGCTGAATCCACAATGCTCTGAATTGTTGTTTCTTTTTGCGTCTGTCGCGGAATGCGTAGAGCAAACCTTTTTCCCAAGTGTTCTTGGCTACTGTCCAGACGTTTTTCCGGCGACCGTAGTTACCTTTGGTCTGTTTGAGAATTGCCTTGCGTCTTGCACGCGATGCAACTGAATTTACTGATCTTGGCATAATTTCATTTTTTTAGAATGACCAGCGTTCGCCACCGGGGCGACTCTTGCGGGCTGGGTTCATTCGGTTTTTAAACTAATGTCGGTTGTGACTGATTTAGATGTGAAGAAGCAGTTTGACCTCCTTGGTGTCACAAGTGGCTATGAGGCCCGAGTGAGTCAGGTTGCGTTTTTGCTTCGTCGTTTTCTTGGTCAGAATGTGACGTTTGAAAGCATGCTTTCTTTTAATCTTTCCGGAGCCGGTGAGAGTGAATCTCTTCTTGGCGCTGGAATTGGTCTTCATTTTTGGCATTGTACAAAAATATTTAGATGTTTAATTGAAGCCATCACTTATGCCTTCTTGGGTTTGGGCGCAAGCATCAGAATCATGCGCTTGCCCTCCAAGCGTGGCAACTGGTCGACGCGGGCCACCTCTTCGAGGTCGTTGGCAAATCTCAGCAGCAGGATTTCGCCCTGCTCCTTGAAGAGAATGGAACGGCCTTTGAAAAATACGTAGGCTTTCACCTTGGCACCCTCGGCTATGAACTTTTCGGCATGGCGAAGCTTGAATTCATAATCGTGGTCGTCGGTCTGGGGGCCGAAGCGAATCTCTTTCACCACGACCTTGACTGCCTTCGATTTGATTTCCTTCTGCTTGCGTTTTTGCTGATAGATAAACTTCTGATAGTCGATTATCTTGCAGACGGGCGGCTCGGCGTTGGGCGATATTTCGACCAGATCCAAATCCATTTCGTCTGCCATTTTCAAGGCATCGGCTGTCGAATAGATGCCGGGCTCCTCAATGTTGTCGCCCACAAGACGGACTTTGGGAACGCGGATCTTGTTGTTGATCCTATGTTCGGCCTCTTCCTTTTTCGGAAGATTGCTCGCCCGCTCGGTTTTGTTATTCAAAGTTGCTATAATTCGGGTCCTCCCTTATTTATCTCTTTGTTGTAACTTACTTTTCTTCTTCTTTCAATTTTCCGCCTTCGAAGATGCTTCTGACCTCATCGTTGATGAGTTTTGCAAATTCGGCCTGCGTCATGACGCCCTTGTCGCCCTCGCCCTGCTTGCGCACGCTCACGCTCTGGGTTTCGGTTTCCTTTTCGCCAACTACGAGCAGGTATGGGATGCGTTTCATTTCGTTGTCACGTATCTTTTTGCCTATCTTTTCGTTGCGGTCGTCAATCACGGCGCGAATATCGGAATTATTCAGGAATTTCAAAACACTTTTTGCATAATCGTTATGCTTTTCACTCACAGGCAGAATCACCACCTGCTCAGGTGTCAGCCACAGCGGGAACTTGCCGGCCGTGTGCTCTATGAGCACGGCGATGAAGCGTTCGAGACTTCCGAATGGCGCACGGTGAATCATCACCGGACGATGGCGCTGGTTGTCGCTGCCGATATACTCAAGCTCAAAGCGTTCGGGCAGGTTATAGTCCACCTGAATGGTGCCCAACTGCCACTGGCGGCCAATGGCGTCGCGGACCATGAAGTCGAGCTTGGGGCCGTAGAATGCGGCCTCGCCTGCCACTTCGATATAGGGCACGCCCTTTTCCTGGCAGGCCTCCACGATGGCGCGCTCGGCCTTGTTCCAATTCTCGTCGGTTCCGATGTATTTCTCGCGATTGTTCGGGTCGCGCAACGACACCTGCGTGGTGTAGTTCTTGAAGTCGAGTATGTTGAAGATGTAAAGGATGATGTCCATCACCTTCTTGAACTCGTCCTTGAGCTGGTCGGGGCGGCAGAAGAGGTGCGCGTCGTCCTGCGTGAAGCCGCGGACGCGCGTCAGGCCGTGCAGCTCGCCGCTCTGCTCGTAGCGGTAGACTGTTCCGAACTCGGCGAAGCGAAGCGGAAGGTCGCGATAGGAGCGCTGCTTGGAGCGGAATATCTCGCAGTGGTGCGGGCAGTTCATGGGCTTCAGCAGGAATTCCTCGCCTTCGTTGGGCGTGTGGATGGGCTGGAAGCTGTCCTTGCCGTACTTGGCGTAGTGGCCCGACGTGACGTAGAGTTCCTTGTTGCCTATGTGCGGCGTGATGACCGGCTCGTAGCCATAGCTCTCCTGCACCTGCTTGAGGAACGCTTCGAGGCGCGCTCTGAGGCGTGCGCCCTTGGGCAGCCACATCGGCAGACCCTGACCCACGCGCTGCGAGAAGGTGAACAACTCCATCTCGCGCCCTATGACGCGGTGGTCGCGCTTCTTGGCCTCTTCGAGCAGCGTCAGATATTCGTCGAGCAGCTTCTGCTTGGGGAAGGTGACGCCATAGATGCGGGTGAGCATCGGGCGCTTCTCGTCGCCACGCCAGTAGGCGCCGGCCACGTTGAGCAGCTTGATGGCCTTGATGACTCCCGTGCTCGGGATGTGCGGGCCGCGACAGAGGTCGGTGAAGTCGCCTTGCTTATAGAGCGTTATGCTGCCGTCCTCAAGGTCGTTGATGAGTTCGGTCTTGTATGTCTCGTTCCTGCTGCCAAAGAGTGCGAGCGCGTCGGCTTTGGAAATCTCCTCGCGCGCGAACCTGCTGTCTTTGGCGGCCAGTTCTTTCATTTTCTTTTCGATTTCGGCCAGGTCGGCATCCTTGATGGTCTTGCCCTCGCCGGGGTCCACGTCGTAGTAGAATCCGTTTTCGATGGCCGGGCCGATGCCGAACTTCATGTCGGGATAGAGCGCCTGGAGCGCCTCGGCCATCAGGTGGGCCGACGAGTGCCAGAACGCGTGCTTGCCTTCGGCATCTTCCCATTTGTGAAGTTTGATGGCAGAGTCGTTGTCTATCGGTCTTGAAAGGTCGTACAACTGACCATTCACTGTGATGGCAAGCACCTCTTTTGCAAGGCGCGGGCTGATGGACTCTGCTATCTCCATGCCTGTGACGCCGCCGGGATACTCGCGTACCGATGAATCGGGAAATGTGATTTTTACCATTTTGTTAGTTACGGTCTATGGTTTTATTAAAACGTCGCAAAAGTATGCAAAATGTGTGTAAGCGGTTATTCTCTAATGCCTTTTTTTCGACTTTTTTTGGCGGCCGGCCGGCTCACTGGTTCACGAGCGATTCGGGCACGAACGACAGCGGCATCAGTTCGGCGGCGCTCGCAATGCACCACACCGTGTCGCGCCCGGCAAGGTAGATTCTGATGGGGCTGGCCTGGCGCTTCTCGGTCTCGATGAGCACCTGCCGGCAGGCTCCGCACGGCGTCACCGGCTGGCGGAGCAGGCCTTCGTCGGTTTCGGCCACTATGAGCAGATGGGTGATGGCGGTGTCGGGGTAGCGCGAGTTGGCATAGAAGACGGTGACGCGCTCGGCGCACAGGCCCGACGGGTAGGCGGCGTTTTCCTGATTGTTGCCGGTCACCACCGTGCCGTCGGAGAGCAGGGCGGCCGCTCCCACGCGGAAGCGGGAATAAGGCGCATAGGCCCGACGGGCGGCTTCGGTGGCTTTGTCGAGCAGCATCTGGGCGGTTGCGTCGGCATCGGTGTCGGCAAGCCGCATCTCGAACGATATTTGCTTGTAGTCCATGATCATATCGGTTTTGGGTTGACGAATGTCCTCCAAAGTTATTCAATTTGGGCGTAATTGTGTGCCTGAGGGGCCTGCCCTTTTGCGGCTGCCCGAGCATCCTCCCGCACAAACAAAGAGGCAGGAGGCAGACGCCGTGTCAGCATCCGCCTCCTGCCGAGGTTTTTATTGAAGTTTCAGGCTTCGACTATTTGATGCGCTTGTAGCCATAGACAGCCAGGTCGCCGAGCTCTTCCTCGATGCGGAGGAGTTGGTTGTATTTGGCCATACGGTCCGAGCGGCTGAGCGAGCCGGTCTTGATCTGACCGCTGTTGGTGGCCACGGCGATGTCGGCGATGGTGGCGTCTTCGGTTTCGCCCGAACGGTGCGAGGTGACCGAGGTGTAGCCATGGCGGTGTGCCATTTCGATGGCGTCGAGGGTTTCGCTCAACGAGCCGATCTGGTTGACCTTAATCAGGATGGAGTTGGCGCAACCCTTCTCGATGCCTTTCTGAAGGAACTTGACGTTGGTCACGAACAGGTCGTCGCCCACCAACTGGCACTTGCTGCCGATGCGGTCGGTGAGTTTCTTCCAGCCTTCCCAGTCGTTCTCGTCCATGCCGTCTTCGATCGAGTCGATAGGATATTTGGTGATGAGCTCTTCGAGGTATGCAATCTGCTCGTCGGCCGAGAGTTTCTTGCCGTTCGGGTCTTTCTGCATGCCCGATTTGAGCTGCTTGTAATCGTAGAAGTACTTGCCGTTTTCAACCACTGCAAATTCGGAAGCGGCGCAGTCCATGGCGATTTTCACGTCGTCGCCGGGCTTGTAGCCTGCGTTCTTGATGGCTTCGATGATGCAGTCGAGAGCGTCTTCAACGCCGTTGAGTTTCGGAGCGAAACCGCCTTCGTCACCAACGGCGGTGCTGAGGCCGCGGCCCTTGAGCACTTTCTGCAGTGCATGGAACACTTCGGCACCCATGCGCAGGCCTTCGCGGAACGAGGGTGCGCCTACCGGGCGAATCATGAATTCCTGGAACGCGATGGGAGCGTCACTGTGTGCGCCACCGTTGATGATGTTCATCATCGGGACAGGCAGTGTGTAGGTGTTGGTTCCGCCGATGTAGCGATAGAGAGGCATGTCAAGGTAGTTTGCACCTGCCTTGGCCACTGCGAGCGATACGCCAAGGATGGCGTTGGCACCGAGTTTCGACTTGGTGGGAGTGCCGTCGAGTGCAAGCATCTTGTGGTCGATTGCACGCTGCTCGAGCGCCGACATTCCGATGAGTGCGGGAGCTATGATTTTGTTGACGTTTTCAACTGCTTTCTGAGTGCCTTTGCCACAGTAGCGGCTCTTGTCGCCGTCGCGCAGTTCGAGAGCTTCGTTTTCGCCGGTCGATGCGCCCGACGGAACGGATGCACGACCCAGAACTCCCGATTCGAGAGTTACGTCTACTTCTACTGTAGGATTGCCACGTGAGTCCAAGATTTCTCGGGCTACAATCTTTTCAATTTTCATGTTACTATAAATTTAATATTGTAATAAATAGGTTTTCGTGTGTCTGTATGCGTGTCTGCAAACGCTTGCAAAATTTGCAAAAAGAAACGAATTATCCAACAACCTTTTTTTATTTAACGCCGCTTCCGGCCGCTCCGCCCAACGGACTGATTATTAGTCTGATGCCCGCCATCAACCTCCGTCTGCGGCCGACCTAAGAGCGTGTCTGCGACGAACTGCATCAGTTCGGCGCCGGCGGTTTCAAGCGGTATGCCGACGGCTATGGTGCGTTTGTCGGCGTCGAGCACGGCGGCCGAGGCTTTGCTGTCGGCATAGCGCAGGAGCGTCCGGCTGTGGCCGCCGGCGGGCTCTATGGCGTCGGGCACGGCGGCCATCCGTGTGCCGTAGCGGCCTATGGCGAAGCCGAACGTACGGCTGCCGGCGGTCAGGGTGCCGAGCGCCGACGCGTGATTGGTGCGATGCCTGAAGCCGAACGTGGCTATGGCAAAGGCCTGGTCGACGCTGTCGCGCAGGTCGGTGCCGACGTGGCTGCCCGAAATGATGACGGCCTGCCTGCGGAGGCTGAGGGCCTGCAGCCGATGCCTGAACGCGGGCGTGTAGATGCTGTGGCGCACGGTGCCGTTGGGGCGGACGGTGCTTTTCTGGTTGCCGCAGGCTATGTCGACAAGGCGCACGGTGCTGTCGGGCGCGGCCTGCTCGAAGAACGAGCGGGTCTGCGACACGAACGAGAATCCGCACCGCTTCAGCATCTGGCCGTGGTGCAGGCTGACGTCGGCGGTGTTGCCCGTGCTGACCTGCCCTTCGCGGTCGGCGTGCGACGCTCCGAAGCCGGGACTGTCGTCGTCGGTCCAGGGGCTTTGCGGGTCAAAGTCGTACTGCGCGCCGGTGCCGAAGCGGTCGCTACGGTCGGGCACGCCGGGGTCCATCTGCGGCATTATCCCGCCAAAAGTCTCTGTCGCGACCACCGCCGGAGCGTCCACCCGCGTGAAGGCGTCGACCACAAGCGCCATGGGCGCGTCGCCGTTGATGCAGGCCGCCATCGTGGGCGACTCGGCCGACTGACCGCCGTCGTTGACGGCCGTGATGCTGAAGGTGTGAATCTGCCCGTCGCGGCCGATGTCGAAAACGGCGAATGTGTCGGCAGTGCTGACGATGCTCTCGGAGGCGCCGCTGGTGTGGCGGACCTTGTAGTGCGTGGGCACGGCCGTGGCTTCGAGGCTGTCGACGGTGGCCCGCCAGACTACGCGCACCCGCCCAGCGCCAATGGCGTCGATGCCAATGCAGCGCACGGGGAGCGGCTGGATGATGCGGCCGGGGCCGCCCAGAAAGGTGGCTATGCCTTTATAGATGGCCCGCGCCATGTCGGACCGGAATTCGGGGTTGAGCCCTAGGCGCATGTCGTTGATGTTCTGATGCGAAAACAGTTCTATCAGCACCGACGGCACTTGCGGCCGGCGGGCTTCGGAGTACGACTTGTCCTGCAGCTGGCGGCGGCTCCAGTGGCTGTCCCACAGGGCGCGCGCGTCGTTGACCACGGCCGTCTGGATGCAGTCGGCAAGGTCGCGGCTGATGAGGCGGGGCTTGCCGCCACGCAGCTCGGGGCCTTTGTGGACGCAGGCTATGGCCAGTGTGCCGATGGTGGTGTCGGCCCGGGCCATGCCGGCGTCGGTGTGGAGGGCCAGGGCCATATCGACCGGGATGCCACGGCCCACGAGCATGTTGACCCAAAGCCCGCGTGCATTGATGTCGTCGGTGTAGTCGTTGGTGCCGTTGGAGGGCGTGTAGACCGCCGCCGGTGCGCCGCCGGCCTGCAGGCAATAGCGCGCGGCCTCCATCCATGCCGGCTTGCCGCTGGTGCTTCCGCTGCGCTCCACGCATCCCATGCCGCCCCCGAGTCTGAAGGCGTCGACCGAAATCCTCCCCCGCCCACGGACCACAATGGTGGTGGTGTCGTTCTCGGCGGCGTCGACCGTGCACAGATAGGTCCAGCCGCTGCCGCCGCGTGTCTGATCGACGGTGCAGACGGTGCTGTGGCGCCGCCCTCTGATGCGATAGGTGGCCGTGGTGCCTTTGGGCTGACGGGCATACGACACATAGAGCGCGGCCGGCCCGCGCATGGTGCCGTGGGCTATGCGGATCACGAGCGAGTCGTCATGCCCGAAACGATAATTGCCGGCCGTGCCGAGCGCAAACGGGTTGACGCCCTCGCCCACCCTTGCGCATGGCCGGTAGCCCGGCACGCTGCCCTGGAGTCGGGCCGTGCCGGCAAAGGCGTCGGGGGTGGCGTCGTTGTCCACAATCACCGATTCGGCCTGCAGGCAGCGCTCGCGCGGCATCAGCACGCAGGCGCCGGCGTTCTCGAGCATCGGCACCAAATATGGCAGCACTATCGACGTGCTCAGCAGGTCCTCGACCGTGCCGAAGAGGCGCGCCCGCTGCCACTCCCAGCGGTCGAGGCGGCTCTCGTAGTAGTAGCCGTGGCTGTTCCAGAGGGCTATGCAGCGTCCGCCCAGGCCGCGCGGGGCCGACGGCAGGTCGGTGGAGGTGAACCACGGCGTGCCGGCAGGCAGCGGCTGGCGCGACGTGTCGGCGGCCTGCGCTGCGCGGAATGCGTTGGGGACAAGCGTGCTCAGGTCGGTGGTGCCGGCCATGAAACGGACCTGCGTCCGGCCGCGTCGGCAACCGGCCCATCGGCACACCGAGTCGGCCAGAGCATCGAGCCGCTCGGCGCGCTGCGGCACCGACAGGGCTTCGGCGTTGAAATAGACGCTGATGCGGCCGCCGGCCATGCTCACCGAGTCCACTCTGACCTCCGAGGCGGCCCGCCAGCGAGGCCCGGTCAGCATCCGCTCCGAAAAGCGGCGGCCGATGTCGGCGTTCTGAATGTCTTGGGCTGATGCGGCAATGGCGCAGGCCGTCGCCACGAGTGATGTCAGGCAATGTTTCATGATGTCAAAAATAATCAGTTCGCGCCAAATGCCGCCCGGCCGGCTGCCGGAAATTGGCCGGAGGCGGATGGCGGATTGAAGAAAATTGTCGAATATTGCGGACGGTTCCCGGCGCAGAGGCCCGGGGGCGATTGCGAATCATGTCCGACAACAAGAAATCTTTACGCATCATGTCTGCATCACCATGGCGCTGGGTGCCGTCGCTCTATCTCTA
>CALYZD010000100.1 GCA_945607565.1 uncultured Bacteroidales bacterium | reverse complement strand
CGCCTACGACCTGGCCAAGGAATACAACCAGTTCTACCACGACTGCCCCATCCTCCGCGAAGAGGACGCGGCCGTCCGCGCCTGCCGCCTGCTCATCAGCCGCACGGTGTCGCAGGTGATCAAGAACGCGCTGTGGATCTTGGGCATCGACGTGCCGGAGAGGATGTAGAAAAAAACATCAAAAAACGATAAATGGGGAAAATGACCGATGGTCGCTCTGGTGAGGGGCGAGCGTCGGTTTTTTTTGTGTGGATTTTTTTTTTCGATTGAGTTTTCGTTCGCTCTTTTCTTGGGGACGGCAGGGATGCCATCCCTCCAACTCACAATTTTTTTGTTAAAAATCCAACTAGGCAGCTATTTCAGGCAGACGTCGCAGTGCCCGCAGTCGTCGGCGTGGCGCTCGCCGAAGTAGTCGAGCAGCTGGCGGCTGCGGCAGTCGGTGTCGTTATTGCAGTAGGCTATGACGCTTTCGATGCGGTGGCTCAGGTCGTCGCGGCGCTGGCCGTAGACTTCGGGGCGGATGATGAGGTCGGCGGGGCGCTGGCGGTCGTCGAGCCACGTCAGCTGCGACGTCTTTCTGGCCGGCATGTATCGGGCCACGCGCATCCGGGTGAGCGCCTGCAGGTCTTCGTAGATCTGCTGGCGGGTCTTGCCGCAGCGTCGGGCTATGCGCTCCTCGTCGATGGCCACGTATTCCGAAAAGAGTCCCGTGTAGAGCCTCAGCACGGTCTTGATGGTGATGTCGAGGTCGGGATATTGGAGCTGGATGGTGTAGAGCTCGCGGTTGTCGATGATGAAGATCATTCTCGACTGCATCTCGACGTTGGCCTGATAGTCGATGTAGCCGGCGTTGCCGAGGATGGCCAGGCTGCTGTTGACGGCGATGATGGGCAGGTGGCACTCCTGGCAGAAGCGGCCGATGTCGAAGTCGTGAACCATGCCGCAGCCCGAGCCCACGGCCACGGTGTAGTAGTTGCCGATGGTCTGATAGACTTTGGTGATGAACTCGATGGGCGGAAAGGCGTCGGCCACCGACTTGCGCAGCTTGGCTTCGTCGGCCTTGGACCACAGCAGGGTGGCGTAGGCTTTCCGGCCGTCGCGTCCGGCGCGCCCGGCTTCCTGGAAGTAGGCTTCGAGCGAGTCGGGCGCCATCATGTGGACCACGGTGCGCACGTCGGGCTTGTCGATGCCCATGCCGAACGCGTTGGTGCACACTATGACGCGCACGGCGTTGTCGGTCCATGCCTTCTGGATGCGGTCCTTTTCGGCGGCGGGCAGTCCGGCGTGGAAGTATGCGGCCGAAATGCCGTTGGCCGCCAGCAGCTGGGCGTATTCGCGCGTCTGCTTGCGGTTGCGCACGTAGACCACGCTGCTGCCCGGCACCTTGCTGAGTATTCTGATGAGCTGCTCCTCCTTCTGCTCGGTGGGCCTGACGATGTAGGCGATGTTGGGCCGCGCGAAGCTCTTGCGGAAGACGCGCGGCTCGCTGAACCGGAGCCGCTGCATGATGTCGTCGACCACACGCGGCGTGGCGGTGGCGGTGAGCGCCAGCACGGGCACGCCGGGCAGTTCGTTCCGGAGGTCGGCTATGTTGAGGTAGGCGGGTCTGAAGTCGTAGCCCCATTGCGAGATGCAGTGCGCCTCGTCGACCACTATCATGCACACCTTCATCTGCCTGACTTTGACAAGGAAGAGCTCGGTGGCCAGCCGTTCGGGCGACAGGTAGACGAACTTGCCGCCGCCCAGCAGGCAGTTGTCGAGTGCCACGGTCATCTCGTCGCGCGTCAGGCCCGAGTGGAGCGCCACGGCCAGTATGCCGCGCCGGCGCAGGTTGGCCACCTGGTCTTTCATCAGCGCTATGAGCGGTGTGACCACAAGGCAGATGCCGTCCATGGCCAGTGCGGGCACCTGGAATGTCAGCGATTTGCCGCCGCCGGTGGGCATCAGCCCCAGGGTGTCGTGTCCGCTGCTGACGGATGTGATGATTTCGGGCTGCATCTCTCTGAAGGAGTCGTAGCCCCAGTAGGTTTTCAGGATGGCCAAGAACTGTTCCATGGTGTGTGCGTGGTGGTTTGGGCAAATGTAGTCAGATGGCGGCAAAGGTCAAAGCCGGCGGGGCGGGGTGGGGACAAAGCGAAAGCAGAGCGCACCGGCCGCCGTGGCTGCCTGCGCGCTCTGCTCGTGTGTGGTGTGCGGCCGGGCCGCCTATTCTTTGGGCTTGGGCTTGGCGGCTGCGGGTTTGGCAATCGACTCGCGCATGGCGGTGTCGGCCTCTATGTTCCGGTATTTCACATAGTCCATCACGCCCAGATTGCCGTTGCGGAAGGCTTCGGCCATGGCTTTGGGCACTTCGGCTTCGGCCTCGATCACCTTGGCACGGGCCTCCTGCGCCTTGGCCTTCATCTCCTGCTCCAGGGCCACGGCCATGGCTCTGCGCTCTTCGGCTTTGGCCTGGGCTATGTTCTTGTCGGCCTGTGCCTGGTCTATCTGCAGTCCGGCGCCGATGTTCTTGCCGATGTCGATGTCGGCGATGTCGATCGAGAGAATCTCGAAGGCGGTGCCGGCGTCCAGGCCTTTGCTGAGCACCACTTTCGAGATGCTGTCGGGATTCTCGAGCACGGTCTTGTGCGAGTCCGACGAGCCTATCGACGACACGATGCCTTCGCCCACGCGGGCCAGCACGGTCTCTTCGCCGGCTCCGCCCACCAGCTGCTTGATGTTGGCGCGCACCGTCACGCGGGCCTTGGCTATGAGCTGGATGCCGTCTTTGGCCACGGCCGTCACCGGCGGCGTGTCAATCACTTTGGGGTTGACCGACATCTGCACGGCTTCGAACACGTCGCGGCCGGCAAGGTCGATGGCGGTGGCCATCTGGAAGCTGAGGTCGATGTTGGCCTTGTTGGCCGACACGAGGGCGTGCACCACGCTGCGCACGTGTCCGCCGGCCAGGAAGTGGGCCTCCAGCTCGTCGCGGCGTATCTGGGCCAGGCCGGCCTTGTGCGCCTCGATCATGGCCTGCACTATCACTCCGGGCGGCACTTTGCGGATGCGCATCAGAATCAGCTGCAGGAGCGATATTCTGACGCCCGACACACATGCCGAGAACCACATCAGGAACGGCACGTAGTATAAGATGACAATCGCCATGATTACGATTCCGACGATCATTGCTAACAGAAAATGTATTTCCATGTTTTAATTGTATTTGGTTATCGCTACTAATATAGGCAATTTGGGCCGAATGCGATGCGGCGGCCGTCAGTTCTCGGGCGCGGCGAGCGGTTCCACCACCAGGGTTGTCGTCTCGGCGTCAGTCACGGTCACTTTCGTGCCGGCGTCCAGATAGGTCAGGCATTTGGCCTGATAGATTTTTCCGTCAATCTCGACCTTGCCCATGGGGTTGAGTCTCGACCGTGTGACGCCGCGGCTGCCCTTGGCCACCGTCTGCGTCAGGTCTGCGGCCGCCCGGCTGTCTATCTGCGTGTCGAGCGACATCTTCCCGATGCCGCGCTTGCTGGTCAGCACGTAGGTCACCGCCGCGCCTGTCACCGCAAGGGTCGCTGCGGTGGTCAGGTGGCCCGCCATGGGGCTGTAGTTGCAGTAGACCATCACGATGCCCGCCACGGTGGCCACTGTTCCGCCGATGCCGGCAATGCCGAATCCGGGGATGATGAATATTTCGGCAATGATCATGACGATGCCCATCAGAATCAGCAGGGCTATCAGTATGTCTTCGATGCTCATGGTGCTATGGTTTTGTTATTGTTGCTGTTCCATTTTCTGGGCCTCGGCCAGCTTTATCTGCGTGCCGTGGCTGAATGCCACCACAAACGAGCCGGCAAATCCGGCGGCGCGTGCCTGCTCCACGTGCGATACGGCCTCGGTGTAGGTGGTGTAGCGGCCGCTGAAGTATCGCTTCATGCCTTTGCCTTCGATTTCGGCCGAGGTGATGTCGGGCAGCTGGTTGATTTTGGATGGGTCGGGCGTGTTGCGGAACACTCCGAGCTGTATCTTGTAGACCAGTGCCGGCTCGTCGCTTTGCGTCTGTGCGGGTGCCGGTTCGGGCTCGATGCCGCCCACGTAGGCCGACGGCTGCGCTTCGGGCGTGGGGATGTTGGGCGCGGTGGCGCCGATGTCGTCGAGGCCGGCGGCGTCGAACGCGCCCACGGCCGCGCCGGGCCGTGTGGCTGTGGTGTCAGACTCCAGCACCACGGCGGGCCTGTCGGCCAGGGCTTCCTGCACCGACACGGGTTCCGACGGCGACGTGCGGCGCACCGGCAGGCGGAACGACATGTCGAGGTGCTGCTGGTAGCGCTCCAGTCCTTTCCTGAATTCGGCCATGGCTCCGCGCTTGGTCGAGGCGGCTTTCTTGTAGGCCGGCATTCCGTCGGCCATGCTGATGCCCTCCACCGACGCGAAGGCGGCCTGGGCGGTACCTCGGTGCAGCTCCACTTCGGCAAAGTCAGTGGTCGGCTCCTCGGCTATGGCCGCCTCGATGCGGTCGTCGAAGATGTCGTATTTGGCGTCGAGCGATTCGTTGTAGAGCGTGTAGGCTCCGCGCCGGCACAGCTCCGACATTTCGGCGGTCTGCTGGGGCGTCAGCTGGATTTTCTTGCCGTCGGGGCCGGTGGTTTCGACGGTTATGTTGTGCATGGCTTTCTCACTCAGCTTCACGGCTTCGAGCGTCAGCACGTTGCCCCAGCATATCAGGCTGTCGGCCTTCAGCAGTTCGGCCACCTCTTCGGTGGTGAACAGTGTGGCGTAGAATGCCGAGTCGGCCTTGGCGCGCGCGAAGTCGTCGGCGTTGTACATTTCGAGGCGGGCGGGGTCGAGCAGGGTGTGCCAGTCGAGTTCGGGCTCGGCCTGCGTGGCTGCCTTGCCGAATGCCAGCTGTTCGCCGGCGGCCACCATTTCGTCAATCTTCATCAGCTCCTGCTCGCGCGCCATGTTCTCGGTCTTTTTCACCTCGTCGTCGATGGTGTAGATTTTGCGTTCGATGGCCAGCACGTCCTGCACGGCTTTGTTGCGTTCGGCGTCGGTCGGGGCCGACATGAAGATCTTGCGTTTCTGCGCCATCTCGTGGCTCAGGCTGTCGCGGGTGGCGCGCAGGTCGAATGCCTTGTGGTATGTGGCCTTGGCTTCGGGGCTGTTGAAGTGGCGCCAGTCGGTGTAGGTCAGCGTGTCGTTGATTGCGAATTCGAACATCTTGCGGTCGTTGATGACGCTGTGGCGGTCGGGCAGCTCCTCGCCTGCGGTGGTGCGGACGCTGTTGCGCAGATGTGCCAGTTCGGGGTTGATTTCGAGCTGTGCGGCCCGCTTGATGTCTTCGGTGGTCTGGGCGAAGTTGCGTATTACGCTCTCGTCCCACACTATTTCGTAGACCATCACCGAGTCGGCCGAGGTGTGGCGGTTGGACGCGAACCACGCGCGCTTGCGGTATTCGTCGCCCACGAACAGATAGTCGTCGAAGGCTGAGTTGAACGGCACGCCCATGTTGACCGGCTGTCCAAAGCTGCCGGCTTCGGGGTCGTAGGTGGCGCGGTAGATGTCGAAGCCGCCCATGCCGCCTGCGCGGTCGCTCGAAAAGTAGAGCGTCGTGCCGTCGGTCATCATCACGGGCATTCGGTCGTTGCCCTCCGATTCGAGTCCGGCCAGTGCGGTCATGTCGCCCCACCCGTCGAGCAGCTTTTCGATTTTGTAGAGCTTGTCCTTGCCCGCCCCGTTGGCCACCGAAAAGTACACCGCGTCGCCGCGTTCGGTGATGTAGAGCACGCCGTCGGGGTCGATGTCCGACTCGAAGAACTCGTCGTTGCGCCCAATGTGGCCCACCTCGTGCGAGGGCTTGTAGACGGCCAGCAGGCTGTCGGCCGTGACGCGGTATTTGTCGATGACGTTGATGCTGAATATCTTGTTGGCCAGCGGGATGGACGCCTCGCACTGCGCCGTGTAGAGTTCGGCCTGGCGTATCATCTTGTCGTCTTTCGAGGTCTTGGCGAAGCGCGCATACGACTGTATGGCCTGCTCGAACTCGTAGGTCAGCTGGTAGGCGCGCCCGAGGTAGAAGTGCGAGTCGCCCACAAAGCCCTTGATCTGCGCGAATTTGACGCGCTTCATGCCCTCCGAGATGTCGATGTTGCCGCATATCTGCGCGGCTCCCATGTAGTAGTTGGCTTTGGCGTCGCGGTCGTTGCTCCGCACTATCGGCTCTATTTCGGCCACTGCTTCGGCGTACTTGCCGTCTTTGAAAAGTGAAATGCCCTTTTTGATGTCCTGCGCCGTGGCGGCTTGCATCAGGGCCGATGTCATCAGGGCGGCCATGCCCATGCGAATCATATTGCTTGTCATTTATTTCTCTTGTCTGTGATGATTGTATAGTTGGCGTTTCAAAAGTAATATCGGCGGCCGACAAAACATAGGCGGATTTCCCTTTTTTTTGCCTGCCGATAGCAATAAGTCCGCCCGTCGCTCCCGGTCCGTGTCGTCGCCACGAGGTCGCATTCGCCGCGTTTGCATTATCTTTGCCGGCGACTTCAACGCCATGCAATGACCGAACACATCCTTTTCGACCTCGACCACACCCTGTGGGACTTCGACACCAACAGCCGCGCCGCCATGCTCAGCATCTTCGGGCGCCACAGGCTCGCGCTCGTTTTTGGCTCCTACGACAATTTCCACCGCATCTACGACGACTGCAACACCCGCCTTTGGCGCAGCTATGCCGACGGCACGGTGGCCAAGTCCGACGTCGTCTACGGCCGATTCGCCCGCCCGCTGGCCATTGCCGGCCACCCCGACGAGGCTCTGGCCCGCCGCCTCGGCGACGAATATCTCCGCCTCACCTCCGACGGCATGGCTCTGATGCCGCACGCCATCGAGGTGCTCTCGCGGCTCAAGGCCGTCGGCTACGGTCTGCACATCGTCAGCAACGGATTCCGCGAGGTCCAGTATCGCAAGATCGCCCATTCGGGCCTCGGCCGCTTCCTGACCGGCATCTTCCTCTCCGACGAGATAGGCTGCATGAAGCCTCACAAGCCTTTCTTCGACCACGTCATGGCCCGCCTGGCCACCACGCCCGACCGCTGCGTGCTCGTCGGCGACTCGCCCGAGTCCGACATCGCCGGGGCCGTCGGCGCGGGCATCCGCCCCATCTACTACAATTCGCGCGGTCTGGCCTGCGACCTGCCCGGCGTCAGGGTCATAGCGTCGCTGGCCGAACTTTTGACAGATAGCTGCGGATTGGTGCCCGCCGGTCCCGATAATTGATTACATTTGCGGCCGGCTTCGAGGCGGGCCAGCATCGCTCCGCCGCAGGCCGGGGACAGTTCGAAACCATCCTGTCGGTAAACAAAACTATGGGCTGCATCGCTGCTGCGCGCAGGCATCTTCCGGGGCTCGACGGCTCAGGCCGATGTCGCCGCCCGCGCGCTTTTTCCCATCCGCTCTTGTCTGCCGTTTTCCCAGTTTGGCCGGACGCTCCCCGCAGTTTTTTTTCAGTCAAACATCAAAAATTCAACATCAAGCAATGTCAAAAGCAGTAGTTCTACTTTCGGGAGGATTGGATTCGGCCGTGGCCCTCAGCGTGGCCAAAAGCGACGGCCACGAGGTCTATGCGCTGTCGTTCGACTACGGGCAGCGTCATTCGCGCGAGCTGCGCAGTGCCCGTGCCGTGGCCGAGCGCGCCGGCGTGGCGGCCCATCACGTGGTCAGCCTCAAGCTCGACAGCTGGGGCGGTTCGGCCCTGACCGACAGCCGCATCAATGTCGAGGAGGGCGACGTCAACCGCACCGACATCCCCGTTACCTACGTCCCGGCCCGCAACATGGTCTTCCTTTCGGTGGCCGCGTCGCTGGCCGAAGCCATTGGCGCACAGCACATCTACATCGGCGTCAGTCAGGTCGACTATTCGGGCTACGTCGATTGCCGCCGCGTCTTCATCGACGCCATGCAGCAGGCCGTCAACAAGGGCACGGTCATGTGTGCCGAGCGCGGGCAGAGCATCACCATCCACGCGCCGTTCATCGAGATGACCAAGGCGCAGGAAATAGCTCTGGGGCTGAAGCTCGGCGTCGACTTCGGCCTGACCTGGAGCTGCTATCGCGGCGGCGAGCGTCCGTGCGGCACGTGCGACAGCTGCAAGCTCCGCGCCAAGGCTTTTGCCGAAGCCGGCATTCCCGATCCGGCTCTCAATCAGGGCCTCTGACATGCCGGCCGACGTTCTCTACCTCTCGCGCGAGGGTGTGTTCCCCATAGTCCGCGACGCCGACGGCCGGCCATTGCCCGCCGCCACAGGTCTGCCATGCTCCGGCACCATTCAGGGCGAAGGCAAACTCTGCGGCGTGCCGTCGCTTTTCATCCGCCTGCAAGGCTGCAACCTGCGCTGCCTGTGGCAGTCGGGCAGCGCAGTCTCGCCCTGCGACACGGCTCACGCATCGTTCCACGCCGGCGGCCGCCCGTGCAGCGTAGCCGAGGTGCTCTCGCTGGTCGACCACAACATAGGGCGCCTGCGCCACGTGGTCATCACCGGCGGCGAACCGCTGCTGCAGGCGCCGGCACTGCTCACGCTCTGTCGTGCCCTGAAGCAGCGCGGCCTCCACCTGACGCTCGAAACCAACGGGACGCTCTACGACGACGCCCTTTGCCGCCTCATCGACCTGCTGAGCATCTCGCCCAAGCTGAGCTCGTCCGACCCCACGCCGGCCAAGGCCGCCGCCGCCGGAGTGCCCTTTGCGCCCGCCGCCGCCCGCCACGCCGCCCTCCGCGTCAACATCGACGCCATTGCGCGCCTTGTCGGATGCGCCCGCGAATGCTCCCACGACGTGCAGCTCAAATTCGTCGTGGCCACAGCCGCTGACGCCGACGAGATCCGCCACACCTACATCGACCGCCTGCCGCAGCTGTCCCCGGCCGACGTGCTGGTCATGCCCCTCGGCACCGACCCCGCCACCATGCACGGCGCGGCCATGGCGGCCGTCGGCATGGCCACCGCCCACGGCTGGCGCTATTCGCCCCGCCTCCACGTCGACCTCTTTGGCAACCGCGAAGGCGTCTGAGCGCACGCGCCGCTCCGCACCCGCCTTTTCGGGCGGTTGTGGGGTGATGATTGATGGGTGATTGATGGATGATTGATTGGCGATTGAACGCCGGTCAGACCTCACCGCCGC
>CALYZD010000099.1 GCA_945607565.1 uncultured Bacteroidales bacterium | reverse complement strand
GCAGAATCACAGAAGCCGCGCCCGTGGTCAGGGCGTGCGGGCTGGCGGACGTAGGTGTGTGCGGTCGTTTCATTGTCTCGGTTTTGTGTCCGGCTTAGCGTATCAAGACAAAGTTAAGCACAAAACATGTTGCCCGGTGCGGCCATCGAAAAATAAGTGTGGTGATTTACACACACTTATGTGGTCACTTCCACACAAAATGCAAATTTTTTTCGTCCCGCCGGCGCGGCAGGGCCGTCATTTCGAGGTCAGTGTGGCGAAGGGGATGAGCATTTCTTCCATCGATATGCCGCCGTGCTGGAAGGTGTCGCGATAGTAGCCCACGTAGTGGTTGTAGTTGTTGGGATAGGCGAAAAAGTCGTTGTTGGTGGCAAACATGTAGCTCGACGACAGGTTGTTGCGCGGCAGCTGTGCGGCCTGCGTGTCGCGTATCACAAAGACGTCCTTGTCCTTGCAGGTCAGGTTGCGGCCGGTCTTGAAGCGGAGGTTGGTGTTGACCTCGCGGTCGCCGATTATCCTGACGGGGTTGCCGACGCGGATGGTGCCGTGGTCGGTGGTGATGACTATGCGGACGTCCTGGCCGCGCAGCATCTGCAGCAGTTTGTAGAGCGGGCTGAGCTTGAACCACGAGAGGGTGATGTCGCGATAGGCGGTCTCGTCCTGCGCCAGTTCTTTTATCATCTTGACTTCGGTGCGGGCGTGCGACAGCATGTCTACAAAGTTGTAGACGAAGGCGTTAAAGTGGTTGTCGGCGTAGCGCGAGTATATCTCGTTGAGCCGCAGGCCGCTGGTGGCGTCGTTGACCTTGTAGTAGCCGTATCTGACGTTGCGGCAGCGGTATCGCTCGAAGAATCGGCCTATCAGCTGGTTCTCGTGCTGGTTCTGGCTGCCTTCGTCGTCGGTGTCCACCCAGCAGTCGGGCATCATTTCGACAATCTGCTGGGGCATCAGTCCCGAGAAGATGGCGTTGCGGGCATACTGTGTGGCGGTGGGCAGTATGCTGCAATATATTTCGGTGTTGATGTTGAAGTCGGGTGCCAGCACGGCGCGTATGGTTTCCCACTGGTCGAGGCGGAAGTTGTCTATCACTATCATCACCACCTTCTGCCCGGCTTCGATCATGGGCAGTATCCGGCGGCTCATCAGGCGCGGCGATGTCAGCGGGCCGCAGTCGGGGTCGGCAATCCAGCCCAGATAGTTCTGCCTGATGTATTTGGCGAATCCGATGTTGGCCTCGCGCTTCTGCATCATCAGCACCTCGTCCATGTTGCTGATGTTCTGCAGCTCAAGCTCCCAGTAGACCAGCTTGCGGTAGGTCTCGGCCCAGTCGTCGAAGGTGCTGTTCATGGCTATCTGCATCGACAGGTCGCGGAACCGGGTCTGATAGGCGGTGGTGGTGGTCTCCGATATCAGGCGGCGTGCGTCCACGTGCTTCTTGATGCTCAGCAGCACCTGGTTGGGGTTGACAGGCTTGATGATGTAGTCGGCTATCTTGGCGCCAATGGCCATGTCCATTATGTTCTCCTCCTCGCTCTTGGTTATCATCACCACGGGTATGCTGGTGTCGATGTCCTTGATCTGCTGCAGGGTCTCGAGTCCGCTCATGCCGGGCATGTTCTCGTCGAGGAAGACTATGTCGTAGTTGTTTTTGCGAATCATGTCGACGGCGTCGCGGCCGTTGGTGGCCGTGTCGGTGCGGTATCCCTTCGACTGCAGGAAGAGGATGTGGGCCTTGAGCAGGTCTATCTCGTCGTCGGCCCAGAGGATGCTGATGTTCGGTGTCATTGGTCGGTCGGGTTTTGGCATGATGAATGGACTGTGTGTGTGAGTGTCTGCGGGTTATCGGTTCAGATAGTACCGGTCAAAGAATTCGGCGTAGGCGGCCAGGGCGCGTGCCGATGTCAGCAGCGGCATGTTGTTGTCGGATGCGGCCACTATCTGCGGCTGTTCGGCTCCGATGGTCTCGGCCCACAGCCGCTGGTCGCGCAGCGAGTAGAAGTAGGTCATGGCGTCGGTGCGGCCGGCAAATCCGCTGATGACTATCATGGTTTGCTCGGCGTCGGCGCGGCGCTTGGCCATGCCGTAGTCGGCCACCAGATAGTTGTCGAAGTTGTAGTCGGCTATGCGGAACAGCAGCTCGTTGGCCAGCTGTGTGGGCACGAGGCAGATGACGGTGTGCGTGGTGTCGCGCAGCTCGAATTGCGGTGCCGCCTGTGCCTGGGGCGTGCCTTCGGCGTTCAGGTGGCGCGCGAGGGGCGAGTCGTAGGCGGTGGCGCGCACAGGCTGGCGGCCTTGGTCGAGCTGTGCCAGCCAGATGGTGGCTATCGAGTCTTCGGGCGTGCCGGCGTGGTGCGTGGCTATGGCCGTCAGGTCGGCGCGGAAGGGCTCGGCGTGTCCCTGCTTGGCTTCGGCCAGGGCGCGCAGCAGCAGATATTTGGCGCGGTAGGTCTCGGCCGTATCGTTCAGGGCGCGGGTGGCGGCGGGCACCACGGCTGCGAAGCGGCCGCCGAGGTAGTCCTCGTAGGTCTGTTCGTAGCGTTCCTCGCGCATCCGGCGCTGGGCTTCGAGGCGTGCAAGGAAGTCAGGCGTGCGCAGATATTCGGCATACATGCTCTGCGGATATTCGGCCAGCACCAGCGCGGCCACGCGTGCGGCGTCGGCAGGCCTGTCGGTGCGGACGTAGAGCTTGTGGAGCGTCATCAGGCAGCGGTAGCGGCACTTGCCGTGCGGATAGTCGGCCAGCAGGCGTTCGAGCTGCGCGGCGGCCGATGCGTCGTCGGCAATCTCCTCGGCCAGTATGGTGCCGGCTTCGAGCAGCGACTGCTCGATGGCCGTCATGCAGCGTTCGCGGGCTTCGGGCGTCAGGGGCAGGCCGGCCAGCAGCTGCTCGCGGGTGTAGTGCACGGTGCCGTCGGGCGCGGCTTCGGCGGCGGGCTGTGTGCCGAGGCTGTCCGTCGCGGCTTCGGCAAAGCGGCGCTCCACGTCGGCCTCGGGCAGCGAGCCGTCGGGCGTGCCGGCGTCATCGGCCGTCGGGCTTTTCGACTTGTCTTTGCGCCGCCAGTCGTCCTCGTCCTTGCGGTGCCCCCATTTCTTGACAAAGGCGCTCTTGCCCGCGCTGACGGTGGTGGTGTTGTAGAAATACCATTTGGAGTTGGTGTTGCCCTGGCGGATGCTGCTGAAGTCGGCCTGCGACATGCCTTCGTCCTGCTCGGCCTCCAGTGCGGCTTCGGCGGCCTCTTCGCGTTCGCGCTGGCGTCGCAGTATGTCGTCTATTATCCGGTCGCGCTCGCGCTCGGGCAGCGAGGCCACGCGCAGCAGCGAGTCGTTGGTGCGGATGGTCTTCAGGTGCTCCACGAGGGGCGCGAGACGCTGCGCCGTGCTGCCGGCCTCGGCATAGCGGGGGTTGGTCGGGTTCAGGTAGGTCGATGCGCTGTCGTACGACTCGCCGGCCTCGATGTATTGCGGGCGGGCAATGTAGATGTCGCCCATGGCCAGAAACGACAGCCCCTTCTGGTGGGTGTTGGCGGTGCTGCGGGCCACCGACTCGGCAAAGCAGCCGAGGGCGGCGGGCTCGTCGTGGCGGCGCGTGGCGAGCTTGCCCAGCGAGTAGTATATCTGGTCGAGGTTGTCGGCGTTCTTGGCGTCGCGCCGCATCTTGTCGAGCATCTTGGCGGCGCGGGCCAGCTGCTCGTCGGAGGTGGCCACGGTGGCCAGGTCGAGCTTAGCGGCAAAGGCCATGTCGTAGTCGTGCAGGCTGCGCGATATTTCCATGAAGAGCGGCGCGGCCTTGTCGGGCATTCCCTGGCTGCGGTAGAGCTGCGCAAGGATGTATTTGTAGCGCATCCGGCGGCCGCGCGAGGGAGCTTCGCGCACGGCGTTCTCCATGTAGGGCAGCGCCTCGGCGGGCTTGCCGTCGCACAGCAGCAGGTTGGCATAGGCGGCCATGTACTGACCGTAGAGATCGGCCGGCGCAAGGCCGTCCATGTCGTAGCCTTCGAGCACGCTGCGCGCGCTCACGTAGCGTCCCATCTGCGTCAGCGCTATGGCCATCCATATCTTGGCCTCGTAGTTGGTGCGGTCGGTGGCGAACTCGCGGCCTATGTGCTCGGCCACGCCAATGGCCTCCTCGCCCTCGTGCCTGACGGTGTTGGCCTTCACTATCAGCAGAAAGGCGTCGTCGACGTAGGGGTTGTATTCGTTCCTGGCCCTGAACTTCTTCTGCTTCTCGGTCTGCGCGCCGTCCTTGCGCTTGGGCTTGGCCGTGATGGAGTGGAGCTGAATCAGCTTGTGGCCCTTGCCCAGGGCGGTCTCCATGTCCGAATTGCCGGCGCGGGCGGCGTCGGGGTCGGCAAACTCGTAGACTGGCAGCATGTGGCTGTAGTCGTTGTCATAGCCGTCTTCGATGGCGGCCATGCCGCGATCGAAGGCCTCGTTGCCGTTGTGGAGCACGTTGAAGTAGGACACAAGGCTCTGATAGTGCCTGCTGACCCACGTGTTCCGCTTGGCCGAGCATCCGGCCACCACCAGCGCCAGGCCGGCCATGAATATACTGATGCGCATCTCTTGGTTTCGATTTTTATCCTTGTTGATGAAACAGACAACTCCTGAGAGTCGGTTTTATTACACTGCGGATGCAAAAATACTCTCTTTTGGCATCAAAACCGCGTGCCGTCAGAGCTCTATTTCGCGGCCTATGGCTTCGATGTGGATGCGCGTCGAGTCGACCACGGGCACGCTGACGTCGCCCGGGTGTATCATGAGCGGAATCTCGGTGCAGCCCAGCAGCAGCGAGTCGCAGCCCCGGCTGGCTATATAGCGCTCGGCTATGGCCGTCATTCGCGCCTTGTCGGCCTCCACCACAATGCCGTTTTCGAGGTTGGGATAGATGATGTCGCCCAGCGTCCGAATGTCGTCGCCCTCGGGCGTGACGCTCTCGATGCCGTGGCGCGCAAGGGCGTCGGCATAGAGCCCGCCGCGCATGGTGAAGGCCGTGGCGAACACCAGCGGCCGACGGTAGCCGCGCTCGGCTATGTGGCCGCACACGGCCTCCACTATGCTGACGAACGGAATCCGGGCCTTGCCGTCAATCAGGTTCCACACCACGTGGGGCGAGTTGGAGGCTATGGCGGCAAAGTCGGCCCCGGCGGCGGCCAGACGGTTGGCCGTGGCTATCAGCATGTCGGCCAGCTCGCGGTGACGCCGCTGCTCTATCAGGGCCACCACGGCGTGCATGTCGACGCTGCACAGGAGCATCTCCGGATAGCGGTCGTCGCCATGCCGACGCCGGTAGCCGTCGATGAGTTCGCGATAGTAGTCGATGGTCGACGCCGGACCGAGTCCGCCAATGATTCCTGCTGTTTTCATGTTCTCAAGTGTTTTTTTCCGTTATTGATGCTCAAATTTATACTTTATCGCCGACAAGCGGATGCCGCGCGCGCCGCTGATACTTTTGCATCAGCTAAAAAGGACAATATAGTATCGGATTCGTGATGCGACGATTGATATTTTTGCATTCGTTAACCATCGGCGCCGCGCCGGTGGGCAATCGTGAAAATTCATCAACTCAATGTTTCGAATCATGAAAATACTATTCTGTGTGCTTGCAGCCGCACTTGCCGTCGGCTGCGCCAGCCGCCCGCAGACGAGCGACGAGCAGTCGGCCTTTGTGCGCATCGAAAACGGACGGCTTGTCCGCAACGGCGTGTCCTACTACTATGTGGGCACCAACTTCTGGTATGGCGCCATCCTTGCCTCGCAGGGCACGGGCGGCAACCGCGAACGCCTGGCCCGCGAGCTCGACACGCTCAAGAGCATCGGCATCAGCAACCTGCGCATCCTTGTGGGCGCCGACGGCGAGAACGGCGTCCGCTCGCGTGTGGAGCCCACGCTGCAGACGGCGCCGGGCGTCTACAACGACACCATCCTCGACGGCCTCGACTATCTGATGGCCGAACTCGGCAAGCGCGACATGCTGGCCGTGCTCTACCTCAACAACTCGTGGGAGTGGAGCGGCGGATACTCCGTCTACCTGCAGTGGGCCGGACACGGCAAGGCGCCAGTCCCCAGCATAGACGGCTGGCCCACCTACATGGACTACGTCCGGCAGTTCCAGCAGTCCGACAGCGCCAAAGCCCTCTTTGCCAACCACGTGCGCTTCATCGTCTCGCGCACCAACCGCTACACCGGCCTGCCCTACACCGACGACCCCGCCATCATGGCATGGCAGATAGGCAACGAGCCGCGCGCCTTTGCCGACGAGAACAAGCAGGCATTCGCACAGTGGATCGGCGCCACGGCCGACCTCATCAAGTCGCTCGACCACAACCACCTCGTATCCACCGGCAGCGAAGGCCGACACGGCTGCGAGCAGGACATGGCGCTGTGCGAACAGATTCACGCCTTCGACAACGTGGACTACATCAACTTCCACATCTGGCCCTACAACTGGGGCTGGGCCAAGAGCGACAGCCTTGAGCAGAACCTCGAACGCGCCAAGGCCAACACCCGCGCCTACATCGACGACCACCGCGCCGTGGCCCGCCGACTGGGCAAACCCATGGTGCTCGAGGAGTTCGGCTTCCCGCGCGACGGCTTCCAATTTGCCACCACCGCCGCCACCACCGCCCGCGACAGCTACTACGACTTCGTGTTCGGCATAGTCGAGGATGACGCGCGCAACGGCGGCGAACTGGCCGGATGCAACTTCTGGGCCTGGGGCGGACTGGCACGGCCCGCGTCCGACCACATCTACTGGGAGCGCGGCGACGACTACACCGGCGACCCCGCGCAGGAAGAGCAGGGCCTCAACTCGGTCTTCGTGTCCGACTCCACCGTCGGCATCATCAGCCGCGCCTGCGACCGCCTGATTGCCAAATGAGCGTCAGGCTCCAATGGCCGTCCGGGCATCAATCGGGCATCAATCGGGCATCAATCGAACATTAATCAGGCATTAATCGTAGATTAATCGGACATTAAACACACACGCATGAAGACGAACGCAAAATGCCTGCTGCTGGCCGTCGGGTGCCTGCTGCTTGCCGGGTGCCACGACCGGCATCGACCCAAGGCGCACAAGAGCCGCACCCACAAGAGCACGGCGGCCGACACCCGCTACGACGGCTTCTACGTGTCGCAACATCAGGGCAACATCGACTGGGCCGCGGCCGCCGCAGGCACGAGCGCACGCTACGTCTACATCAAAGCCACCGAAGGCGCCAGGCACCGCGACGGCAAGTACGCCCGCTACGTACGCGAGGCCCGGAAAAACGGATTCCTGATAGGCTCGTACCACTACTTCAGGATGACCTCGTCGGCCCATGCCCAGTTCGATAACATCCGAAGCACATCCGCCTCAAAGACCAGGACCTGGTCCCGATGATCGACGTCGAGACAAGAGACTGGAAATCACTCCGCGCCACGCACGAAAGCCTGCGCGTGCTGCTGCGCTTGGTCGAGAAGCACTATGGCGTCAGGCCGATGATATACTCCGGCTACAGCGACGTCTGCGGCGACGCGTTCCCCGACTACAACTTCTACATCGGCCGCTACGGAAAGAAACCGCCGGTGCGAAAGGGTGGCTACTACATCTGGCAGTTCACCGAAAAGGGGGAGATCGACGGATTCCGCGGCACGGTCGATTTGTGGAGATTCCATCCCGACGCCGATGTCAATGAGATGCTGATGCCCGGCGCGCAGCCGGCGGCCGGCAGACGAAAACAATAAGGACCTCGGCCCCACAGCAGCACAGAGCCTTGCCCCGATGCCTGATTGCAGGCGCCAGGGCAAGGCTCTCTCCGTTTGTATTGTGTCAGTCGGTCAGGCTGCGCGTGCGCAGAAGCTCGCAGGCGTGCGGACGCAGGGTGCGGCTCAGGCGCGTCAGCGTCAGCCCGGCCGGGTCGCGGTTGACCACGCGGGCGCCCGTCCACAGGTCGTCGAACTCGCCCTGCACGGCGTTGCATTCGCTCAGCTCAAGGCTCACCTCGCGCTCGGTGCCCGAAAGGTTGAAAAGGGCTATGTAGACGCAGTCGCCTGCGGCCGAAGTGATGCAGCAGGTGCTGTCGGGGCGGAGGCTCAGGTCGAGCGAAGAGCGGTCGGCGGCGTGCATGGCCAGCACTTCGCGGTTGGTCAGCATGCCGATGGTGAGCGAGTCGGTGGTGGGCAGGTCGCCCCCGAACATCAGCGGCGAGCGCATGATGGTGAAGAGCGTCATCAGCGAATACTGCTCGTCTGTCGTCAGGCGCGACTGGCGGGGCTCGCCGCGTTCGCCGCGAATCGAGATGTGGCCCAGCGGAATCATGTCGCAGTCGGGCCACGTGCCGGGGCGTACGAACGGCGTCCAGCGGGCGGCCACGTGGAACAGGTGGTCGATGTGGGGCCAGGTGTCCCACACGTCGTCGACCATGCGCCACATGTTGGCGTGCTCGTAGAGGTGAGCGGCCTCGGCCACGGGCGTCTCGCCCGGCGACGTGCTGAGCACTATGGGCCGGCCGCAGCGGTCTATGGCGCGGCGTATCATCTCTATCTCGCCCTTGTGGTAGGGCCGCGACAGGTCATCGACCTTCACGAAGTCGACGCCCCAGTCGGCATAGAGTTCGAAAATCGAATTGTAGTATTCCTGAGCGCCGGCGCTGTCGGCCTCCACGGTGTAGTTGTCCGACAGCCACTGGCACAGCTGGCGGTCGGAGCAGATGCGGTCGGCCGTGATGCCGTCGGCGCCCAGCACGGGCATGCGCCGCTCCACCGCCACACGCGGCACACCGCGCATTATGTGTATGCCGAACTTGAGGCCGAGCGAGTGCACATAGTCGGCCAGAGGCCCGAATCCGCGCCCGTCGGCCGCCGACGGAAAGCGGTTGACGGCCGGCATGTAGCGCCCGTGGCCGTCAATCACATAGCGCGGGTCGGTCTGGTTGTAGCCGCCGGCCTTGTCGTTCTCCACAAACCAGCGGATGTCGACCACCACATATTCCCAGCCGAACTCCTTGAGATGCTGCGCCATGAAGTCGGCGTTGGCCTTCACCTCGTGCTCCTCGACCGTGGGGCCGTAGCAGTCCCAGCTGTTCCAGCCCATGGGAGGCGTGGGCGCCCAGTTGCGGAACTCGCCCGGAGCGGCCGCAGTGCGCTGCCCGGGCCCGGTGCATGATGCAGCCGCAGCGGCCAGAGCCAGCGCAAGAATTGTTTTCGTTTTCATTTGCAAATGATTTAAAGTTTATAAAGGTCAGCCTCAAAGGTGCGAAATATTTGGTCTTGACACAACACGGCACTGACGGCA
>CALYZD010000098.1 GCA_945607565.1 uncultured Bacteroidales bacterium | reverse complement strand
CCTGACCACCATCAGCCCCGCGCCTGTCAGCCACACCGACCGGCAGTTCTACGCCAACGCCGCCATCGACAAAACGCTGACCACCATCGACTTATGCCTAAAAATCGCCGTCGACTACACGGCAAACGACGTGCTGATGTCGCAGTGGGAGCAGACCTACCGCGCCCGAAGCAACCAGGCCACAGCCTCGATGGGGCTCAATTTCAGCCACTTCGACTTCATCAAACTGCGCAGCACGCTTTGGGGAAATCTGTTTTGGGACAGCCGCACCAGCCTGCGCAGCCTCTTCGACGAATCGACCCTCTACGTCCTGCCCCTGCGCGGCCTCGAACTCTCGCTCACTTGCTGCCACAGCGTCGTCGAAACGTCGGCCGACAACTTCAGCAGCAACACTTTCATCGACCTGAAAACCAAATATTTACCACTTCGTTGGATGGAAATTTCGGCCGGCATCACCAACCTGCTCGACCGCCGGCGCTACGCCGAGGCCTCCGTTTCGGGCCAAAACTATTCGTTCTACGCCCTGCCCTTGCGCGGCCGCGAGTTCCTGCTGAGCTGCCTCGTCAGGTTTTAGGCCGATGCGCAAACAAAAACTGCACTTCGGATAGTCTGTAACAATCTGAAGTGCAGTTCGTTAATCTCTACTTAATCATTCTGCCGATTCGCCCTGCTGCGGTGCCTGCGCCTGCTCGCCCTCGGCTTTGGGGCGACGCCCATGACGGTTTCGGCGCCGATTGTCGCGACGACGATGTGGCTGATTATCATCGCCTTTGGGCTGCTGCGCCGGCTGGCCGTCCTGCGGCTGCTGCGCCTGTTGCGGCTGGTCGGCTGCCGGCTGGCCCTCGGGGCGCGGCTTGCGACCGTTGTTGCGCCGGCGTTTGTTGCCGTTGCCGCCGTTGCCTTCGGGGCGCGCCTCGGCCTTGGCACCGCCACGCCGTGAGTTGCCACCCTTGCGGCGCTTCGTCGGGTTGTACTCCGGACCCTCGCCGAGGTCGGGCATCAGCGGCAACTTCTCGACCGTCGTTTCTATCAGTTGCTCAATGCGATAGAAGTCAACCATTTCCTTCTCGTTGATGAACGTGATGGCCTCGCCCTGCGTCTGCGCGCGAGCCGTGCGGCCAATGCGGTGCACATAATCCTCGGCATCGCGCGGCACGTCGTAGTTGATCACCAAGTCGATCTTCTCGATGTCGATGCCGCGGGCGATGATGTCGGTGGCCACAAGTATCTGAATATTACGGTTTTTGAACTCGCGCAGCACTTCCTCGCGCTCCTTCTGCTCAAGGTCCGAATGGATGACGCCGGCATTGAAACCGCTGCGCTTGAGCGCGTGCGCCAGCTGCTTGACGCTCTGCTTGCGCGACGAAAAAATTATGACACTTGGCAGATTTTTTTCTTTCAAAATATGCTTGATCAGGGCGGGCTTCTGCGTGTCGTAGACCAGATATGCGCCCTGCCTGATGCCCTCGGCCGGCTTGCTGATGGCGATGCTGATTTCGGCCGGGTCGCGCAGAATCTTCTTGGCCAGATCGCGGATTTTGGGCGGCATCGTGGCCGAGAACATCAGCGTCTGCCTGCCCTCCACCGGCATGGTCTTGACAACCTGCATTATGTCATCAAAAAATCCCATGTCGAGCATGCGGTCGGCCTCGTCGAGGATGAGATGGCGCACGTTGCTGAAATCGACATAGCCCATCGTCATGTGCTGAAGCATTCGGCCCGGCGTGGTTATCACAATGTCGGCACCTCTGGTCAGCGATGTGCGCTGACGGTTCCACTCGGCGCTGTCGTTGCCGCCATAAACGGCTGTAGAGCAGACCGGCACGAAGTAACCGAAGCCTTCCATCTGCTGGTCAATCTGAATGGCAAGCTCGCGTGTCGGCACAAGCACCACCGTGTTGATGCCGCTGTGCTCGGTGCTGACCAGCCGGTTGATGACCGGAAGCAGATAGGCGGCCGTCTTGCCGGTGCCGGTCTGTGCGCAGGCTATCAGGTCTTTACCCTCATTGATTATCGGAATAGCCTGCGTCTGGATGGGCGTGGCTTCCTCGAAACGCATGGCTTCGAGGCTGTCCATCAACTGCTGGTCGAAATCGAATTCGTTGAATTTCATTATCGTTTTTCGTTTTGTTATTGCTTTGAAAATAAGGCTTATAACACATGCAATACCAATCCTTTCAGATATTCGCCTTCGGGATGATAGATATTGATGGGATGGTCGGCCGGCTGCGTCAGCTGGTGCAGGATGCTCACGCGGCGCCCGGCTTTGGCTGCCGACGAGAAGACCATGGTGCGGAAGACCTCTTTGGACACCACCTGCGAGCACGAGAATGTGAACAGAATGCCGCCCGACGGTATCATTTCGAGCGCCTTGGTGTTGAGGCGGCGATAGCCTTTGATGGCGTTGCTGAGCACGTTCAGATGCTTGGCGAATGCGGGCGGATCAAGAATCATCAGGTCGAAGCGCTCGCCGGTTTCCTCCATGAATCTGAAAGCGTCCTGAGCCGTGGCGGCGTGCCGCGTGTCGCCCGGGAAGTTCAGCTCGACATTGGCCTTGGTCAGCTCGATGGCGCGCTCCGAACTGTCGACCGAATGGACGGCCTCGGCGCCGCCACGCATGGCATAGAGCGAAAATCCGCCCGTGTAGCAGAACATGTTGAGCACTCGCCGCCCCTTGCTATATCGCTCAATCAGAGCACGATTGTCGCGCTGGTCGACAAAGAAGCCCGTCTTCTGGCCCTTTTCCCAGTCGGGATAAAACCTCAGGCCGTTTTCGAGCGCCTCATTGCTTTCGGGACGGCCGTAGACGTACAGGTTTTCGGCATTGAGGCCGGCCTTGTAGGGCAGCGTGCCCTCGCTCTTGTTGTAGATGGCTTTGAGCCGATCGCCCATCACCTCGAGCAGCGCCGTCTCAATCAGTTTGCGGTCGCAATACATGCCCACCGAGTGCATCTGCACCACGGCCGTGCCGTTGTAGACGTCGATGACCAGGCCCGGCAGACCGTCGCCCTCGCCGTGAACCAGACGGTAGGCGTTGGTACGCTCGCTGTCGGCCAGGCCGAGCGAAAGCCGCAGTTCGTATGCCTGACGAAGCCGCTCGGTGTAGAACGCCTGATCGATATCGCGCTGCACGAACGACAGCACCCGCACCGTGATCGACCCGACCTGATAGTGGCCCAAAGCCATGAAATTGCCGGCGCAGTCGGTGACTTCGACCAAATCGCCCTCCTGGGGCTTGCCGTCAACGCGCATGATGGCACCCGAGAAAATCCACGGGTGGAAGCGCAGCAAACTCTGTTCTTTCCCTTTTTTTAGAACTATTCTGACCATAAAAAATAACGTCTCTATTTTGCCGTCTGATTCGACATATGCTGTTTTCTGATTTTGATAATGCGCTCGTGCTCAACCACTTCGTCTTTCATCTGCAGATATATCAGAAGCGAAATCCACGAGTCGGTGGCCGCATAATGTGCCTGAGCCATAGTCAGTTCCGAAGCCTCCCAATTGCTGAGCCGCTGCCGTTTGCTGATTCTGACGCCGAGAATGTGCGCCGCAAGTTTTTTCAGGCTGAAATCCTCAAAACCCGCCGCACGCGCCATGTTCTGCAAATCCACAAATCCGCCGGGCACAAACATCCGATGCCGCTGCAGGGTCTTGACATCGTCGCGGATGGCCACGCCGGCCTTCAGAATATTGCTGTCAGTCAGTATATTGGCCAACCCGTCCGACATCGGCACCTTGTTGAGGCGGATGAGCCACGAAGTGTCCTCGGTCGACAGCTGCAACAGTGCCACATTGTACGACACGCCGCGCTTGAACGACGGCCTCGTCTCGGTGTCGAACCCCAGGACGCTCTGGCCCCGCATGGCTTCGACGGCTTCGGACATTTTCTGCTCGTCGTCCACAATTATTATGTTCTTGTCGAACTGCGCCAACGGCAGCCCGTCAATTTCCTCCTGAGTTAGCTTGAACATCTGGCTGATTCTTAATGATTTATTTCTGACGATTACGGAGCATCTGGGCATACCAGCTGTTGGGGTCCACGGCCTCCTGCCCGCTGTCAAGCTCTGCGGCATCATCGGCGGCCGGCTTCTCGTCTTCAAGATCGTCGGCCCCGTAGAAGACGCTGTGCAACGCCCGCAAAGTGTTGACCAGGCGCTGGCCCCAATAATCCTTGAAGTTCGCAAATACCTGACAGACTGCGTCATTCATAATATCTTCGACACCGATCTTATACGACCCGCAAAAATTGCGCAAGTCCTGATAGATGTCAGCCAGATCCTCCGAAACGTTTGCGACGACGGGCGTTTCGCTGCGCTCGATGTCGTCCTTGAACACTTCGAGATAATCGTCGTGGCGGGTCAGTTTGGCGCGGATTCCTTTGCGGACGGACTCGTAAGTGAATTCGTCCACAAAACTTTCAAGTTCATCGTCCATGCGCTGCTCCAGCTTTGGCAGGACCGATGCTTTCAGATAAAGCAAAGGCAGCATCTTGACAGACACTTCGATGAAATCCTTTTTTGAATATCGGGAGACATTTTCGAGCAACGTGCAAAACTCGTAAGCGACTGTTGCAAACTCAATTACGTTCTTCGAGTAGACAATACTCTGTTCCTTATTCTGCATCTATCGGATAAACTTCGTTATGGTTAAGGCAAGACGATGCTCGCCACCTGAATCGAAATGCAAAAGTAAGAAAATAGTTATTCATTTGGGCCAATGGCAGGTATCTATTAGTGGAAGGCAGGTTTTGACGGCGACCCCAATGCCCGTTTAACCATTACTCTACAATGCTTTCCTATTGGTCCGAGCCGTTTGGCTTTTGGTCATACACTTGTTTCATCAGATAAAGTTCCGAACCGGGCTCCATAATCGATTTTCTTTCATTCAAATAGAAAGAAATCAGAGTTTTCACTTGCGGACTGTCAAAATTCCCGCCCGCATCAAAATTATTTGCATGAATAAATAGTTCTATTTCTGCCCATTCATCAGCCGCAGCCTGATTTTTGCATTCGCAGTAACACTTCCACCAAGCCTGCGCAGATATGCTTTCTAAGCTATGACCAAATCTTTTTTCTGCCTGGTCAATTGCTTCACTTGTTCCAAGCCATTCGAAGAAAAAACGGTAAATAATCATAGTTTCAGGCATTTCAAGCAATTTGTGATATTCTTCAAGATTCTTGCCAAATGCCCTTTCGAAAAACGATTTGCCTCGCCCAACCTTCCCCTTCGTGCTGTTCAGAATCGCCTGAATTGCACGGATATACTTTCTGTTCCAATGCTTTCCGATATAGTCGCGATTGTGCGAATAGTCCTTATCCATACTATTTGTTTTTCTGATCGGATGAAATTTCATCGGGAAAGAGTATACACTGATTTGCAAATCGTCGCACAGATCAACATTGATCCTCAATCGCCGATACAAATCGTCAGGATGATCATTGAAATTGTATAACAAGTAGTTGGAAAAATCTTTGATACCTGCATTGCAACACATTTTTATCGCTTCGACATATTTCTTTTCGGTCTTAATGTCGTCAAAAGCTATACGAACCGGACGGATTGCAATCTTCCCCATCAATTGCGCTTTTTCGGGCGTGAACAGCCGTGCATCCAATCCTTGATTGAAATCGATATAACGCAACTTACCTTTACCTTGCCTGTGATATTTATCATATATTGGCTTGATTTCGCCATAAGCGGCAACAAGGTTTTCTTTGGTCGATGTCAGATATTTCGTGATGTGATATTTTTCACGGATGGTGTACAAACTGTACGATTCCTCGGCCTTGAGCGAATCATATAGTTCGTCAATCAGACGCCAAGCCTTACGAATATACGCCCTATCGTTGATGCTATGCTGCAAATTCCTGATGGCTATTTCCAACATATTGGGCTGTATGAATTTTGCGCCTTTTTGGAAACCGCAATCAATTATTTCTTGAATAATTTGCGAGAAATGCTCGGATGCCAGAACATTATTATCCATCAGAAGCAGATCTTTTTGCGCTCCATACAAATCATCAATGCGCTCAACACGTTCTTTCAGTGGAATATACGAAATATAATCGGGTTCGAGAGTAGGAACGGCACAGAACGCACATTTGTTAATGCACCCTCGGGTCGTATAGCGATAGTAGGCATTCGACATCGTGTACTGATATTCGATCTCGTCAAGGATGGAATAATCAAGTTCCAGTTCGTCAATATTTTGCGCATCGCCTCTATCAAGATCTCCGGCCCTGAGAATACCAATATGGATGCCTCCCGCCTGACCTTTCTTGTGAATGTGCAGATTTGTGGCAGCGGCCAATTCGTTGGGCTGAATCGAGGCCAAGACGCCGCCCACCATCAGGTTCCGTTTATCCTTGATCAGTTTCTTGGCAAATTCGATGGTTTCGACAGTGATGTCCCAGTAAAAAGTGAACAGAGTTGTGACGCCCACCCTATCCCATTCGGGTTCTTTTTCCCAAGTCTTTTTCCAATACTTGTCTTTTGCCTCGTTGATAAGGTCGAGAAGCACTACATTTTTGAATGTCTTTTCGCAATCATCGTCGGGCCGGATTGTCAGAGGCAGCTGTTCCAACAAGTTTTTTTTGCGAGAACGAATGTATTCAAACAAGATGTCCTTAAAATAACTCCAGTTATGATTCGTCCCATCGGCATCGTTTAGAGCAACTATAAGGCGATCGGTAATTCTATCTATAACAAAACGTTTCAAATCGCCCTTGTAAAAAACTACCTCCCATTCGTCGCCATACAACTCCCCACGATTGCGATAATATGTTGCGATTTTCATCAATCCGACAGGAGGGAACTTGTTTGCATAGTTTGGCTCGATAAGAAGCACTTTCTTCTTGGGCTTTGTTTTTCTTACCATTGGAACCTTTATTTTTTCAGATCATTAAGGACAGATTCCTTAATACTTTCGACGATTTGCGCATGTTTTTTGGGGCAGCGCTTTTTAATGATTTCAAATATTTTCTTGACCATGGCAATTTCATCGTCGTTGTATTTTCCACCAAGCTCTGCAATTTTCTCGTCAATTGTTTTGAGCGGATTGGGCAGCGGCGGGTCTGGAGGCAAAACCAACTGTGTGGCTGGAGTGTTTTGATATGCGTCAAATTGTTTCTTGACGTTCTCCGCCAATGTCTGCATAGATGGATATTGTTTTTCGTCGTTGCGCTTGTCAATGATTTTGTTTAGTTTCTCCTGTGCCTTTTGTTTTTCATCCTGCTGCTTTGCAAGCTCGCTCTCCTTGCTTTCAGAAGACAATTCGGTAGACTCTTTGATCTTGCGGATTTCCTCGTCTGCCTTGCGAATGTTCTCTAATTGCTTGTTGGCTTTGTTGGCTTCTTGGTAGAGTTTCTCCAACTCGTTTCTGAAAAACTCCTCCAATTTTTTTTGAAAAAGTTTTGCAACAGTGGTCGGGGCAATGTCCGAGCGGTCGGCTGTTGGCTTTATATCCTTGTTGACAATGAAGATTTCTCCGTTGAAGTAGGTACAGCTTCTCGGCTGCTTGAAATATTTGTTCAGAACATTCTCATCTCCCACCTGAATGTTGTGGCACCGCAAACGGATGTTTCTTGTCAAAACTCGTTTATTCGTGTAAGGATCAATTTCTCTAATTTGAGTACCGGCAGGAGTATAAGCATACCAACCCCAAGCCAGATCGCCAAATTGATGGTCAGCAATAGTGAAGAAGCGTATCTCATTGATAGGAGCATTGTTTTTACTTCGCCTGCCGTTCTCATCAATGCACTCATGCTCAGTTCCTTTGAATTTTATTTCATAAGGTTTTTCTATGTCAACAAAGTCGTTGATAGAAACCTTGACGGTGTTCAATAGACCATAGTAACTATGACATTTGTTATCTTTTGTAACATTAGGCTTGATGAGGTTGTTAAAGAAAGTGGCTTCGTATGGCACAGGAGCGACCTGCTGCAAGTAAGCATAGATTTTTTCTTCATTCAAGAGCACATCATGATAGTCCGGCAAAACATCTTTCAGAACCACTCTGAGATAGTGCTTTAGCGGATCCTCCGGAATATCATTCCTGAATGTCGTGACACTGTGAACCACCTCGGATGTCGATCTGTTATCTTCGTCGTCTTCCAAAATTTCACGGATTTTATCCATATCAAAAATCATTTCGGAAGCCACATTCTCGCCTTGAGCTGACGTCGTAAAAGACAACAATCTGCAATAACCTCCGCCTACCAGACGCCCAATGCCATAAAAGCCGGCCGACGATTCTTTCTTTTTCTTCGAACGGGCTATTTGTTTCAAGGTCATCTCTGCCTTGTCCGCCTTTATTCCCGTACCGTTGTCCTCAATGGTGATTGTGTGATGAAACTTGTCGATACTGATCGTGACATGGCCATCTTTCTTTTCGATGATGCCCGATTCGACTGCCTCGTTTATCGAGTCGCAAGCATTTTGCAAATATTCGCGATAAATCGTTTCTGCATCGGGATAAAGCGAGAACATTAACTGCTCCAGCAAATCTTTTCCCACAATGTCGGTTGTTTCCTCTGCCATATTTAGTTATCCGTTAGGGAATTGTCTGTATGTGTTGAATGGGAATTTGATATTGACCAATGAGCGCAAGGCCGGATTTGAAATAATATATTCTCCGGCCGAAAGCCGCGTCATCATGTTCTGATAGACTTTAGGTATATACCGATAGTCGGATTTTGAAACTTCGATAGCATTGGTCCGGCCGTATGCCGAAGTGGCGCAATTGCCCTTCACACGGTCGTGAATGGCACTGCGAAACTGCTCAACAGAAAACAGAATGATGCCCAGCGAACGGCCACGCTCTGTAATATCTAAAAGTTGATGCAGAATCGGCGAACTTTTGGGCGTATCATTCGAGGCGTACTTGTTCAACTCGTCGACGAAAATGATGACCTTTTTGGGGACATTGTTGCGTTCGGTGTCGAACTTCATTTCCCAAATGGCACGCGCAACACTGCCAAAAACAAAGGCTTGTGTATTGTCGTCGAGCAAAGTGATATCGATGACCATAACTTGACCACCAACAAGGTTGTTACGGACTACTTCCGTAAGGTCTCGTTCGTGGTCGGCGACATTGTCATTGAAAATACCTTGCAAATTAACCGCTTTGTTGATAATTCGCAGGAATTTTTTCCATGATGACGACAAAATGGGATTTTTACTATCCGTATCCTTTGCCTGTCCAACAGAATATTTTTCAATTTCTTCTCTCAATGTTTCCCATGTGCTTACATTCTTGAAATTGCCCTGCTTGTTGATGATATAATTGACACAACTTTCCATTGTGCCAGTGCTGTCGTCCTCGTTGGCAAGCAACA
>CALYZD010000097.1 GCA_945607565.1 uncultured Bacteroidales bacterium | reverse complement strand
AATTCGTCATACTTGGCGTCGACGGCCTTCTCGATGGCGTCGATGGCGTCGTAGAGTTTTTTCCACGCTTCTTTCTCTTTATCACCTTTGCCGGCATCGTCTTTGCCCGATTCGGCAATAGATTTCAAATCATAAAAAGCACTATAGTAATAGTGAATATTTTTGTTCGAAATGACTGCTTCGCTATACAAAACCGAAACTCCATCGAACAAGAAGTTGCTTACATAGTTGTTTTTGAAATATTCCACGAGGTCTTCGTTGGTTATTGTAAACGAATAATATTTCTCTTCATCGCCGTAAGCCATTCTCTCATCGTCTATGGCATCTTTAGCGGCTTCATATGCAGCATCAGCATCTTTCACTGCCTGTGCAAGGAGCTCATACGGCTCTTTGGCGGCGCGCAGTTCGACGTCGATTTCATCGATCTGCTCGTTGTATTCGTCATATTTTGCCGACAGGGCATCGGCCTCGGCCATCAGAGCCGGTGCGGCCTCGAGGGTCTGCTTGGCAATCTCGTAAGCCTCTTGTGCGTCTTCGTAGTCGGCCTTCTTTTCCTTGAGGGTTCTGCTCAGACTGTGCACCGTATTGAGCGAGTCGATTTTGGCGTCGCCGGTGTAGTCGGCTATGGCATCGAGCAGATCTTCCTGAGCGGCGGCCAGCTTCTGCTGCGTGCCGTTGACGAAAGTCGAGCCGTTGAAGTAGCCCATGTAGGCCTCCTTGGCAGCGATGAACTTGTTGTAGGCGGCCGTCACCAGCGGATAGTCGCCCGAGGCGGGGTCGAGGGTGGCGTTGGCTATCTCGATGTTCTTGATTGCGATTTCGTATTCCTGCTGAGCCTGTGCAATCAGCGTCTTGAGGCTGAGCATCTGGAGCTTGAGCGCTTCAACGTCGTATTCGTGCTGCGAGGCGGCCAGCTCCATCTGGCGCTGTATTCTTGCCTTTTCGGCTTCGGTATGTGCGGCTTCGAGTTCGAGCGCGAGCTTCTGGCGTTCGAGTTCGATTTTGCGGATTTCAACCTCGACCGTCTGCAACTGTATGTTCAGCTGGACAAGTTCGACTTCGGCGGCAGCCTTGGTGGCTTCGGCCTGCTTGAGCAGCGTCTCGGCATCGATGTATTTTGCCTTCGACTCGCGCAGGAGCGAAATGCCGTCCGGCTCGTCGGAGTCGATACATGATGTGGTGAGCAGCGACGTGGCCAGAAGGGCGCCGGCCATCAGTCTGAAAAATGTCTGATTTTTCATGGTGTGTGTGTGTTTTGATTAATTATTGATAAAACGTTTGCTGACCTGGCGCCAACGCAGCCGCAGTGCAGCCACGGCATTAACGAAAGGTCAATGCAATTATAGGTCATTTTACCCCCCCCCCACAATAATATTTTGATAAACAATGAGTTACGATTGACGAACGGCCGAAGTTTTTGACGAACGTTAAGAAACGTTATGCGAACGGACAAATGCGGGAGGTCTACGGAAAGACGTCGCGTGTTGGCCTGCGGGGCTGTCCAACTGTTAATTAAACCCAAAACTGAGCCGGCTCAATCAATTGCACGTCATATTTTAATAACCTTGCAGCCGGATTCTTCAGCATCGCGAAGCAACAATTCATTAATTCATTCAAATACATTCTGTTCTACAACCATGAAGAGGAAAATAGAATTTCGTCCCAAGCTCATGGACGCGCTCCGGAGCTATAGCAAAGAGAAATTCGCAGCCGATTTTATGGCCGGCATCATAGTCGGCATAGTGGCGCTGCCGCTGGCCATAGCCTTCGGCATAGCGTCGGGAGTTAGCCCTGCCGAGGGTCTGATAACAGCCATCATAGGCGGATTCATAGTGGCGCTGCTGGGCGGCACCAACGTGCAGATAGGCGGCCCCACGGGCGCGTTCATAGTCATAGTCTACGGCATCGTGGCCGACCCCGAGTTGGGCCTGCCGGGCCTGGCCATGGCCACCATCTTTGCGGGCCTCATACTGATACTGATGGGTCTGCTCCACCTCGGCACGGTCATCCGCTTCATCCCCTACCCCATCGTGGTGGGATTCACCAGCGGCATCGCCCTGACCATCTTCTCGACGCAGATCAACGACCTGCTGGGCCTGGGCCTGACCAATCTGCCGGGCAACTTCCTGGCCAAGTGGGGCGTCTATTTCCACAACTTTGACAAGACCGACCTGGTGGCCGTGGGGCTGAGCGCTCTGAGCATCCTGCTGATAATCTTCACGCCCAAGGTGCTCAAGAAAATACCGGGCTCGCTGGTGGCCATCATCGTGGTGACGCTGCTGGCCTACGTGCTGCGCGAGCACTGCGGTGTGCAGGGCATTGCCACCATAGGCGACAACTTCCCGAACCTTAACGCCGAAATCCACCTGCGCGGCTTCGACATTCCGGGCATGGACCAGATCAACAAGATTCTGCCGTCGGCGTTCACCATCGCCATTCTGGGCGCCATCGAGTCGCTGCTGTCGGCCACGGTGGTCGACGGCATCACGGGCGACAAGCACGACTCCAACACCGAGCTTGTGGCCCAGGGCGCTGCCAACCTTGTGGTGCCGTTCTTCGGCGGCATACCGGTCACGGGCGCCATTGCCCGCACCATGACCAACATCAACAACGGCGGGCGCACTCCGGTGGCCGGCATCGTACACGCCGTGGTGCTGCTGCTCATCATGCTCTTCCTCATCCCGCTGGCCAAGCACATACCCATGGCCTGCCTTGCCGGCGTGCTGGTGATGGTGTCGTACAACATGAGCGGATGGCGCACCTTCGGCTCGCTGCTCAAGAACTCCAAGTCGGACGTCATCGTGCTGCTGGTCACCTTCTTCCTGACCGTCATCTTCGACCTGACCATCGCCATCGAAATAGGCCTGCTGCTGGCCATGCTGCTCTTCATGCGACGCATGAGCGAGACCACGCGGTTCTCGGTGGCCACCGAAAAGCTCGACCTCTCGAACGAAGGCGAGATTCCGCACATGGACGAGAAGCTCGACCTGAAGCCCGGCATCGAGGTCTACGAAATAGACGGCCCGTTCTTCTTCGGCGTGGCCAACCGCTTCGACGAGGTGATGAACCTCTACGGCACCACGAAGCCCAAGGTCCGCATCATCAGAATGCGCAAGGTGCCCTTCATGGACACCACCGGCCTCCACAACATGGAGAGCCTCTTCCGACTCTCGAACAAGGAGGGCATCAGGGTCATCCTCTCGGGCGTCAACGAAAAGGTGCGCCGCGTGCTGCAAAAGTCGGACATCTACGAGGCCATCGGCGAGCGCAACGTCTGCGACAACATCCACGAGGCCATCGCCGTGGCCAACTCCTATCTCGATTGAGCATCGGCACAAAACCGATAACACACGAAACAAGAAAGGGTCCTGCACTGCTCTGCAAGAGCGGTGCGGGACCCTTCGGTTTTCAGCGGCGGTGTGCCGATGCGATTTTTAGCTAATCTCGATGAAGCGGTGGCTTTTCTTGACCTCGTCGGGCGTGAGCTTGGGCACGGCGATGGTCAGGATGCCGTCTTTGACCGAGGCGCCGATGTGGTCGCGGTCGGTGTTTTCGGGCAGGTAGAACGACTGGCGGAACCTCGTGCAGGAGAACTCGCGGTGGATGAACTTGGAGTTCTCGTCGGTGTCGGTCGTCGAGGTCTGCTTCTCCATGCTGACCACCAGATTGTGGTCGGAGTCGAGGTTGATCTTGAAGTCGTCTTTGGTCGAGCCCGGAGCGGCCACTTCGATGTGGTACTCCTTGTCGGTCTCTATGATGTTGACGGCAGGCGTGCCGGCTGCGGTGCGTTGCATCCATTCGTTATCGAAAAAATCATTGAAGATGCTCGGCAACCAATTTTCGCTTTTTCTGACTGGTAACATAATCTAATCTCCTATAATTTAATTGTTTGACGAATTGTTTTTCTGAACTCCGGCTCCTTTCGTTTCCGAAGTTCGACCACACCGATTGCAACCTCCGTGCCATCGGCCCAAAGGAGAATAAATGTCGGATTGCAGAATGAAAGTCATGAATTATTGACGCATCTGCCTGCAAAATTGTCAGCAAACGTCAGTAGCAGACCTGATGGAGCACATGATGCGTGCGCAGGCCGGGGAAGGTGGGCAGGTGCAGGGCGTAGTACTCTTCGAGCAGTTCGATGAGGCGCTGGCGCCTGTCGGCGTTGAGGCTGAGCGAGCCGAGGGTGTCGAGCGTCACCGAGGTCAGGGCGGCCCAGAGCAGCTTGTCGTCGCCCGCAAGGCAGTGGCCGGTGCGCGATGCGGCAGTGGTGAAGACGCCGTCGACCATGTCGAAAAAGGGCAGGCCGCTGTTGGAGGCGTCGGGGGCGAACCCCATCAGCCGCGAGAGCTGCAGCATGAAGTAGAGGTGGAAGTTGTGCTGGGCTGGGATGCCCTCGTCGAGCGCCTGGACCGAGCGCATGATGAAGTCGAACAGGTCGGGGTTGGGCTCCTCCTCGCGCACCGAGGCCACGATGACTTCGGTCATGAAGAACGAGATGGCGCGCCTGACGGGGTCGAACGGGATGGTGGCGAATGGCCAGCAGACGTGCACCTCGCGGATGTGCCCGAGGCGTCCGCGGGCGGTGGTGGTGGTGGCGTCGAGCTCGACGATCGAGAGCGGCTGCATCAGGGCCGTCATGCCGCGACGGCGGTTGCCGCGCACGCCTTTGACCACATAGGACCGCCGCCCGAACGCCTGCGTGTAGACGTTGACTATCAGGCTGGTGTCGCCGTATTTGACGTTATTGAGGACTATTCCGAGCGTCTTTTCCATCGGGCTATTGCGGCTGGTCGTCGTTCATCTTGAGCCGCAGGCCGAAGTCGAGCATCCGCCCGGCGTAGGCCTTGTCGACGCGCAGCCAGTAGGCTTTCGACTCGCGCCGAAGCGGATAGTGCCCGCGCAGATACTCGAACTTGTCGGGCTCGGCGCGCAGGCGGCTGCAGTCGGCCTCCACGTCGTAGATGTCGAGCATGGCCCGGCTGAAGGCGTCTTCGAACGAGCGCTGGCCGCAGACGTCGACCACGTCGGTGTCGGGCTGCGGCAGCGGCTGCGGCGTCCAGTCGTCGAGGCCGAGGCCGAAGTGGCGGCTCAGCGCGCGCACCGACATCATGGTGCCGTTCCACTTGCTGTCGGCCGAGTAGCCGGCTATGTGCGGCGTGGCCAGCAGGGCATTGTCGAGCAGCCACGGGTCGATGTCGGGCTCGCCGTGCCAGACGTCGAGCACGGCGTGGGCCACGGTGCCGTCGAGCATGGCGCGGCGCAGGGCCTCCTGGTCCACCACGTCGCCGCGCGATGTGTTGATGAGGCAGACGCCCTTGCGCAGCCACGGCAGCACCTGTGGCCCGAAGAGGTGGAAGGTGCGGTGGCGCCCCTGGAGCGTCAGCGGCGTGTGGTAAGTGATGATGTCGGCGCGGCTCAGGGCATCGCGGTAGCCGTAGAAATATTCGGTGGGCTCGCGGCGCGCCCTCACTGGGTCCACGGGCATCACCTCCATGCCGAGGTTGAGCCCCAGCTCCACAATCTGCCGGCCCACATTGCCCACGCCCACAACGGCCAGCCGCGCGCCGGCCAGAGTGGTGCCCAGCCTGCGGTGCATGTAGGCGAAGACCGACATCACATACTGGCGCACCGAGGCGGCGTTGCACCCGGGCGCGTTCTGCCAGTGTATGCTGTGGGCGGCGCAGTAGTCGGTGTCGATGTGGTCGAAGCCGATGGTGGCCGTGAAGATGGCGCTGACGCGGCTGCCAGCCAGCAGCGTAGCGTCGCAGCGCGTGCGCGTGCGCACTATCAGGGCGTCGGCGTCGCGCACGTCGGCGGCCGTGATGGCCGAACCGTCGACATAGACGACGTCGGCCAGCGAGTCGAGGGCTCCCTTGATGTAGGGTATCTTGCTGTCTATAACTATCTTCATCGGGCAGAGGCTATTCAGTTTCGGGCCACAAAATTAATCAAACCTCAGTGTCGTGCTACACTCCGGGCGCAGTTTAAGGCAGCCGAGGCTTTATTTTCGCAGGCGACGCTGCGGAACGAAAAATTGTTATAGTTTTGAACGCGAAACATCCGCCGGCGCGGTGCGTACAATGTCCGCGTCGACAGAGACAAAACCGATTTCAAAATAACTAAAACATCTATCGAAAATGAAAAAGACTAACATTCTGATTGTGTGCACACTGAGTGCATCTATGATTCTGGCTGGATGCTCGAGCATGAGCAACACGGCCAAGGGCGGCATCATCGGCGGCACATCGGGTGCGGCAGTGGGCGCAGGCGTGGGCGCGCTCATCGGCAAGGGCAAGGGCGCTGCAATCGGCGCTGCAATCGGCGCCACGGTGGGCACCACGGCCGGCGTGCTGATTGGCAAGAAGATGGACAAGAAGAAAGCCGAACTGGCAGCCATCGAAGCCGCCAAGGTTGAGGACGCCACCGACGTCAACGGCCTGCAGGCCATCAAGGTCACCTTCGACAGCGGAATCCTCTTCGCCACCAACAGCTCGACGCTCAGCTCCGAAGCCAAGGCATCGCTCAGCAAATTCGCGCAGTCCATCTCGGGCGACATGACCGACACAAACATCACCATCTACGGCCACACCGACAACACCGGCACCTACGAAGTCAACACCAAAGTGTCGACCGCACGCGCCGAATCGGTTGCCAACTATCTGAAGTCGCAGGGCATCAGCGCATCGCGTCTGACCACACAGGGCCTTGCCTACGACTATCCGGTGGCCGACAACTCGACGGCAGCCGGCCGCGCACAGAACCGTCGCGTGGAGGTCTACATCTCGGCCAACGAGAACATGATCAAAGCTGCCGAAAACGGCACACTGCAATAAGAGCCGCAGCAGCCACACTGCATTGCAGCGAGGGGCGACCACACACAGAGACGTCGCCCCTCGCTTTTTTTGCTGCCAAACGTCAGACGACACACGCGAACGACGCGGAATGCGCGGCAGAAAAACGTATGTTGTCCAACATATTTTCGGCCCCAAAAAAGAAGCCGGCGCGTGCTCATAATCCAAAAAAACTGATTCATCTTTGCAGCGATATTTGATTTGGAAACAACTGTTTGATTTTACTTTCCCTCACTTCACAGACGGCACGTAAGGCACATCTTGTCCCACTCAAGTATGTTTACTTATTTTTTAATTTATTCATTTTCAAATGAACATTCACGTTTCTAATTTAAGCTTTGACGCAACGGACAAAGACTTAAATGAACTCTTCAGCGGCTTCGGCGAAGTCGTGTCCGCCAAAATCATCACCGACCGCGAAACAGGTCGCTCGCGTGGCTTCGGCTTTGTCGAAATGAGCTCGGACGAGGCCGCCACCGCTGCCATTTCGGCTCTCGACAAGTCGGAATACGCCGGACGCACCATCAACGTCAACGAAGCACGCCCGCGCGAGGCTCGCCCGCAGAACGGCGGATTCAACCGCGGCGGATTCAATCGCGGCGGCAACCGTGGCTACAACCGCGAAGGAGGTTACAATCGCGAAGGAGGCTACAACCGCGAGGGCGGCAACCGTGGCTACGGCCGCAGCGGCTACAATCGCGGCGGATTCAACCGCTACAACAACAACGACAACGAAGAGTAGCGCAGAAAAAGGCAATTATATCCTATACAAGATATTTTGCTCGGACCGCATTCCCACACCACGGGATGCGGTTTCATGTTTTCATTCCACAGATTAATGCCATTGCTCTTAGCTGAAGCATACGCACCAATGCCACCTGATATTGCACCAATAGCCTTACAATATTATCTATCATTTCTCGACTAAATGCTCATAATATAATTGTCCGTCTTCAATTATAAGTTGTTATGATTATCCGCAAAATGCGCATAATCATAAAATATTATGCGAAACAATGACTCTGCTATTTTGTTTCGACGCGGCAAAACACCGATCGAATAAATGCTAACTCAATAACCAATAGTGTAATAACGCAAACTCCGCTTGCTGAATATATAAGTAATTGCATATCAGTTATTTGTGGTTAAAACGGCAGAAAAGTGGATTGGGTTTCTATTGAAGGCAAAAAGAAAGTGAAGATTTAACGATTTTAACCTTCATTTAGGCGAAAATGCAAGGAGATGATGGCAATTAAAGGGGAAAAGAGACTTAGGGTTTTTCAGCAAAGAGAAAAGATGTAAACTAAAGTGAGTGCAAGGTATGGTGTCGGTTGAAACGACCCCATCTGTTTTATAACATAGATTGATGACATAACTTTAATGGCAACACATTTCAGATGGGTTAAGTTAATTGATACAAAGACGATGGGTTGCTGAGATGGTAGGTCCTTGTTTTTTTCGTAGTAAACATAGTTCCTGACGGTCATTGATGAGGTGGGTACAAACCACCTCGTCGGATATACAGGAAAAGACAATCATGAGATAGAAAAAGCATGGAATAGGCTATTTTGAACACAAAGCCACCTTGGATTTGACAAAATCACACTCTTTTCGGCAGAATTATATGGATTTATCCTTTATTTTCGACTAAAAGCTACAACTTTGCGGCAAACGCAACAAATAATTGAGATATGGCGGATTTGAATCGTATCAAGACTGTATTGGCAGAAAGAGGTATTATGAGTAAATGGTTAGCTAAGACATTGCATAAGGACCCTGCCACAGTGTCGAAATGGTGCAACAACCACGCACAACCCGATTTGAAGACATTGGCACAGATAGCTGAGGTTCTCAATGTGGATATACACGAGTTGATTTGCCATACCAAAGTGGAGTGAACAGATTATGAGATATACTATCGAAGAGATACGTCAGATGCCCGAGGGGCAGACATTCGACTGCAAGAGCATTCACATCGAACCGAAGGCTCTCGCCAACACCATTGTCGCTATGGCAAATGCCGATGGCGGCATGATTGCCGTAGGTATATCCGATAAGACTCGCCGTATCGAGGGTGTTGACCAAGACAAGACTCACTTGAACGAGATACTGCGCACTCCTTTCGATTTCTGTGTGCCCACTATCTCTGTCACGACAGAATTCATGCCTTGCCAAGACAGCGAGGGCAATGACAACCACATACTGATAATCCATGTCCCTGCCAGTCCTCGCCTCCATGCCAACCAAGCTGATGAGGCTTTTTGGCGAGTAGGTGACAAGTCGCGCAAGCTACCCTTTGAAGAGCGTTTGCAACTGATGTATGACAAGGGTGAACGGTATTACGAGGACAGCCCTGCCTACGATGCCAACATAGAGGATATTGACATGGATGCTGTAAAAGCTTACATGAAGCGGATTGGTTATGGCAAGTCTCCGATGGAATACCTGCAAGAGAACAAAGGATTCTTGACTTACAAGGGCGATGTGCCACAAGTCAGCACTGCTTGCATTTTGCTCTTTGGCAAGCGTCCTCAGAACTTCTTTCCCCGTGCTCGTGTCCGTTTCATCAAATACAATGGCACAGAGG
>CALYZD010000096.1 GCA_945607565.1 uncultured Bacteroidales bacterium | reverse complement strand
CCACTTCGAGCTGGGCAGCAACCCGTTCGACGCCAGCCTGCTGGTGACCACGCCCGTGAGCAACGCCACCATAGCGGCCGCCGTCGACGGCACGGTCGACCTCAATTCGCTCAAGGACGCACTGCCGCTCGACAGCATGACGATTGCCGGCATCATCAGGGCCGACCTCGACCTTGCGCTCGACATGAAGACGCTCGAAAAGGAAGACTATGAGCGCGTGAAGGCTCTGGGCGAACTGAAACTCAGTGCCTTCAGCTTTGCAAGCAACGACCTGCCGCAGGGCCTGTCGATCAGCGAGGCCGACATGCAGTTCTCGCCCAAATATCTGGCGCTCAACAAGCTCGACTGCAACCTGGGCAATAGCGACTTTGCCGTGGCCGGACGCCTCGAAAACTATCTGGCCTACGCCCTCAAGGACGGCACCATCAAAGGCGTGCTGACGCTCAAGTCGGACAACATCGACTGCAACGAACTGATGTCGGGCACGTCCGACGCACCGGCCGACACCGCCGCCACCGCGCCGGCCGCAGCCGACACCACCGCGCAGGCCGAGCCGCTGCTGATTCCCAAAAACATCGACTTCGACTTTGCGGCCAACCTGCGCCACGTGGTCTTCGACAGCCTGAAGCTCGACAACATAGCGGGCAACATAGTGGTGCGCGACGGCGTGGCCAAGTTGCAGGGACTCAGCATGAACGCCTGCAAGGGCACGTTCAACGTCAACGGCAAATACGACACGGCCGACGAGCAGAAGCCCAACGTCGACCTGGCCGTCAGGATGCAGAACATCGACATCAACAGCCTGACCAACTCGTTCACCTGCATCGACTCGCTGCTGCCGGTGGCCAAGAACGCCAACGGCACGGTCAGCATCGACCTCGACTTTGCAAGCCTCGTCGACAACGAGCTTTCGCCCGTGCTGTCGACGGTCAACGGCGGTGGCTCGTTCCGCTCGGCCGACATAGCGCTGCGCGGCGCAAGGTTCCAGGACGCACTGGCCCAGGCTCTGAAGAACGACAAGTATAAGGAGATGTCGCTCAAGGATATATCCATCAACTTCAAGATTGTGGACGGCAACATCGTGGTCGACCCGTTCGACACCAAGCTGTTCGGCAAGAAGGCGACCATCTCGGGCAAGCAGGGCCTCGACCAGACCACCGACTTCAAGCTGTCAATCCCCATTGCGCGCACCGAGGCGGCCGAGCTGCTGAGCCAGGTGGGCATCAAGTCGTTCAGCACCGAGGGCAGCGACATCCCCGTGGGCGTGCTGCTGACCGGCACGGTGACCAAGCCGTCGATCAAGCTCGACCTGAGCGAGGCCAAGGATGCCGTGGTGGACGATGTGAAGAGCAAGGTCCAGGAGAAGGTGCAGGAGGCGGTTCAGGAAAAGGTGGTCGACAAGGTGAAGGAAGAGCTGGAGAAGAAAGTGAGCGAGGAGGACAAGCAGAAGATAAGCGACGGCCTCAAGAATCTCTTCAACAAAAAGAAATGAGCCGCGCGCCGCAACGAAATCATAACCAGAAAACAAAACCAATAACTTAAGAATATTTTTATGGCATCAGAAGAACAGAACAGTCCGAACGCCAGCAAGCTGAAGGCCCTCCAGCTGACAATGGAGAAAATCGACAAGACCTATGGCAAGGGCACAATCATGAAAATGGGCGACGAAAAGGTGGAGGACATCCCGGTGATTCCGACAGGCTCGATGGGGCTGGACATCGCACTTGGCGTCGGCGGCTATCCGCGTGGCAGAATAATCGAAATCTTCGGTCCCGAGTCGTCGGGCAAGACCACGCTGGCCATCCATGCCATAGCCGAGGCGCAGAAGTCGGGCGGCATTGCGGCATTCATCGATGCCGAGCACGCCTTTGACCGCTTCTATGCCGAAAAGCTTGGCGTCGACATCGAAAATCTGCTCATCTCGCAGCCCGACAACGGCGAGCAGGCTCTCGAGATTGCCGACCAGCTCATCCGCTCGTCGGCCATCGACATCATCGTCATCGACTCGGTGGCCGCCCTGACGCCCAAGGCCGAGATCGAAGGCGAAATGGGCGACTCGAAGGTCGGACTGCAGGCCCGACTGATGTCGCAGGCGCTGCGCAAGCTGACGGCCACAATCAACAAGACGAACACGACCTGCATCTTCATCAACCAGCTGCGCGAGAAAATCGGCGTCATGTTTGGCAACCCCGAAACCACCACCGGCGGCAACGCCCTCAAATTCTACGCCTCCATCCGCCTCGACATCCGCAAGGTGACGGCCATCAAGGACGGCGACAATGTGGTGGGCTCGCAGACAAGGGTCAAGGTGGTCAAGAACAAGGTGGCGCCGCCGTTCCGCAAGGCCGAGTTCGAGATTCGCTACGGCGAGGGCATTTCGAAGGTAGGCGAGATTCTGGACACGGCCGTCGAGCTCGACATCATCAAGAAGAGCGGCTCGTGGTTCAGCTACAAGGACACCAAGCTGGGTCAGGGACGCGAGGCCGTGCGCGACCTGCTCAAAGACAATCTTGAACTCCAGGAGGAGGTAGAGCAGCTTGTCCGCGCCGCCCTCAAGGAGAAGAAGGACTGAGACGCGTCCGCCCCGGAAAACCATCAGCTGCCGCCGTGCGCGAGGCCTGTGCCCCTCGTGCGCGGCGGCAGTCTTTTTGCCCGTCGGGCAGTCAAATGTTTTGACACGGCTGTCAAAAAATTGGACAGTCGCGGCCGGATGCTGATTGCGCAACTGCCAGAGCATCAGCCGCAAAGCGGTTGTGGCACGCGGCTTGCCGCCACGGTGGGCGAAGTGAAACCACAAAAAAAAACGAGAGAATATGCTCACTGTCCATCGAACACAATATCTGATAGTCCTGATGCTGATGTCGGGGGCGCTGATGCCCATGTGCGCCCAGGAAGCGTGGACCATCGACCGCTGCATGGCCTACGCCGTGGAGCACAGCCGCCGGGTGCGTCAGGCGGCCGAGGCGAGCGACAGTTACCGCTCGCAGCGCAACGCGGCCGCAGCCGCTTTTGTGCCCAAAGTGCAGGCCTATTCGGCGGTGCAGCTCACTTCGGGCCGCTCCATCGACAATGAGACCAACACTTACAGCGACTATTCGCAGTTCTACAACTCCTACAGCATCGAGGCATCGATGACGGTGTTTGCGGGCGGAAGCCTCTTCAACAGCATGCGTCAGGCCGCCAGCGAGCGCCGCATGGGCCAGAGCGCGCTGCGCCGCGAGCAGGACAACGCCGCCATCGACGTCATGCAGAGCTGCGCCGACGTGCTCTACTACGAGGGGCTGGTGCAGGTGAGCGCCGACAAGCTCAGCGAGACCGACTCGACCCTGCTGCGCACCCGCCGCATGGTGGAGCTGGGCATGAAGAGCGAGGCCGACCTGGCTCAGGTGGCTTCGCAGCGCGCCGCCGACAGCTACGACCTGACCCACAACGCCAACCTCTATCGCGCCGCACTGATGAAACTTAAACAACAGATGACCCTTTCGGCATCCGACACTCTGGAGCTCACCTGCCCGGAGCTGTCGGCGCCGCTTGGGAATATGGCCTCGGCCGACAGCATTTTCGACTACGCCGGCGAGCACAACCCCACCGTGGGCGAGGCCCTGCAGCGCTATCAGGCCGCCCGCTATGCCCACAAGGCCGCCGTGGGCCGCATGATGCCGAGCCTGACGCTCTATGCCGGCATCAGCACCAACTATTACAAGTATCTCGACGTCGAGGGCTACACGGCCGCCTCGTTCGCCGACCAGATAGAAGGCCACCGGGGCCAGTATGTGGGCCTGCAGCTGAGCATCCCGCTGCTGGGCTCGCTCGAACGCACCGGAGCCGCACGCCGCGCCCGCAACGCCATGGAGACGGCCCGCAGCCAGTACGACGAGGCTCTGGCGCAGCTGCGCTTCGACATAGAGCAGGCGCTGATGGACGTGGAGGCCTATGCCGCCGAATGCGCCGAGATGGACGCCAAGGTCGACGCCGACCGCCTGGCCTACCGCATCACCCGCCGCAAGTTCGACGAGGGCATGATGAACGCCATCGACCTGCAGACCAGCGCCAACGCCCTGGCACTCTCCAAGGCACGACGCCTGCAGAGTCGCCTGATGCTGATGCTCAAGCAGCGATACGTGATGTATCTGCAGGGCCATCCGCTCTACTGAAAGGATTGTTCTTGTTTATGAAATAAATTCACGATTAGGTTTTGATTTGACATTGTCTGCCGGCTGGCCGACCGAGCGAAGCCTCCGGCAGACAATATCCCGACACCGACAAAAAAAAACACAACGATATGGACATCAAGATAGAACGCAAAAAAGGACTCCGCCCCAGGCACTATGCCTACATAGGCGGCGGAGCGGCACTGCTGGCACTTGTGGGCTGGAGCATCTGGGGCAGCCACGCATCCACACTCCGCGTCGAGAGGCGCGGGCTGGGCATGGCCACGGTCGAATACGGCCAGTTCAACGACTACGTGCGCCTCAACGGCCAGGTGCAGCCCATCAACGTCATACAGATAAGCCCCGAAGAGGGCGGCATAGTGACCGAGCGGGTGGTCGAAGAGGGCGCGCCCGTGCACCGGGGCGACGTCATAGTGCGGCTGAGCAATTCGAGCCTCGACCTCCAGATACTGAACGCCGAAGCCGAGCTGGCCGAGAAGCAGAACTTCCTGCGCAACACTCAGGTGACCATGGAGCAGGACAAGCTCAACAACCGCACCGAAAAGCTCCAGCTCGACCTCGACATCACCCGCAAGCGCCGCGCCTTTGAGCAGAACAGGCGCCTCTACGACGAGAAGCTCATCTCGCGCGAGGAATACCTCCGGGCCAGCGAAGACTACGAACTGGCGCGCCGCAAGCATCAGCTCATCACCGAACGCCTCAGGCAGGACTCGGTCTACCGCACCATACAGATGGAGCAGCTCGAAGACAACCTCGCCAACATGCGGCGCAACGTGATGCTCATCCGCGAGCGCAAAGACAAGCTCTGCGTCCGCTCGCTCATCGACGGCGAGCTCGGCCTGCTCGACGTGGCTCTTGGCCAGAGCATCAGCCCCGGCCAGATGATCGGCCAGGTCAACGACCTGTCGGACTACAAGGTCGAGGCCCTCATCGACGAGCACTACATCGACCGCGTCCGCCAGGGCCTCGAAGCCACCTTCCGGCGCAACGACAACACCTTCGGGCTCGTGGTGCGCAAGGTCTTCCCCGAAGTGCGCGACGGTAAGTTCCGCACCGAGCTCGTCTTCTCGGGCACCCGCCCCGACAACATCCGCAGCGGACAGACCTACTACATCGACCTGCAGCTGGGACAGCCCACGCAGGCCGTCATCATCCCGCGCGGCACGTTCTTCCAGACCACCGGCGGCAACTGGATATTCGTGCTCAACGCCGACGGCACCGAAGCCTATCGCCGCAAAATCAAAATAGGGCGCCAGAACTCGCAGTATTTCGAAGTGCTCGAAGGCCTCGAAGCCGGCGAACGGGTGATTGTGTCGGGATACGAAAGTTTTCGCGACAACGAAGTGCTGATAATCAAATGATTGACAAAAACCGACTGACGATATGAATCCTTTTGTGTTGGCCATCCGAAACCTGCCGGCGCGCGGCAGCAACAATCTGCTCAAGACGCTCTCGCTCGGCGTGGGCCTGGCCATGAGCGCCGTGCTGGTGTCGAAGGTATGCTTCGAGGACAGCTACGACAGCTACATCGACCACGCCGACCGCACTTATTTCGTGGGCATGAACATTGTCCGCCAGAACGAGGGCAGCCACGACCGCTTTTCGGGCGTCTCGGGCGGATTCGGACCCGCGCTGGCGGCCGCCTGTCCGGGCGTGGAGCTGATGTCGCGCTACACCAACCTCTGCTTCGGCTCGCCCGTGCGCACCGAGGCCGGCCGCACGCTCACGGCCTCCATCGGCCTGGCCGACTCCACCTTCTTCGACATCTGCACGCGCCCCATACTGGTGGGCGACGCGCGCCAGATACTCTCGCAGCCCATGTGCGCACTCGTCTCGCGCACGTTCGCTGACGCCATCGGAGGCGGCGCGGTGGGCTCCACCATCGAGCTCCTGTCGGCGCCCGGGCACCCCGTCACCGTCCTCGGCGTCTACGACGACTTCCCGACCAACAGCAGCGTCACCACGGCCGACGTCATCCTGTCGCTCGGCTCGATAGGCAGCTTCATGTTCGACGGCCGCGACCGCTTCATGGGCAACGAGCGCTACCTGACCCTGCTGAGGCTGCGCCAGGGCGTCGCCAAGGCCGAGGCCGACCAGGCCCTTGCCGACGTCCAGCGCCGCAACCTGCCCATGGAGCTGCTGCGCGAAAACGGCATCGAAGTCACCTTTTCGACCGTGCCGATGCTCGACCTGCGCCGTTATCGCGGCCACGACTACAAGCACGGCCTGCTGCTGATGTTCCTTGCCATGGCGCTCACGCTGGTGGCCACGTTCAACTACATTCTGGTCGTCATCTCGTCGATGGTGACCAACGCCCGCAAGATGGCCGTCCGCAAGTGCTACGGCGCCTCGCATTCCGACATCTTCGCCATAGTGGCCGCCGAGTCGCTGGTGCACGTGCTGCTGGCCGCGGCCCTGGCGGTGGTGCTGCTCGTGTCGGCGCGCACGGTGGTCGAGGAGCTTGTGGGCGGACGCTATCCCGAACTCTTCACGCTGCGCCCGGTGCTGACGGTGAGCGCCATAGCCGCAGCCGTGTGGCTCATCTGCACGGCCGTGCCGGGCGCCATGCTCTCGCGCATCAGGCTCGAATACGCCTTCCGCCGCTACTCCGAGAGCCGCCGCACGTGGAAGATGGCGCTGCTCTGCGTCCAGATTGCGTCCGCATCGTTCTTTGTGGCGTTCACGGCGGTGGCCTTCATGCAGCATCGCTTCATGACCACCCGCCCCGTGGGCTACGAATATCGCAATCTGGCCTACGCCGACCTGCATTCCAACGGCTTCGGCGGTCAGGACATGGGCCGACTGCTCGACGTCCTCGGGCGGCAGGCCCACGTGGAGGCGGCCACCGGAGCATGGCAGCTGCCGCTTCACGGCGCCTCGGGCAACAACGTGTGGCTCAGTCACGCCCCCGACCGCGAGCTCTTCAACGTGGCCGACTTCTACTTTGTGGGCCACGACTACGACAAGGCGCTGGGCCTGCGCATGGCCAAGGGCCGGTGGTTCGACGAGCACAGCGCCGTGCAGACCGACATCGACACCACCTTCGGCCGCTATCGGGGCCAGAGCGTCGAAATCGTCGTCTCCGCCTCGTTCGAGAAGAAGATGGCCGACGTGGCCGGATGGACCGACGGCTGCCTGGGCCGGCAGGTGATGCTGAGCGAGCACGGCGGGCCGTTCACCATTGTGGGCATCGTCGACGACATGCAGATCGGCACGCCCGACTATGGCGTCGACCTGCGGCCCGTCGTCATCTTCAGCGCCAGTCATCACGACTACGACCACTTTCTGCTTGTCCGCTTCGACAACCTGACGCCCGAGCTGATGCAGGAGGCCAACTCGCTGATAGCCTCCACGCTGCGCTCCGACGCCGTGGTGCTGCGCAGCTACGCCCTCGAATACGACAGCCTCTATTCGGACCAGCGCCACTTCCGCGACACGTCGATGATAGCCTCCATCCTGATAATAGTGGTGACGCTTGTGGGCCTTGTGGGCTATGTGCGCAACGAGGTGCTGCGCCGCAGCGTCGAGATAGCCGTGCGCCGCATCAGCGGAGCCTCCACGGCGTCGCTGCAGCGGATGCTCTCGGCCGACATCATGCGCATCTGCATTCCGGCCGTGGCCGCAGGCTGCCTTGCCGCCCATGTGGCCGCCGACCGGTGGCTGTCGCTGTTCGTCTACCGCATAGGCCTCACGCCGCTCATCTTCGTGGCGGCCGGCGTGGCCGTGGCAGCGCTGGTGCAGCTGATTGCGTTCAACTATATCCACCGCGCCGCGCACGCCAATCCGGTCGACAGCCTCAAGTGCGAATAGCGGCCGGCGCGCGTATGCAACTATCTGAAAATTAATCTAAAAAACATAACGCTATGATTAGAATCGAAAATCTGTCGAAGAGTTTCCGCACCGAAGAGGTCGAAACCGTTGCCCTCAACAACATCAGTCTCGAAGTCAGGGACCACGAGTTCGTGGCCATCATGGGGCCGTCGGGCTGTGGCAAATCGACGCTGCTCAACATCCTCGGCCTGCTCGACAATCCGACCTCGGGCCGCTATTTCCTCGACAACGAGGAGGTGGGCTCGCTCCGCGAGAAAGACCGCACGCGGGTGCGCAAGGGCGCCATCGGCTTCGTGTTCCAGAGCTTCAACCTGATTGACGAGCTCACCGTGTTCGAGAACGTGGAGCTGCCGCTGACCTATCTCAACGTCAAGGCGTCGGAGCGGCGCGAGCGCGTCGACGCCATCCTCAAGCGCATGAACATCAGCCACCGCGCAGGCCATTTCCCGCAGCAGCTCTCGGGCGGACAGCAGCAGAGGGTGGCCATTGCGCGCGCCGTGGTGTCGAACCCCAAGATGATTCTGGCCGACGAGCCCACCGGCAACCTCGACTCCAAGAACGGGCAGGAGGTGATGGAGATGCTGGCCGAGCTCAACAACGAGGGCACCACCATAGTGATGGTGACGCACAGCCAGCGCGACGCCAACTTCGCCCAGCGCGTGGTCAACCTCTTCGACGGCAGCATCGTCTCGAGCATCGACAACATGTAGGCCGCCCGCATCGGCCCGCAGCCCTTTTGACTATCAGCATCAAACCCAACATCGTTTTGTCATGATCAACATTCTCCGATACATCAATCTCAACCGCCAGAGCGTGGCGGCGAACGTGCTCAGCCTTGTGGTGGGCCTGACCTGCTGCCTGCTGATTGCCATCTGGGCCGTGCCCGAGGTGCAGACCGACCGCTGCTTCGCCAAGCTCGACCGCATCAGCATAGCCTCGGGGCAGCAGGGCACCACCACCTTTTTCGGCGCGCCGCCCGCCGTGGCTCCGTTTGCCATGGGCGGATGCCCGCAGGTGGAGCAGGCGGCGCGCGTCACCGTAGGCCAGCGGACGCTCAGAGTGTCGCGCGGGGCGTTCGGCATCGTCAGCATGATGTCGGACCCTGAGCTGTTCGGCATCTTCGACTTCAGCTTTGTGGCCGGAGTGCCATTCGGCGCCGCCGACGTGGACCGCTGCGTGGTGTCGCGCTCCACGGCCGAGCGCCTCTTTGGCACGGCCGACGCCGTCGACAGCCTGCTGACTGTGGGCGAGCGGACGTTCCGCGTGTGCGGAGTGTTCGAGGATCTGCCGCGCAACGTCACACTGATGCGCAACCGCAACCTCAGCGGCATAGCCGTGCTCGTCCCCCTCGCGTCGAGCGACAGGCATGCCGAGCTCGACGAACTCTGGTACGACAACAGCTACGCCACCTACCTGCTGCTGCATCCCGACGCCGACGCCACGGCCCTGGCCGCCGCCCTGACCACGCGCTCGCACGACGCCCGCTCCGACACCGGCCTCCCGCTTCCTCGACGACATGCTCGACCTCTACCGCCAGGGCGAGCGCGAGATGGAC
>CALYZD010000095.1 GCA_945607565.1 uncultured Bacteroidales bacterium | reverse complement strand
AGGATTATGTGAATATCTTGAAAAGCAGAGGTATAAGCATAAGTATGACGGAATCTGGCGACCCGAAAGACAATGCTCAGGCGGAACGCATAAACAATACAATGAAGAATGAGTTGCTAAAAGATAAGGTATTTTGGAACATCAGCGAGGTGACGACGTCTGTTGCCGCTGCCGTAGACTTCTATAATAACCAGCGTCCGCACATGAGCATTGGAATGATGACTCCAACAGAGGCGTCCTACGCAACAGGAGAACGAGATATGAAATGGTATAGCTTACGGCAAGCTGCTATCAAACGGAGTGATTTGGAGGCAGTAAATAGCCATTGTTCGCTGCCGCATTCCTATCAGAGGTTGACTTCCGACCTACGGTCTTCAGTCAACATCTGATAGGAACAAGTTATATTTTGTCAACCTATAGTAGCTATTATAACTAAAAGGTAACTTTACATAGTCATATTTTATTAGTCAGAGTCAACCTAAATCAGGAAAGGACACGGTGACTTGATAATCGAAAACACCTTTATCTTTTCACCCCCCCCTCTCAAATTCGCCCTATCTTCCTAAAACTCCAATTTGTAGGAAACTATCGGCAGACGATAGGTGTAACTATCTCGCTCATAGGCTTGCCGGCGATGATTGAAGACGTAGGAGCCGCGCTGCTCGGTGCCAAGCAGATTGTTGACCGAAAAAGTGAAGACCGATGAGTGGCGGCGGCGGTTGATGCGATATGTGGCCGAGAAGTCGACGAAACATTCGGCGCCGTCGCGGAGTGAGAATGAGGCGTCTTCGTTTTCGACCACGGCGCCGCAGTTGTCGGAGGCGGCTACGTCGACGGGCGTGTAGGGGCGGCCACCGTTGAGACTGCATTTGATATTGAATCCCAATACATTATGATGCGAAGCGCCAACGTACATCTCGCGACCGAAGAGGGCGTTGACGGTGTAGCGGTCGTCCCAGGCCGTGGAGCGCCAGCGGCCGTCGGAGGGGCGATAGCACGAACTGTGGACGGTGCCGCTGAAGAGGCAATAGTAGCCGGCGGCCAGCGGACGTTCGAGTGTGAGGTCGAGGCCGTAGTTGCGGCCGAGCGCATTGTTGACCAGCGAGCGGCGGAACGTGAAGTCCTGCTTGAAGTTGACCATGGCAAAGGCGTCGTCGGGCGTGCAAGGAATGTCGGTGAGCGTCTGCAGATAAGCCTCGGCCTTGGCATGCCAGTGCCGGCCGAGCGGCCTGGACAGCGAAACGACGAAATGGCTGGCCTGCGTGGGGCGCAGATTCCGGTTGTCGGCCACAAGGTAGACCGACAAGTCCTCGTAGCGGCTGTGCAGGCCGTAGGCAATGAGCACCGAGGTGAGCGGCGTCATCTGCCACGTGAGCGATGCGCGCGGCTCGACGGTGGTGCTGCCCGTCAGACCGAAATGCTCGACACGCAGGCCGGCCCTGAGGCTCAGCCGCGCCGCAGCGGCATAGCGCGCCTGGGCAAAGACGGCGGTCCGCCAGGCCGAACCCGATGCGGATGCGTAGTGCGCGTAGGTGCCGGGCTTCTCGCGCTCGGTGCCGCTGAAGTCGAAGTCGTAGAGCAGATTGTTGGCCGCGGCTCCGAGGCTGACCGACAGCGAACGCCCAAACCGGCCCGAGAGCGTCGACTGCAGCGTCAGTTTGCCCGACGACGCGAAGACATCCATGTCGTCGGCAAAGACGAGGGCCGAGTCGAGACGATCCTGAGTCAGGTCTTTGGAGCAGCCATAGGCGGCAGCGGTAGTGCGGAGGTAGCCGAACCGGCCGACGGCGATGCTGTGGGTGAGCCCTACGACGCCCGAGCGCTCCTTCCACAGATTGCGGCAGCGGTCCTGGTCGTCCTCCCACTGCGCGCTGTCGGTTTCGGCAATGCCGCGCAGCTTGTCGGCCGACCCGACGCCCCACAGGCTGAACTGCCCGGCCTTGGTGGCGGCGTGGACTTTGAACGAAAGGTCCTGATAGTACATGGCCTGATCTTCGGGCACCAGGCCCAGATGGCCCATGAGGCCGAGGGTGGAATAGCGATAGTTGAAAAGATACGAAGCGTCGCCGCCGGCCAACGGGCCTTCGGAGGCAGCGTCGATGCCCATCACGCCGACCTGGAAGGCGTGCTGGCTGCGGTCGGCGTTGCCCTGACGCAGGCGGATGTCGAACACGCCGCCGATGGCGTTGCCGAATTCGGAGGGGAAAGCCGCCGTGTGGAAATCGGAATTGGCCATGACGTTGCTGCTGATATTGGTCACAAAACCGCCGCCGGCCACGTTGCCTCCCGAAAAGTGGCACGGGTTGGGCACCTCGATGCCGTCGATGCACCAGAGCAGCGCCGAGGGCGCGTTGCCATGGACCGATATGGCGTTGTCCTGCACGTTGCCGCCGGCCGACACGCCCGCAAACGCCGTGGCCAGACGCGCCGGGTCGTCGATGCCGCCCGCATAGCGCGACGCCTCCTCGACGGTGAACGAGCGCACGGCCTGCATCCGCTCCAGAGCCGGAGTGGCGGCGCCGCTGCCCACCACCTCGACGGCGGCAATGTCGGACGGGCGCTCGTCGAGGCGGATGTCGAGCACCACCTCGCGGCCCGACGTGACCAGACAGCCCGAAACCGTCTGCGGCGCATAGCCCACAAAGGCCGCGCGGACATTGCAGCGCCCCACGGGCACGGCGTCGAAACGGAAACGGCCGTCGGTGGCCATGCCGCGGCTGCCGTCGGCCCACTCCACTATCACGGCCGCGCCCGGCAGAGGCTGGCTGGTGGCTGCATCGGCAACCGACCCGCGGACCACCTGCACCGGAGCGTCGGGCACCTGCGCGGCCACGGTCAGGCAGCCCAGCATGAGCGACAGGAGCACTATGCGGCATCGCGACAGGAAAATGCCGGCAATGGCCAGCAACGAAATGACGGCTCCGACCAAAGCCATTAAAATTTTGGCCAGGCCGAAGAATATGCGGCCGGCCGAGTTCTGCGTGTGTTGAGTTTTCCTCTGCATTTCTGAAATCGATTTTTTTTGTTCTGATGCAAAGGAACGCAAGAGACGCCGGCCGGTCGCCCCGCCTGAAAATCGGAACCTGAATTGTGGTTCGGATTTATAGGGACGAACGTTCAACCGACTGAGAACGTGACGATTGGTCATTCATCGACCTGCACCGGCGAACCGGCTGCCGAACGGGCGAATTGCGACGGAGTGATGCCCGTGAGCTTCTTGAAGGCCGTGTTGAAAGACGTCTTGGAGTTGAAGCCCGACTCGAAGGCGACGGCCAGAATGCTGAATCCGGCAAAACGCGGACTGGCCATGTTGCGCTTGAACTCGTCGACACGGTAGGCGTTGACGAAGTCGCTGAAATTGCGGCCGATGCGCTGGTTGATGACCTGCGAAAGGATGTTGGGCGACACGTCCATCTGCGCCGCCAGCGCGCTGAGGCTCAGGCGCGGGTCGAGGTAGGGGCGGTCGGTCTGCATGACGCGGAGCAGACGGGCGGCGAGCTCTTCGGCGGCATCGTCGCGCAGGCCCGACTTGCGATATTCGGGTGCAGGCGGTGCTTCGGCCACAATGGCGGCCGTGCCCGACACGAATATGCCCCGATAGCGGACGCCGAAGAATCCGATCAGCGCAACGAACACAATCAGAATCAGATAGGTAATGACATCGACATTGAATCCGCCCACAATCTGCCCGACGTCGAAGATGGAATAGACGACGGTGCTGATGCCATAGATGGCCCACACGCCCACGATGCAATAGCGCAGCCATGTGAGGCGGATGCGGTCGTCGGCCGAAAAATTGTTGTCGATGATGCGGCGCCGGCGCAGCAGAAGGCGGTAGGAGACAATCGAATAGGTCAGGCCCGAAGCGAGGAAGCCGACCACCGAGGCCATCATGAAGCCGTCGTAGACGCAGGGCGCGCCCATGTCGATGGCGTGCTTCTCGGCGGCCGTGTAGCCGAAAAAAAATGGCATCATGGCGGCGTAGGTCAGCACGAAGGGGAGGAAATGGAGAAAATCCGTCCACACCAGCCGCTGCGAACTGCGCAGCGAGCAGGCCACGTAGAGATAGAGCATGGGGCCGTGGACGTAGGGCAGCGGATGGCCCGTGCCCACCAGATGCGGAAAGCGGTCCCACAGGCCGACGCTGTAGGCATGATAGCTTGCCAGATGGAGGCCGATGAAGAACATCCAGACCATCAGCACGTTGTCCGACAGATCTTTGCCACGCTTGGTCAGCAGCAGAAACATGATGAAGAAGGCAAGGAAAATGCCGATGGCATAAACAGACTCCATGAGCAGCGACAGATTTGAAAATTGACACGCGAAGATAAGCCAAACTTGTGCTAAGTTTGCAACCCGTAAAAATTTGTATCCCGTATGATTGAACAATTATCCGCCGACCGGCAGCTGGAACGCGTGGTGCTGATTGCGGTCCGCACGCCGGGCCAGAGCCTGCAGCAGATCGACGAGTACCTCGACGAGCTTGCATTCCTGGTCGAGACGGCCGGAGCCACCGCCGTCAAGAGCTTCACGCAGAATCTGCCCGTGGCCGACTCGCGGACCTATGTGGGCGCCGGCAAGCTCGAAGAGATCAGGCAATATGTCGAAGAGAACGACATACAGACCGTGATTGTCGACGACGACCTGCAGCCGTCGCAGCAGAAGAACATCGAGCAGGCGCTGCACACGCTCGTGCTCGACCGCACGCTGCTCATCCTCGACATCTTCGCGCGCCGCGCCCGGACGGCGCACGCCAAGACGCAGGTCGAGCTGGCCCAGTATCAGTATCTGCTGCCGCGCCTGACCCGAATGTGGACGCACCTCGACCGCACCAAGGGCGGCATCGGAATGCGCGGCCCGGGCGAAAAGGAAATCGAGACCGACCGAAGAATAATCCGCGACAAGATATCGCTGCTCAAGGAAGAGCTGCGCCACATCGACCGACAGATGAACACCCAGCGGCAGAACCGGGGCAAGATGGTGCGCGTGGCGCTGGTGGGCTACACCAACGTGGGCAAGTCGACGCTGATGAACGTCATCAGCAAGTCGAACGTCTTTGCCGAGAACAAGCTGTTCGCCACGCTCGACACCACGGTGCGCAAGGTCGTGATAGGCAACCTGCCGTTCCTGCTGGCCGACACCGTGGGCTTCATCCGCAAGCTGCCCACGCACCTTGTTGAGTCGTTCAAGTCGACGCTCGACGAGGTGCGCGAGGCCGACGTCCTGCTGCACGTGGTGGACATCTCGCATCCCACCTTCGAACAGCAGATAGAGGTGGTCAACAAGACCATACACGAACTCGACAACCGCCAGAAGCCCACCATCATCGTCTTCAACAAGGTCGACGCCTTCAGCTACAAGCCCAAGGACGAGGACGACCTGAGCCCCAAGACGCGCGAGAACTTCTCGCTCGACGACCTGAAGCAGACCTGGATGGCGCGCGACGCCAAGTGCGTCTTCATCTCGGCCGTCAACCGCGTCAACCTCGACGAGTTCAGGCGCGTGGTCTACGAGGAGGTCAAGAAAATCCACGTGCAGCGGTTCCCCTACAACGATTTCCTCTACGACGACTCGTTCGAGGCGGCCGACTGACCCGCCCCCACCAGACACCGAACGAAAAAGTGCGGCGCACGGCTTCCAAAAGCCGCACGCCGCACCATCTACACTAATTGAATATCCGCTAAAGAAGACATCAGACGGCAAGAGTGCCCGAAATCAGAATCAGCACCAGCAGGCCGAGGATGGCATAGAGCTCGGGGAAGACGGCGAGCATCATGGTGGTGCCGAACACGTTGTGACCCGAACTGATGGCCGCGATGCCGTTGGCGCAGACGCTGGCCTGACGGATGGCCGAGAAGAGGCCGACGATGCCCAGCGCCAGACCGGCGCCGAAGACGGCGGCCGCCACGTGCCAGGTGATGGCCGGCACCAGATAGTTGCTTAGCATGAAGAATCCGACAAAACCATACAACCCCTGCGACGACGGCAGAGCCGACAGCGCAATGTAGGACCCGAGCGCCGACGGGTTTTTCCTGAGGGCACCCACGGCCGCGCTGCCGCAGATTGTGACACCATAGGCACTGCCTGTGCCCGAGAGAGCCACCATCAGTGCGATTCCAAAATAAGCCAATACGATAGGTTCCATATTCTAACTGTTTAATTGTTATGACATTATCAATGCGTTGATTCACTTCAAAGGTTCATATTCCTTTCCGCCGCCTTCGAAACCGGCGTTCTTGTAGAACTCGACAAACGTCAGGCGCATCGGATGCACAAAAGCGCTGATGAGGCAGAGGCAGAAATTGATGCCGTGCCCCAGCAGCAGGATGAGCGGCACCACCAGCAGCCTCGGCAGCAGCGGCAGCGCGTCGCCCACCTGAAAGGCCAGCATGTTGAAGACGCTGCCGAGGATGCCGCCCGTCAGGCCGAGGGCAAAGAGGCGGACGTAGGAGAGCGTGTCGCCAAGCAGGCCGGTGGCCATGTTGTAGGTGGTCCAGACGCCGTTGCCGAAGTTGACCAGCGGATTGCGCTCGGGCGAATTGTAGAAAAACGCCAGCAGCGCTCCGAGGCCTATGATGCCGTAGAGCGCATAAGCCAAGGCGGCCGGCAGAGCCACGCCCGCAGCCGGCAGCCCGAACGCGGCGGCCGAGGCCACTATCAGCGCCACCCATGCCACGGTCGACACGGCATGGCGCGCACCGCACTGGCGGGCTATGTTGGCCGCGCGCAGGCACATGCCGAAGAGTATCTGCACGATGCCCAAGGCCACGGCCACGCCCATGAGCGGGTGATAGCCCCCGATGGTGAAGTTGCGCTCGGTCACGAACAGCCGCCGCACGCTCTCGGGCAGGCCGACGGCCGGGTCGGACAGGTCGACGCCGAACGCCATGCCCGTGGCCAGCGACACCACAATGGAGAATCCGCCCAGAACCAGCCCCAGATTGCACAGCCCGCGCATTCCGGCCGGCAGATGCCGGCGCGCTATCCACACAGCCAGTGTCACCACCAGGCCGTAGCCGGCGTCGCCGAAGCAGAGGCCAAAGAACAGCATGAAGAACGGGGCGAAGAACGGCGTCAGGTCGAGCTCGCCGTAGCTTGGGAGCGAGAACATGCGCGTCACCGGCTCAAAGAGCCTGGAGTAGCGGCCGTTGCGCAGCACCACCGGCGGGCGGTCGGCCACCTCGGCAGGGGCGCTCACGGCCACTATCGCCGGGCTGGCGTCGACCAGCGCATCCACCTGAGTCATGCTGCCTTCGGGCACAAATCCGCTCAGGATGGTCAGCACTCCGTCGGCTGCCGACTGTGTTCCGACCGTGGCCACGTGCATCTGCATCTCGGTCTTGAGGCGGGCGTCGTAGCGGTCGAGCGGCTCGACGGCGCGGGCCACGTATTGCGCCATGCGCGCGTCGAGCCCGGCCTTTTCGGCGGCAAGCCGACGGCACTCGGCGTCGAGCTCGGTTATGCTTCGCGACGGCAGGGTCACCTCCTCGGCGTCGGGCAGGTCGGGGCGGTCGGCGTCGGCGCTTATGAGCAGCGCAAAGCAGACGTGCCCGTCGGTGCGCGACACGGGCTCGACGGCCCAGCGCTCCTGCCACGAGTCGTCGTAGCGGTCGGCCTTGCAACGGTAGAGGCGCAGCTCTATGCCGGCGTCGGCCAGCTGGCGCATCTTGTCGGCGTCGAGGTCGGCATCGGCCCAGGGCTCGTAGGCCGCGCGCTCGCGTGCGGCTGCGGCCAGCAGGCGGCTGCACTCTTCGCGCTGCGCCATGCAGTTCCTGACATCGGTCACCAATTGGGCTCCGTCCGGCATTTCGGCATCGGCCTCAGCCGCATCGACCCTGAGGCCCTGCAGCTGCTGCCTGAGCTGCCTCACCTCGGCCCGGCGGCGCATGATGTCCTGCATCCAGGCGTCGGGCTCGGCCGTGTAGTCGCTGATGTGGAGCACACCGAGGCGGCGCAGGCTGTCCAAAAACTGCGAGTAGTCGTGGTGGAAGACCACGAACGAGTATTTGCGCATCGGCTCAATCATGGCTGCACCTCCTGTTCCTTCTTGGTCTTCACGATTTTCTGCGCCGATTTCGACAGATTTTCTTCGTCTTCCAAGAATCGTTTTATCTTGCGCACCGCGTCGTTGAAGCCCGGAATCTGAACTTTCTCATATAAATTAACCTTTTGCGTGGTCTTTTTGCGCGCCCGGTCGAGCATCTCCATCTTGCTGATGTAGATTTCGCGCTCGATGGCCACCGTGGCCAGTTCGCGCAGCAGCTGCAGGCCGTCGGCAATCCAGAGCGGCGCGCCGAAGAGCGTGAAGTCGGCCTCCTCGAAGTCGATGCCCTCGAGCGCCGGCGTGTCGACACCGGCCAGCTTGCGGTGGCTCAGCCTGACGTCCTTGACGCGGATGAGCGATGCGTCGAACTCGGTCCAGAGCCGGGCCATGCCGTTGCAGTCGGCCATGCGGCGGGCCAGCAGTGCGTCGAGTTCCGAAGCCTTGTCGCGCGCCTTCTTCACCTCGGCCCGCAGCGCCGACTCCTTGTTCTTGAGCGTCGGCAGAGCACTCTGGCGCACCTTGAGCTGCTTTTCGAGCCCCTGGAGCGATGTCTTGTTGTATTGAAATTCAACTGCCATAAGTCCGATAATCGATTAATTGCCAAGAGCATTGTCCCAGTAGAGGTCCATGAATTCCTGCTTGATGGCGACCTCTTCGGGCCTGAAGAACTTGCGGAACAGCCGCCAGGCTATGTCGAGCATTTCGGTCGTGTCCACGTTGACGTCGATGGCCAGGATTTGCTGCGAATATTCGCGGGCGAACTCGAGTGTGCGCTCGTCGTAGTCCGTCAGGTCAAAGCCGTTCTCCATCTTGGTGCGGGCGTTGGCGGCGTCGGCATAGAGGCGGATGGCGGCGTTCATCACCTGCGGATGGTCGCGGCGCGTCTGCTTGCCGGCCACCAGCTGCTTGAGTCGCGAGAGCGAGCGGAACGGATCGACAATGACCTTGCCGATGTCCGAATCGCGGCGCAGAAAGAGCTGGCCCTCAGTGATGTAGCCCGTGTTGTCGGGGATGGCGTGGGTGATGTCGCCGCCGTTGAGCGTGGTAACGGCGATGATGGTGATGGAGCCGCCATCGGGAAACTGGACGGCCTTTTCGTAGATGCGGGCCAGGTCGGAATAGAGCGAGCCCGGCATGCTGTCTTTCGACGGAATCTGGTCCATGCGGTTCGATACGATGCTGAGCGCGTCGGCGAACAGCGTCATGTCGGTCAGCAGCACAAGCACCTTCTCCTTCTTGTCCACCGCAAAATATTCGGCCGCCGTCAGAGCCATGTCGGGCACCAGCAGGCGCTCCACCGGCGGATTGTCGGTGGTGTTGACAAAGCTCACGATGCGGTCGAGCGCGCCGGCGTTGTCAAACACGTTCTTGAAATAGAGATAATCGTCGTTCGAGAGCCCCATGCCGCCCAGGATGATCTTGTCGGCCTGAGCCCTCAGCGCCACGTTGGCCATCACCTGATTGTAGGGCTGGTCGGGGTCGGCAAAGAACGGAATCTTCTGGCCCGTCACCAGCGTATTGTTCAGGTCGATGCCAGCCATGCCGGTGGCTATGAGCTGCGAAGGCTGCGCGCGCC
>CALYZD010000094.1 GCA_945607565.1 uncultured Bacteroidales bacterium | reverse complement strand
ACTGAAAATCCTTGTGTCCCCGGTTCGATTCCTGGTGGCACCACAAAAGAGACAAAAACGACGACTCCTGATTTCCGAAACGAAATCGGGAGTTTTTGTTTTTATGCGCGTGGCGGGAAAGGGCCACAAAAACCTTGAATTGGAATATAGTACAGATTGTGCACAGTCCGGCACCCAGTCGGCACCCGGTGCAGAAAACATCGACGGATAAAAATGAACGAATAAAACAGAATAATACTCTATCAGGACGACAACGAGATAACTCGTGTGTCGGTGCGCTTTGCTGATGAGGACTTGTGGCTTACGCAAGGATAGTTGGCGGAGATTTATCAGACGAGCAAATCGAATGTAAGTAAGCACATTAAGCATATATTTGAAGACGGAGAGCTAGCGAAGGAGGCAACTGTTCGGAAATTCCGAACAGTTCAAATAGAAAGTTCTCGTAAGGTTGAACGAGAAGTGGTGCACTACACCTCGACATGATTATCGCTTTGGGCTATCGTGTGCAGTCGCAGGTTGCTACTCGTTTCCGTCGCGGGGCGACACAGCGGCTTCACGAGTATATCCAGAAGGGGTTTGCGATGGTGGCGACGCTCCGGCCTGCCGAAATCCCCATGGCATAGCACGTTAGGCGCGCCGGGCCGGCGGTGACGAGGCTGACATCGGTCGCAAAACAAGGTGCTTTTAGATGGAAATCCTGACCGCTTTTTATATATTTTTCGATGCGGTCGGATATTGATTTAATATGCCATTTGTCATAAACAAAGTTAATCCCCGCTCCCTGTTTGTGAATAAACATTGCATAGCTGTGTGAGGATTATTAACTATGTGTTAACAGTATGTATGAAATTTCTGTTAAACGCGCCCGCTGCGTGTCGAAACGTAACAAATATTTGGGTTTTTGTTATAAGTTCGAATCGCAATAAATGAATAATTATTAATATTAATCTAACTCAAAAAGATGAAACGCAAGATGAGATCTTTGTGCCTATGTCTGCTTTTAATGGTGGTGGGCATAGGTGGTGTACTTGCCCAGACATCGACGGTGCGCGGGCGCGTGGTCGATGCAACGGGCGTGCCCATTATCGGTGCGTCGGTGGTCGAAAAGGGGACCACGCACGGCACTGTGACCGATGTGGACGGCAATTTCCAATTGACGTTGACGGCGGCTGACGCGACGCTGGTGATTCAGTTCATCGGCTACGAGGCGGTGGAGCAGAAGGCCCAGCCGCAGATGAGCGTCACGCTTAGCGAGAGCACGACCGACCTGGCCGAGGTGGTGGTGACGGGCATGACGAGCATCGACAAGCGTCTGTTTACGGGTGCGGCCACGCAGCTGACGGCCGACGACGTCAAGCTCGACGGTGTGCCCGAGATAAGCCGTGCGCTCGAGGGGCGCGCTGCGGGCGTGTCGGTTCAGAACGTGTCGGGCACGTTCGGCGCCGCGCCCAAAATCAGGGTGCGCGGTGCCACGTCGATCTATGGCAGCTCGAACCCGCTGTGGGTGGTCGACGGTGTGATTATGGAGGATGTGACCGAGGTGGATGCCGACGCGCTGTCGTCGGGCGATGCCGAGACGCTTATCAGTTCGGCCATTGCGGGTCTGAACTCCGACGACATCGAGAGCTTCCAGATTCTCAAGGACGGTTCGGCCACGTCGATCTACGGCGCGCGCGCCATGGCGGGCGTGATTGTGGTGACGACCAAGAAGGGCCGCAAGGGCACGAACAAGATTTCGTATACGGGCGAATATTCGATTCGCCTTGTGCCTACCTATCAGACGTTCAACATCATGAACTCGCAGGAGCAGATGGGTGTCTACAAGGAGATGGAGGAGAAGGGCTGGCTGGGATTCGGCCAGACCTACCGTGCGGCCAACAGCGGCGTCTACGGCAAGATGTACAGGCTGATGAACACCTACGATCCGGCCACGGGCACCTATGCTCTGGCCAACACCGAGGAGGCGCGCAACGCCTATCTGCGCAAGGCCGAGATGCGCAACACCGACTGGTTTGACCAGCTGTTTGAGCCCAGCCTGATGCAGACGCATTCGATCAGCATGACCTCGGGCACCGACAAGGCTTCGTACTACACGTCGATGAGCGTCATGTATGACCCGGGATGGTCGAAGAAGAGCAAGGTCAACCGCTACACGGCCAATGTCAATGCGCTCTACAAGATTTATGACTGCCTGCAGCTCAACATGATAGCCAATGCCGCCTACCGCAAGCAGGAGGCTCCGGGCACGCTGGCGCAGAACGTCGACGTGGTGTCGGGCGAGGTGAAGCGCGACTTCGACATCAACCCCTACAGCTATGCCCTGAACACTTCGCGCACGCTCGACCCGGATGCCTACTACATCCGCAACTATGCGCCGTTCAACATCATGCACGAGCTGGACAACAACTATATGGACCTCGACGTGGTGGACACCCGTTTCCAGGGCGAGCTGCGCTGGAAGATATGCGAGCAGCTGGAGGCGGCGGCTCTGGGTGCCTACAAGTATTCGCAGACGGCCCAGAAGCACTACATAAAGGACTCGTCGAACCAGGCCATGGCCTACCGCGCCATGGACGACGCCACCATGGCCGATTCCAACCCGTGGCTCTACACCGACCCCGAAGTGTCGGGGGCGCTGCCGCAGTCGGTGCTGCCCTACGGCGGCTTCCTGATTCGCAAGGACTTCAAGATGAACTCCTACGACTTCCGCGGCTCGGTGACCTACAAGGACGTCTTTGCCGAGGACCACATCGTCAACGTCTATGCCGGAACCGAGATCAACGCCGTGGACCGCAACCGGACGTCGTTCACGGGCGTGGGCCTGCAGTATTCGATGGGCGAGGTGGCCAACTACGACTATACCTACTTCAAGAAGAGCGTCGAGGAGAACGACCCCTACTTCGGCGTGGAGAAGACGCAGAGCCGCACGGCCGCCTTCTTCGGCACGGCCACCTATTCGTACAAGGGCCGCTACACGCTCAACGGCACCGTGCGCTACGAGGGCTCCAACAAGCTGGGCAAGTCGCGGTCGGCACGGTGGCTGCCCACATGGAACGTGTCGGGCGCATGGAACGTGCACGACGAGGCCTTCTTCGCCGCCGCAGATCCGGTGGTCAGCAGCCTGACGCTCAAGGCCTCCTACTCGCTGACGGCCGATCGCGGCCCCAAGAATGTGACCAACTCGCGCGTGGTCATCACCTCCTACACGCCGTGGCGTCCGCTGGCCAGCGTCAGCGAGTCGGGCCTGCAGGTGGACGACCTCGAGAACAGCGAGCTGACCTACGAGAAGAAGCACGAGCTCAACTTCGGCCTGACGGCCGGATTCCTGCGCGACAGGCTGTCGGTGGCGTTCGACGTCTACAAGCGCAACAACTATGACCTGATAGGCCGCGTCAACACGCCGGGCGTGGGCGGACAGATAACCAAATATGCCAACATGGCCGAGATGGAGGCCAGCGGCGTGGAGTTCACCCTGCAGACGCACAACATAGTGACGCCGTCGTTCAAGTGGTCGACCGACTTCATCATCTCCTATTCGAAAAACGAAATCACCAAGCTCGACAGCGACTCGCGCGTGGTGGACATGATTACGGGCACGGGCTTCACGATGAAGGGCTATCCGGTGCGCTCGCTCTTCTCGCTCCGCTTCATGGGCCTCAACGACGAGGGCCTGCCCACGTTCGTCAACGAGAGCGGCGACGTGACGGTGAGCGACATCTACTTCCAGGAGCGCGAGAACAAGGACCACCTTGTCTACGAGGGTCCGACCGAGCCCACCACCACCGGCAGCTTCGGCAACCTATTTCAGTACAAGGGCTTGAAGCTCAATGTGTTCATAACCTACGCGTTCGGCAACAAAATCCGCCTCGACGCGGCCTTCAAGGACCGCTATTCGGACCTCGACGCCATGCCGCGCGACTTCAAGAACCGCTTTGTGCTGCGCGGCGACGAGGCCCGCACCGACGTGCCGGTCATAGCCTCGCGCCGTCAGTATGAGGCCGACAGCTATCTGAGCTACGCCTACAACGCCTACAACCGTTCGACGGCGCGCGTGGCCGACGGCGGATTTGTGCGGATGAAGGAGATTTCGCTGTCGTATGACTTCCCGAAGTCGCTGGTCAAGAAGGCCGGTTTCACCGACCTGTCGGTCAAGGCCCAGGGCACCAACCTGTTCCTGATTTACGCCGACAAGAAGCTCAACGGCCAGGACCCCGAGTTCTTCAACACGGGCGGTGTGGCCGCTCCGGTGCCTAAGCAGATTACATTCACACTTCGTCTTGGACTTTAAAACACAGAAAAATTGAGTATGAGAAAGACATCTATATTATACATCTTGGCCGGCGCGCTCGCCATGGTTTCGTGCGAAGACTTCCTCGACGAGACGCCCGACAACCGGACCGAACTCGACAGCGAAGAGAAGATAACGTCGCTGCTGGTGTCGGCCTACCCGACGCACATGCCCCACTTTGTGGCCGAGCTGATGTCGGACAATGTGATGGACAACGGCTCGCAGTATTCGCCCTATCTGCCCTCGCTCGACGACCAGGCCTACCTCTACGAGACGGTCGAGAACGAAGGCTCGAACGACAGCCCGTCGTCGGTGTGGGAGTCGTGCTACATGGCCATCGCCTCGGCCAACCAGGCCATCGAGGCCATCGAGGCCATGGGCAGCCCCGAGTCGCTCAATCCGCAGCGCGCCGAGGCTCTGATGTGCCGCGCCTACGGGCACTTCGTGCTGGTCAACTTCTTCTGCCAGGCCTACTGCTTTGCCGACACGGCCATGGGCATCCCCTACATCACCGCGCCCGAGACCAAGCCCGTGGTTCACTACGACCGCGGCACGGTGGCCGAGGTCTATGCCAAAATCAATGCCGACATTGAGGAGGCCCTGCCGATGCTCGACGACAACCACCTGACGGTGCCCAAGTATCACTTCAACGTGGCGGCCGGCTATGCCTTTGCGGCCCGCTTCAACCTCTACTATCTGAAGTTCGACAAGGTGATCGAGTACGCCACCAAGGTGCTGGGTGCCAACCCCTCGGCCAAGATGCGCGACTACTACTCGTGGAAGGCGGCCATCGCCGGCGGCGCCACCGAGATAGGCAACATCTTCCCGTCGGCCACCGACGTCAACAACCTGATGGTGCTGCCCACCTATTCGCTCTGGGGCCGCGGCTATTCCTACTCGCGGCGCTACGGGCACGGCCGCGACAAGTGCCTCTACGAGACCTTCTGGGCGTCCAACCTTTGGGGCTCGGGCAGCCGCAGCACCACGCTCGTCTACTCGTCGTCGCTCTACGGCAACAATCAGAACGTGCGCTTCCCCAAGTGCGGCGAGTTCTTCGAATACACCGACCGCGCGGCCGGCGTCGGCTTTGCCCACGTGGTGATGGTGCCCTTCCGCACCGAAGAGACGCTGCTGTGCCGTGCCGAGGCCTACGCGCTCAAGGGCGAATATGACCTGGCCACGGCCGACATCAACACATGGATCAAGTCGCACTGCGCGCCCACGCAGCCGGCCGTGACCCGCGCACAGATCAACAGCTTCTATTCGGCTCTGGACTACACTACGCTCGATGCGCCGACCATCAAGCCGCAGCTGCATCCGGTGGGCTTCGAGGTGGAGGCCGGCGAGCAGGAGAACTTTGTGGACTGCGTGCTGCACTGCCGCCGTCTGGAGCTGATTCACGAGGGCATGCGCCTGCAGGACATCAAGCGCTACGGCATAGTGGTGGTCCACAATGTGGACGGCGGGGAGCCTCTGGTGCTCGGCACCGACTCGCCGCGCCGCGCCGCACAGCTGCCGGCCGCCGTCATCAACTCGGGCATCGAGCCCAACCCCACCGGCAACGCGACGTCGACGCCCGACCTCGAATCTGCCGGCAACAACAGCCTCGTGGCAGCCGAATGAATCATTAACATCATGAAAAACAAAGTGAAATGAAGAAATATCTGATATATCTGCTGATGTTGTCGATGGCGCCGCTTGCAGTGGGCTGCGACGACGACGATGAGGTGTCGGACGAGAGCATCTTCCCGACAGGCACCGTGGAGCGCAACGCCTTTGACACGTGGCTGCTCAACAACTACACTTACCCCTACAACGTGGAGGTCCTCTACCGACTCGAAGACATCGAGTCGGACATGGACTACAACCTTGTGCCCGCCACCTACGGCAACTCGGTGCGCCTGGCCAAGCTCATCAAGCACCTCTGGATGGAGGCCTACGACGAGGTGTGCGGCCCCGAATTCCTGCGCACCTACTGCCCGCGCGTCATCCACATGGTGGGCTCGCCGGCCTACAACACCAGCGGCGAGATTGTGCTCGGAACGGCCGAGGGCGGCATGAAAATAACGCTCTACAACGTCAACAGCGTCGAAGGCTATCTGGCCGATGGCGATATGGAACAGCTCAACTTCTTCTTCTTCAAGACGATGCACCACGAGTTCGCCCACATCCTGCATCAGACCAAATACTACCCCTCGACGTTCGAGGCCGTGTCGGGCAACTACACGTCGTCGAACTGGATAAACATCGAAGACGACGAGGCGCTGCAGATGGGCTTCGTGACGCCCTACGGCAGCTCGGCCGTCCACGAAGACTTCGTCGAAATCATCTCGGTCTACGTCACCCACACGGCCGAAGAGTGGGAGGCCATGATGCAGACGGCCGACGTGCAGAACGCACAGACCGGCAAGACCGGCCGCGAGGTCATAGAGGCCAAGCTGCAGATTGTGCGCGAATATCTGCGCGACAGCTGGAACTTCAGCCTCGACAGCCTGCGCGAAGTGGTGCAGCGCCGCAGCTCGGAAATCAAGTATCTGGATTTGGAAAACCTTTAATCTTTGCATGACATGAAAAAACTGATTTATATAGCATTAGCGCTGCCGGCCGTCCTTACATCGTGCTTCAAGGACGACACCGACATCTTCGGCGAGTCGGCAGCCAACCGCACCGCCGCCGCCGTCGAAGAGTTCGACGAGGCGCTCCGCAGCGCGCCGGCCGGCTGGGTGGTCGACTACTATCCCGAATCGACGCAGGCCTACGGCGGCATCAGCATGCTGATGGCTTTCGGCCGCAACGACTCGGCCAGCATAGCCACCGAAATAGCGCCCGCGCCCGAGGCCAGCCTCTATCGCGTCCGCGCCGAAGAGGGTGTGCTGCTGACCTTCGACACCTACAACAGCGCGCTCCACATCTTCTCCACTCCCTCGACCTCGGGCGGCAACGGCTATGGCAACGGCTACGAGGGCGACTACGAGTTCTTCCTGAGCTCGATGACCGGCAACGCCATAGAGCTGGTGGGCAAGAAGACGCGCAACCGCATCGTGATGCGCCGCATGGCGGCCGACGCCGACTGGACGGCCTATCTCGACTCGGTGTCGACGGTCGACGCGGCCGCCTATTCGCTCTCGAACCAGTACACGCTGACCGTGGGCGAGACCCGATACTTCAAGCAGGCAAGCCTCTCGGACAGCCGCCGCCTGACCCTGCCCGACGGCACCAACACGGCCACCGTGTTCACCTCGCGCGGCTTCAGGCTCTACGAGCCTCTGACCATCGACGGCACGGAGGTCAGCGAGTTCGTCTACAACTTCGACGCCGCAGCGCCCGCCTTCACGGCCGTGGGGGCTGCCGGCATCAGGCTCAACCCCGAGCCGCTCAACCCGAACGAGCTGCTGGCACTCGGCGTCAGCTCGTGGGAGGTGTCGCTCGACGAGGCCAACAGCAGCGCCGCGTTCTACACCAACTTCGTGGCAGTGGCTCAGGCCGGGTCGGCTTCGATGAGCGAGACGCTTATGACCATCCAGCTCTGCAACTTCTACTACGACGGCCAAGGCCAGCTGAATGCGGGCACGTCGGTGCGCATCCGCTCCAACGACGGCTCGACCACGTGGAACGCCTACAACGCCATCGACATCACGGAGGTCGACGGCACCACCGACCGTGTGACCATAGCCGCCGGCGTCTCGGGCCTCAACGCCAGCTTCTATCCGGTCAGTCAGATGGCGACCTATCTCCAGACCATGTCGCCGTGGACCGTCGAGGCCAACAGCGCCAGCGCGCCCACCATGCTGCGCCTGACCAGCGTCGCCGATCCTGATGTGTGGTTTATCGTGTCTAACCAATAGTTAAAAACAACGAGTCATGAACAAAATCATTTTCAGCATAATGGCAGCCGCCGCAGCACTGATGCCGGCCGCCTGTTCCGACGACGAGGGCAGCGTGAGCGAAAGCGTGCCCGTAGTCGAATCTTCTGACCTGACATTCGACGCCACGGCCTCGCAGGGCAGCATAGGCCTGCTGGTCGACGGCGTAGAGGCCGAGTCGGCAGCCGACTGGTGCTCGGTGAGCGTCAGCGGGCGCACGGCCACTGTCAGCGTGCCGGCCAATGCGGGCATCTCCGCGCGCTCCACGGCCGTCATCCTGACCTATGCCGGCGATCAGACCATAGTCCCCGTGACGCAGAAGGGTCTGACCTTCACCCTCGGAGCCACCGAACTGACGTTTGCCAGCGTGGGCGGCACCGACACCGTGGGCGTCTACAGCCAGATGCCTCTGGAGGTGACGGCCTCGGCCGAGTGGCTGACCGCATCGCTCACCGACGACGGCACCGGCATAGTGATTGCCGCGCAGCCCTACACCGGCTCCGACGGCGAGTCGGGCCGCAGCGCCACAGTCAGCGTCAGAGTGCCGGCCGTGGACATGACCAAGACCGTGGCCGTGCATCAGACAAGGCCGGTGATCTACGAAGACTATCTGGGTACCTGGACTCTGCAGGGCATCGACATCAACGGCAGCGCCACGCAGTATGAACTGACCGTGAGCGAGAACGTGGCCGGACAGGACTATCTGGTCAGCGGCTGGTCGGGCTCGAGCGTGGGCTCGGTCTATCCGTTCGTGATGAACTATCAGGCCGACGACGCGGGCGGCGACGGCATTGTCTACATCACCGGCTCGCAGTATCTGGGCGACTACAGCGACTACGGCGTCTACTTCTGCGGCGTGGTGCGCTACGGCACCGGCACGTCGCTCATCACCGGCACCTACGTCTGCATGGCGGGCGTCCTCGTGGGCGACCGTGTCGACTGGAAGCTCAACACGGTGGAGCTCTCGGCCGGCGAGCTCGACTTCATCGGAATGCGCTACTATCTGCGCACCGACACGGGCTGGAGCGGCTTCACCGCCGACGCCAACTATCCGGTCGACAACATCACGATGGTCAAGACCGCCGACGCCAACAAGTCGGCCACAGCAGCCGCTGCGCCCGACGACCGCCTTGTGCCCGCCGTGGCCATGAAGAGCCTCCGGTAGGGCAGGGCGCCCGCCTGAACAGGAAAATTTTTTAGAGGTTAGGTTTGCAGGAGCCGACGCCGCCACGTGTGGAGCCGGCTCCTGTTTTTTCCGCGAAAAAAAAACGGGCCGACGCCGAAACATAGCGCGCCGCTCTGCGTATCCCTGCGCAAGAGACTTAATTTCATAGTTTAGGATTTAGATTTAGGATTGATTGTATCGCTGTCACCCACTTGGCGGCGATACAATTTTTTTTGGCCCGACGCCCCCGCAGGCCGCCTTGGCCGTTTCGGCGTCAAAGGCTAATTTTGCCCGACGTCCGCCGCCGAGCAGCCGACCGTTTCAAAAAAAAACTGACCGATGATTCACATGAAGACAATCAGCGCACTGTGCGCCGCGCTGCTGCTGGCGCTGCCCGC
>CALYZD010000093.1 GCA_945607565.1 uncultured Bacteroidales bacterium | reverse complement strand
CACAAGCCGGCCGAGATGAGCGGCGGCGAAAAGCAGCGGGTGGCCATAGCCCGCGCGCTCATCAACCGGCCTTCGGTGGTCTTTGCCGACGAGCCTTCGGGCAATCTCGACTCGCACAACGCCGAAGAGCTGCAGCAGCTCTTCTTCTCGCTGCGCCGCAACTACGGCCAGACGTTCGTCATCGTCACCCACGACACCCACCTGGCCTCGATGTGCGACCGCACCATAACCATCAGCGACGGCATCATAACCACACCGCAGCCATGAGCACCGAACGCCTTACCGACGACCAGCTGCGCGACTTCCTCGACGCCAAAGCGCTTCAGTATCAGACGCCCGACTTTGTGGCCGACGACCCCGTGAGCCTCCCCCACCGCTTTGCCGACCCCAACGACATCGCCATTGCCGGACTGCTGGTGGCCACCATCTCGTGGGGCAACCGCAAGGCCATCCTCGCCTCGGCCGATGCGCTGATGAACCTGATGGACAACGCGCCCGCCGACTTCGTGCGCAACGCCACCGAGGCCGACATCGAGCGCGCCTCGCGATTCTACTACCGCACCTTCAACGGCACCGACCTGCGCGGAATGATTGCCGGACTGCACGCCATCTGCCTGGCCCCAGGCGGACTGCGCGCCATCTTCGCCACACCGCCCGACGGCTCGGTGCGCGACGCCATAGCCCGCTTCCGCACCGCCATGCTGCCACACATCGAGCAGCGCACCCGCAAGCACATCGCCGACGCCGACGCCGGAGCCGCCGCCAAACGCATCAACATGTTTCTGAGGTGGATGGTGCGATCGCCCAAGGCCGGCGTCGACTTCGGGATATGGGCCGACATCATCAGCCCCGCGCAGCTGATGCTGCCGCTCGACGTCCACACCGCCAACACGGGCCGCGCCCTCGGGCTGCTCGCGCGACGCCAGAACGACTGGAAGGCCGTGGAGGAAATAACCGCACGGCTGCGCGCATTCTGCCCCGAAGACCCCGTCAAATACGACTTCGCGCTCTTCGGCCTCGGCATCTACGAACATTTCAAATAGCCGGCGCCATGGCCAACGACTACTTCAGTTTCAAGCAGTTCACCGTCTGGCAGGACAAGACGGCCATGAAGGTGGGCACCGACGGCGTGCTGCTGGGCACCATGGCCGTCCACGCCGGCCCGCGCCTTGTGCTCGACATCGGCACGGGCACAGGCCTTGTGGCACTGATAGCCGCCCAGCGGTTCCCCGAAGCCGCAGTCCACGCCATCGACATCGAACCGGACGCCGCCCTGCAGGCACGCGACAACTTTGCCGCATCGCCCTTCGCCGCCCGACTGACGGCCCACTGCGCCGCCCTCGACGACTGGACGCCGCAGTGCACCTACGACCTGATAGTCTGCAATCCGCCCTACTTCACCGAATCGCTGCTGCCGCCCGACAGCCGCCGCTCGCTGGCCCGCCACACGCTGACGCTCACGTTCCGGTCGCTGGCTGCAGGCACGGCGCGCCTGCTCGCCCCCGACGGCGTGGCGGCCTTCATTGTGCCGGCCGACGCCTGCTCGCGCCTCGAAACCGAGATGACGCTCTGCGGGCTCCACACCACCGGCCGCGTCATGGTGTGCACCACGCCCGCCAAGCCGCCCAAGCGCGCCGTGCTGCACTTTGCCCGCAAGGCCGCCCCCGAGGTGGCCGCAGGCCGGCTCTGCATCGAGCTCGAAGGCCACCGCTACTCCGACGAGTACCGCCGCCTGACGGCCGACTTCTATCTGCGCTGAAGCATCCGCCCCTCCGCTCCCCGGAAACGAACCGAGCCTGCGTGCGCCACTCCTTGGAGTGACGCACGCAGGCTCGCAATGCCTTTTTTATTCGTATGAACCGACCGCCCGGCTAATCGACTGAGACGCTGACGGTCTCGGCCTGAGCCTTGGCGGCCTTTTCCAGACGCCGGCGGCCAATCAGGAAGTTGATGCCGAAGCGCACGTCCACGCCGTGGGCCTTGGTCGGCTTGATGAGGCCCGACAAGTTGTCGGTGAGCAGGTGGAACTGCACGGGGCCGCCGCGCAGCACCATTCCGGCGCCCACGTTCAGGTAGCGCCCCGTGTTGTAGCCGGCCGACAGCATCGCCGTCAGCACCGAGCCGGCGTGCACGCCGGCGCTGAGGCCCACGTGGGTCTGCAGGCGCTCCTCGACCCACCGCATACGGGTCAGGAAGCCGGCGTCGAGCCACTTGTAGGGCGTGTAGCGCGCCGTCAGCAGCAGCTGTGTGGGCAGCTTGGTCTTGAACGATGCGCTCTGCTCTTCGTACTTGAACTTGATGGCCTGTTCGAGCGAATCCTGCAGCTCGCTGTAGTACGAGTCTTCGCGCACGAAGTCGGGGTCCTCGATGGCGTCGTTGACGTTGAGGCCGCTGAAGCGGAAGTCGCTCTCGGCGTAGAAGCGCTGCACGGTCTGCTTCCAGTTGATGCTGCCGAGGTCGATGAGCGAGGCGCCCACTTCGAGGTTGTCCATGGGCTTGTAGAGCACGCCGAGGTCGATGGCGAAGCCGTTGTTCTTGAACGGCTTGAGCTTGTCGCCGAGGTCGTCGTCAAACTCCACCGAGCTGACGTCGCCGTTCTCGTCGAGCGTCACGTCGAGCGGGGCCGACACGGTTATGTCGGCGTGTGTCAGCACGTCCATCATGTAGTTGACGCCGTCGCGATAATTGTTGATGTCGATGCTGAAGCGGTTGGTCTTGGCAGCCACGAGTCCGGCCAGATATTTCAGCGTCAGGCCCACGCGCCACTGGTCGTTGATGCGGTGCGAGCCGCCGAGGGCAATCTCCATGTAGTTGCTGGCCGAGATGTCGATGTCGGTGATGCTGCGGCGCACGGGCCGGTCGCCGTCGAAGTCCCAGTTGCCGTAGCGCAGGTCGAGTATGGAGCGCGGGATGACCACGCCGAAGGTCGTCTTGTTGACCAGCTCCAGTGTGACGTGCGTCTTGCCCTTGACCGTGAAGCCGAATCCAAGCAGCACGTCCGAGACGCCGACGCTTGTCAGGCTTCGGGTGGGCATGTTGTCCGACAGCTTGTCGAGGTCAAAGTTGAGCGAGTCGGTCTTGGGGCTGCGGGTGAAGAGGTCGTCCCACGTGAATCCGTTGGCCACGCCGGCCTTGACGTTGAGCGCCGGGAACGATATGTGTCCGCCGCAGGCGGGAGCTATGGCCGGGTTGGCGCTGCGGCTCTGAGGCACCTCGCGCATCATGGGCAGCAGATTGTCCTGAGCCGTTGCCACGCCCGAGGCGGCCATCATCAGTGCGGCGGCTATATGTCTGAATCGTATCATTTCAAATTTCATTTTGGCAGTTCATGTTTATTCTAATTTCACTTCGGCCGCAAAGGCCAGGCTGAGCCTGAACCGGTTTTCGGTTATCAGCACCACCACCTTGCCGTCGGGCGTGTAGAGATCGACCGACACCACCAGAGCCTCGCTCTTGCGCAGGGCGGCAATCTGCTGCTCGTCGAGCTCTATCACGGCCTCGCCGTCGACCATGGTGTGGGCCTTGCCCTTGGCGTCGATTTCGGGCATCGCGAAGATGTTGTCGACGCTGACGGTGGTCAGGGTGCGGCCGGTGTCCTCGTCGTAGAGCCCGAGGCGGACGGTGGCGCCTGCCGGCAGACTATTCTGCGTGCTGAGGTAGATTTTGACGCGCTGCACGTCTTCGATGTTCTCGAGGTCCGACAGGTCCATGGTGTCGGGGTCGACGGTGCCGTCGAGCGAGAACTCGACGGGGATGCAATAGTTGTAGCCGAGGTAAATCGAGTCGGTGCGGCTGAGGGTTATCTGCCCGGCGCCCTGCGGCATGCGCAGGTTGACGTCGGCGTAGTAGTCGACCTCTTCGGGCACCATGTGGAAGAAGCTGATGATGTTGGAGTTGCGCTTGCTGAGCGTGAAGCTGCACAGCCCGGGTCCGTCGTCCGTTGCGCCGGGCATCTCGATGGTCTGGCGGTCGAGCGTGGCGTGGTCGCCGACGTTCTCGACGTGGGTCTGCATCACGAGTTCGAGCGGCGAGTCGTTGGTGGCGGTGACGGTGAACGACGGGTCGTCGAAGCGGATGATGCTGCTGAAGCGCTTGAACGACTTGAGGTCGGTGATGTTGCGATAGGTGTCGGTGCGGAACGTGTAGTCGGGCAGCGAGCCGGTGATGCTCTCGACCGATTCGAACCCTACCTCGATGTAGACCGTGCCGAGGCTGCCCTGGTATCCGCCGGGGATGTCGATGGCCACCGTCAGCTGCGCGCTGCCGTCGGCCATGGCGATGCTCTTGCCCTCGACGGCCACGCGCTTGCTGCCCGAGCCCGAGAGGGTGATGGGCAGCGGCTCGTCGGCGGTGCCGAAGTCGATGGTCATGGGCCGGCCGAAGCCCGAGTAGCTGGCCGTGATGGTATAGTTGGTCTCGATGGACGTCAGCTCAAAGTCGCCGAGGCCGACGGGCAGCGCCAGCGTGTAGCTCAGGCTCAGCGAGGCCTGTCCGGTAGGGTCGGCGTCGAGCAGCGTCTGGGCGGGGCTCAGGTCCATGCGCGTGCCGAAGCTGCGGCCCGTCAGCCCGTCGATGCCCAGCAGGTCGTAGATGGAATAGGAGAGGACCGAGTCGCACGAGGAGTGGATTTCGAGGCGCCGGTCGCCGTCCTCGTCGGTCCGGTAGCGGACGTTCTGCTCACCCTCGGGGAATAGTTCAGCCACGGTCATGTCGGCGTTGGCTACCGGAATCATCAGCGCCGGCTTGGCTGTGATGTCGCCGCTGATGCGATCAAAGTCAAGGTCTTCGGTGCAGCATGGCAACAGCAGACAGCCGACCGCTAATGCAAGTGGTGCTTGGATGTTTTTCATGTCTGATTTTTGTTTAGAGATTAATTAATAGTGTATATGGAGTGGAAAATGTCCGTTTTTACGCATCGGTTAACGTTTTGTTGCCTTTTGGCATGTTTTGTTCGGAACTTTTGTTAATTCATTTTCTGCCATTACATATTCCTATCGCCCGCAATCTTTTTGCAGAAAAATATTGCATATTACAATCGGATGCGCAATCTTTGCAGCGCTTGACAAACGAAACGAAAATGACAAGATTTACTAACAACTTTTGGTGGTGGCGCAGCACTTTCTTCCAGACCCGGAGGTGAGCACCTATCCTATTGCTGTTAGATTTAGCAAAATATGATAAAGGCCTGTCGAACTCCGACAGGCCTTTTTGGTTTGATAATCGCACACAACGGACATCATAAAAAAAGACAGAAAAAAGGAAAACCGACAAACAGAATCGACATGAAAACATACGCCTACACCACAGAATCGGCCGAAATGCTGGCCGACCTCCACACGCCGGTCAGCGTCTACATGCGTCTGCGCGACCTCTACACCCAGAGCGCGCTGATGGAAAGCTCGGACTACCACGGCGGCGAAAACGGCCGCTCGTTCATCGGCATCGAGCCGATAGCCTCGGTGGCCATCAGCCACGGGCAGGCCATCTGCACCTATCCCGACGGCAGCGTCAGCGAGCGCGCCATCGACGCCGGCTACGGCTCGGACCGCGCCATCGGCGACTTCCTGAAATCGTTCAGCGTCACGGGCGCGCACAGCGACTTCTGCGGCCTCTTCGGCTACACGTCGTTCAACGCCGTGCGCTACTTCGAGAACATCGCCGTCAAAGACGAGACGCAGCCGCGCAACGACGCTCCGGACGTGCTCTACGTCCTGTTCAAGAACGTCATCGTCTTCGACCACTTCAACAACCGCATGGTCATAGTCAGCCTGCTGGCCGAGGGCGAGACCTCGCGCGTGGAGCACCTGTGCCGCTGCATGAACCGCAGCGACGTCAAGGCCTACGACTTCCGCCCGGTGGGCCCCACCACCAGCCCGCTGACCGACGAGGAGCACAAGGCCAACATCCGCCGCGGAATAGCCCACTGCCTGCGCGGCGACGTCTTCCAGATCGTCATCTCGCGCCGGTTTGTGCAGCGATTTGAGGGCGACGACTTCAAGCTCTACCGCGCCCTGCGCAGCATCAACCCCTCGCCCTATCTGTTCTATTTCGACATGGGCGGATTCCGCATCTTCGGCTCGTCGCCCGAGACGCACTGCCGCATCGACGGCCGCACCCGCCGCGCCTACATCGACCCGATAGCCGGCACCACGCGCCGCACCGGCGACAGCGAGCAGGACGCCCGCAACGCCCGCTATCTGCGCGACGACCCCAAGGAGAACGCCGAGCACGTGATGCTGGTCGACCTCGCGCGCAACGACCTGAGCCGCAACTGCCACGGCGTCAAGGTCGACTTCTACAAGGACATGCAGTACTACAGCCACGTCATCCACCTCGTCTCGCGCGTCAGCGGGCAGCTCGACGAGGGGGCCGACCCCGTCAGGGCGTTCATCGACACCTTTCCGGCCGGGACGCTCTCGGGCGCGCCCAAGGTGCGCGCCATGCAGCTCATCAGCGAGATTGAGCCCCACAACCGCGGTGCCTACGGCGGCTGCATCGGCTTCATCGGCTTCGACGGCTCGCTCAATCAGGCCATCACCATCCGCACCTTTGTCAGCCGCAACGGCGAGCTCTGGTTCCAGGCCGGCGGCGGAATAGTGGCCAAGAGCAACGACGAATACGAGCTGCAGGAGGTCAACAACAAGCTGGGCGCACTGCGCAAGGCCATCCTGATGGCCGAGACGATGTGACCGCCCGCGCTACCGCCACGAGAACATTCACCGAAAACACCACACACATTTACCGAAAAGAAAATGAAAGTTGTAATAATAGATAACTACGATTCGTTTACCTACAACCTGTCGCACCTGGTCAAAGAGCTTGGTGCCGAGGTGAGCGTGCTGCGCAACGACTGCTTCGAGCTGTCCGAACTTGAGCCGTTCGACAAGATCATCCTCTCGCCCGGGCCCGGAATCCCGTCAGAAGCGGGGCTGTTGCTCGATGTGATAGGGGCCTATGCCGGACGCAAGCCCATCCTGGGCGTGTGCCTCGGGCATCAGGCCATAGGCGAATATTTTGGCGGACGGCTCACCAACCTGTCGGACGTCTTCCACGGCGTGCAGACGCCCGTCAGCATCACCGCCGACGACTATCTGTTCGCCTCGCTGCCGGCCACAGTCGAGGTGGGGCGCTACCACTCGTGGGTGGTCAGCACCGAGGGGCTGCCCGAGTGCATCGAGCCCACGGCCGTGAGCGCCGAGGGCCAGATAATGGCGCTGCGCCACAGGGAGCTCGACGTGCGCGGCATCCAGTTCCACCCCGAGTCGGTGCTGACGCCCGACGGCCGCACCATAATAGGCAACTGGCTCGCACACTGATTATTGAATGAGACTAAAACATCAATCAACACAAATACAAAAAAAACATATCGCCATGAAAGACATACTGACACGCCTTGTGGCTCACGAGGAGCTGACCCGCAAGGAGACTGAGGAAATCCTCATCAACATCACGCACGAAAAATATCCGCAGGAGCAGATCACGGCCTTCCTGATGGGCCTGCAGATGCGCGGCATCGGCGTCGACGAGCTGCTGGGCCTGCGCGACGGCATCCTGGCCACGGGCGTCCCGGTCGACCTGTCGCCCTACGAGGCCATCGACATTGTGGGCACGGGCGGCGACGGCAAGAACACGTTCAACATCTCGACGTGCGCCTGCTTTGTGGTGGCCGGCGCGGGCTACAAGGTGGCCAAGCACGGCAACTATGCGGCCACGTCGATCAGCGGGGCCAGCAACGTGATCGAGGGCCACGGCGTGCGCCTGACGACCGACAACGACCGTCTGCGCCGCAGCATCGAGGAGTGCGGCATAGTCTATCTGCACGCGCCGCTGTTCGCGCGGGCCATGAAGTTCGTGGCGCCCATCCGCAAGGCCCTGCACATCCCCACATGCTTCAACCTGCTGGGTCCGCTCGTCAACCCGAGCCGGCCGGCCTACCAGATGCTGGGCGTGGCCAACCTCAACCAGATGCGGCTCTACAGCAACGTCTACCAGAAGCTCGGCATCGGCTACGGGATAGTCAACAGCATCGACGGCTACGACGAGATCTCGCTCACCGGCGAGTTCAAGGTGGTGACCTCGCAGATGGAGAAGATATTCCGCCCCTCCGACATCGGCCTGCACACCGCCAGTGCCGCCGAGCTGTCCGGGGCCGCGAACCAGACGCGCGTGGATGCCGTCCGCGTGTTCGACGCCGTGCTTGAGGGCACCGCCACCGCAAGCCAGACCGAAGTGGTGCTGGCCAACGCGGCCTTCGCCATCAGCATCATGTGCCCCGGCAAGAGCATCGAAGACTGCCTGGCCGAGGCGCGCGAGTCGGTCGAGAGCGGGCGGGCCATGCAGACGCTGCGCAAGTTTGTGGAACTCAACTCGTGATGTCGGCCATGAATTATCTCGAAAAAATAATAGAACGCAAGCGCATCGACGTGGCCGAGGCCAAGCGCACCGTGCCCGTCGAAGCCCTGCGCGAGCTCTGCGCCCACAGCCGGCCGCCGCTGCCCTTTGTCGAGAGCATCAGGCAGCGCAACGGCATCATAGCCGAGTTCAAGCGCCGCTCGCCGTCGAAAGGCATCATCCACGACGGCATCAGCCCCGCCGACGTGGTGCCGCGCTACGAGCAGGCAGGCGTCAGCGCGGTGTCGGTGCTGACCGACGGCCCCTTTTTCGGCGGAGAGCTGGCCGACCTCGAACAGGCCGCCGGCCTGCTCGGCATCCCCGTGCTGCGCAAGGATTTTGTAATCGACGAATACCAGATAGTGGAGGCGCGGGCCCACGGAGCGTCGGCCGTGCTGCTGATAGCGGCCGTGCTCGGCACCGACGAATGCCACCGCCTGGCCGCCGCCACGCGCTCGCTGGGCATGGAGGTGCTGCTCGAACTCCACTCGGCCGACGAGCTCGACCGCCTGTCGGACTGCGTGACGGTGGCCGGCATCAACAATCGCAACCTCCGCACCTTCGAGGTCGACCTGGAGCACTCGATGCGCCTGGCCGCCATGCTGCCGCAGCACCTGGCACGCATCTCGGAGAGCGGCATCGGCACCACGGCCGACATGCTGACCCTGCGCCGGGGCGGCTTCAACGGCTTTCTGATAGGAGAATGTTTCATGCGCCAAGCCGATCCGGGCACAGCCTGCATCGAGTTTTGCAACCAATACCGGACCTTATGTACTCAAAACTGAAAATCAAGATCTGCGGCATGACCGACATCGACAACCTGTGCAAGATACTGTTTCTGGCACCGGACTATCTCGGCTTCATCTTCTTCCCCACCTCGCCGCGCTATGTGGTGGGCAAGCTCGACCCCGACCAGCTCAGCATCATCCCGCCGCGCGTCAAGCGGGTGGGCGTGTTCGTGGACGCCGACGAGACCGACCTGCGCCGCCAGGCCGAGGCCTACGGCCTAACCACCCTCCAGCTGCACGGACGCGAGACGCCCGAGTTCTGCAGCCGGATGCGCGCCGCCGGATTCGAGGTGGTCAAGGCCTTCCGCATAGCCGACCAGCGCGACTTCGAGAACGTCGAGCAATATGCCGACAGCGTCGACGCCTACCTGTTCGACACCAAGGCAACCCGCGTGGGCGGCAACGGCTACGAGTTCGACTGGCAGCTGCTGCTGCGCCAGCCGCTGCGCAAGCCGTGGTTCCTGGCCGGCGGGCTGTCGCCGCAGAACATCGAGGAGGCGGCGCAGACCGGGGCCGCCGTGCTCGACCTCAATAGCTGCTTCGAGTCGGCGCCCGGCATCAAGGACTACGACCTGCTCCGCGACGCCATCGGGCGCGTCCGCCGCATCCGCGACTGCGACTGA
>CALYZD010000092.1 GCA_945607565.1 uncultured Bacteroidales bacterium | reverse complement strand
GCAAAGCAGCAGGCCATCGAAACCGCCCGGAAGATGAAGGCCAAGGGGCTCGACTTTGAAACAATCGCCGATTTTACCGGACTTTCTGCAGAAGAAATCAAAAACCTGTAGCTCAACGGGAGACGGCCGCTCTGTATGAAACGGGATGAGTCTATGGAAATGGGAGAACTGCCAGTTCAGGATTTCAAGCTTGTTCATGACGCGAATATTGGTCGTTAGCGGGATACTTGTATATGTCGGTTATAGATTCTGACTATAGGTCCCAAAAGCAGACGCGTCCGCTGCACGGGCTTGTGTGGCGGACGCGTTCTGATGTCAAGTCGGTTTGCCGTGGCGGCGTCGCTTGCTATTGTCTGATTTTTTCGAGGATGCCGACCGATGTCAGTGCGTCCTGGGCGTAGTAGTCGGCGCCGATGTGGGCGGCTATCTCTTCGGTCAGCACGGCGCCGCCCACCATCACGGGCAGGCCGATGCCGAGGCTGCGCAGGTGGCGGATGGTGTCTTCCATGGCGTCGACGGTGGTGGTCATGAGCGCGCTCAGGCCCACGGCCATGGGATTGTGCCGGCGGCAGGCTTCGGCCACCGTTTCCTTGTCGACGTTCTTGCCAAGGTCAACCACCTTGTAGCCATGGCTTTGCATCACAACTTTCACGATGTTCTTGCCGATGTCGTGGACGTCGCCTTTGACGGTGGCAATGACCACGGTGCCTTTGTGTCCGGCGTCGTTGCGGGCATATCTGGTCGATAGGATTTCGAAGGCGGCCTTGGCGGCTTCGGCCGACTGGATGAGCTGCGGCAGGAAGACCGTTTTCTTTTCGAAGCGTTCGCCCACTTCGGTCAGGGCCGGAATCAGTACGTCGCTGATGATGCTTTCGGGTGTTGCGGTCTGCAGTTCGTGCTCGATGTGTCGGCCCACGGTGTCGCGCAGTCCGGCCACCACGGCGTGGAAGAGGTCGTCGGCCTGCTCGGTGGCGTTGCCGGCGGTGTTGAAGGCTATGTAGCGTTCGCAGTTGGCGTCGATGCCGCTGAGGGCGTTGAAGGCTCTGACTGTCTGCACTATGTCGCGGTCGAGTGGGTTCATGATGGGGATGTCGAGGCCGCGCTCGAAGGCCATGGCGAGGAAGGTGCGGTTGAGGTGTGCGCGTTCGGGCAGTCCGAACGAGATGTTCGAGAGGCCGACGATGGTCAGCACGCCAAGGCGCTTGAGGGCTTCGAGCGTGCGGAGCGTGGTCTGGCCGTGGCTCTGGTTCGACGACACGGTCATCACCAGTGCGTCGAACACGAGCTGCCTGCGGTCGATGCCGTGGCGGGCGGCGCGGTCGATTATGCGCTGTGCGATGGCGATGCGTCCGTCGGCCGTTTCGGGGATGCCGTCTTTGTCGAGTGTGAGCGCCACGGTGGGCGTGCCGTATTTGGCCACCACGGGCAGCAGTGCGTCCATCGATTCGTCGCTTCCGTTGATGGAGTTGATCATGGGCACGCCGTTGTAGATGCGTATGGCGGCTTCGAGCGCGTCGGGGCTCGAGCTGTCGAGCTGCAGCGGCAGGTCGCACACTTCCTGCACCTTGCGTGTGGCCTGGCAGAGCAGTGCTTTTTCGTCGCAGTTGGCTATGCCCACGTTCAGGTCGAGGAAGTCGGCGCCGGCCGATTCCTGGTTGAGGGCTTCTTTCTGCAGATAGTCGAAGTCGCGTGCCAGCAGGGCTTCTTTGAGTTTCTTCTTGCCGGTGGGGTTGAGGCGTTCGCCGCAGATGAGTCCTTTCTGCAGCCGCAGCAGTTGCGTGGCCGAGCAGATGTAGGTGTCGGCTGGGGCGGGGTATTGGCTGACCTCGCGCCCTTTGAAGCGTGCTATGGCGGCTATGGTTGCGGGCGAGGTGCCGCAGCATCCGCCCACAATCGAGGCTCCGGCTTCGATCAGGCGTTCGGTCCAGTGTGCGAACTCGTCGTCGGTGTAGTTGTAGAATGTCTTGCCGTCCTTCATCATGGGCAGGCCCATGTTGGGCTGTGTCATGATGGGCAGGTGGGTGAGCGGGCGCATTCGCTGCACGAGGTCGACGAACGTCTTGGGCGATGTGGAGCAGTTGATGCCCAGCACGTCGACTCCCAGCGCGGTGAGCGTGACGGCGGCTATCTCGGGCGTGGAGCCGGTGAGGGTGCGTCCGGAGGCGTCGAAGGTCATGGTGGCGAAGAGCGGCAGGTCGGTGTTTTCGCGCACGGCCAGCACGGCGGCGCGCATCTCGTAGAGGTCCGAGAAGGTCTCGATGATGAAGCCGTCGACGCGGTCGCGCACGTGCTCGACCACGGCCCTGACGTTGTCGTAGGCCTGCTCGAAGGTGTAGTCGCCGATGGGTTCCATCATCCGGCCCGACGGCCCCATGTCGAACATGACTTTGACGTCGGTGCCCTGCGCGGCGCGGCGTGCCACGGCTATGGCGGCGTCGGCCGTCTCCTGCCAGCCAAGCGGGCTGTTCTTCCACTTGGTGGGGCTGATGCTAAACGAGTTGGTGGTCAGATAGTCGGCGCCGGCCTCGATGTATCGGCGGTGTAGGTTCTCGATTATCTCGGGGTGCAGTATGTTGAGCTCTTCGAGCATGTGGCCTTGCGCCTCGGGCAGGTGCGACAGTTCGGTGCCCATGGCGCCGTCGAAAATCCTGACGCGGCTGATAGGTTCGTGTAGCATGTCTTGATGTGTTATGTGTTGTTTTTCTGTTGGTCGGATGGTTTCAGTCCTGCCTGCCGTAGCACGTCAGGCCGCGGCGCAGGTGTTCGCATTTGGAGGCTATCAGGCATCCGCGGCAGCTGAAGCGGTAGCCCTTGAGCAGCAGCCCCGCCACCGACTTTTCGGGTATCATCATGCCCGAATCGGAGGTGAAGATGCCGAGCCGGCGCTGTGCGTCGAGCAGCTGCAGCACGTGGCGGACGTCGCTCATGTCGGTGCCCGAGTATCCGGGGCAGAAGAGCACTTGTCCGTCGGTCAGTGCGGCTTCGACGCGGGCGTCGAGGATGGCGTTGGCGGCGGCGTTGGCGGCCACGGCGGCGCTCATGTCGACGGTGCCGAGCGACTTTATCTTGCGGTCGACCCGAATCCCCAGCGTGGCGGCGAAGAGCGAGGCTTCGGCCACGAATCCGGCTATGGTGGCATAGGCGGGCTTGAGCACGAAGTCGGGCGTGTGTCCGAGGTCGCTGAGGCTGATTTCGCAGCAGCGGAAGTCGGCCAGAGCCGTCATGGTGCCTATGGCCTGCCGGGCAAGGCTCAGGGTGGCCGTGTCGGCGTGTCGGCCGTCGCAGCCCAGATAGTGCAGTGTGCCGTTGAGCAGTGTCTGTTCCATTGTGTAGCGTGGCGCGCCCGAGTGCCCGGCGCGGCGGTGTGCAAAAGTAATCAAAATGCACACAGAGGGCCACTGCGCTCCCACAATTTCGGCCCGGCACGCATTTTGGCCGCCGCCGCTATGCCCGGCCGGCGTCTTTTTGTAGCTTTGCCGGCAATCAGAATGTGGAACCGCTACAACAGCATCTATTCAGAAACGATGAATCCGATACTTTCGCAAATGAGTCCGTTCATGGTTATGGACGTTCTCGAACGTGCCAACGCCTTGCAGTGTCAGGGCGCCGACGTCATTCACCTCGAAGTGGGGGAGCCCGACTTTGAGATGCCCCGATGTGCCCTTGAGGCCATGCAGCGTGCCATGGCCGATGGCCTGACGCACTACACCCATTCGCTCGGCGACCTCGACCTGCGCGAGGCGATAGCCGCTTTCTATGCTTCGGAGCACGGCGTGGAGGTCGACCCGGAGTGCATCGTGGTCACGTCGGGGTCGTCGCCGGCGCTGCTGATGGCCGTGATGCTGCTGTGCGGCGCGGGCGACGAGCTGCTGATGTCGAATCCCGGCTATGCCTGCTACCGCAATTTCGCCCTGGCCTGCAACGCCGTGCCCGCCGAGGTGACCCTGTGTGCCGAGACTGGCTTCGACTACGACATGGACGAGCTCCGCCGCGCCGTGGGCACCCGCACTCGCGCCCTGATAATCAATTCGCCCATGAACCCCACCGGCACGCAGCTTGGCCCGTCGACCATGCAGGCGCTTGCCGGGCTGCCCGTGCCCGTCATTTCCGACGAGATATATCACGGACTGGTGTATGGCGGCAAGGCGCACACCATGCTCGAGTACACCGACAACTGCTTTGTGGTCAACGGTTTTTCGAAGCGATTTGCAATGACCGGATTGCGTCTGGGGTGGATGGTGGTGCCGCGCCGTCATGTGCGCAGCGTGCGCACGCTGCAGCAGAACCTGTTCATCTGCGCGCCGAGCCTTTCGCAGCGTGCGGGCTTGGCGGCTCTGCAGGGCGCGTCAGCCGACGTGGAGCGTATGCGTGCCGTCTACGACGAGCGCCGCCGCTTTCTGATAGGGCGTCTGCGGCAGCTTGGCTTTGTGATTCACACCGAGCCCGAGGGCGCGTTCTATATCTTTGCCGATGCGCGCCGCCTGACCGACGATGTCTATCGCTTTGCCTTCGAGGTGCTTGAGCAGGCCCATGTGGGCATCACGCCCGGCATCGACTTCGGCACCAACGGCAGCGGCTTTGTGCGCTTCTCGTATGCCAATTCGCTCGGCAACATCAGTGAGGCCACCAATCGCATCGAGGCCTTCCTGCGCACGCGCGGGCGTTAGGCCTTGGGCAGTTCGAACGTTATGTGGGTGCCGCGGTGCAGGACACTGCTGATGCTGATTGTGCCTCCGTTGCAGGCCACCATCTCCTTGCAGATGGGCAGGCTCAGGCGGTCGTCGGAGGTGTTGCTGCGCACGTCGAAGGCCTTTTCTATCTCTTCGGCCGACATGCCTTTGCCGTTGTCCTGCACGCTCACGGCCAGCATCCGTTCGTGCACGCGCGTGGATATGCCTATGATGCCGCCGCGGCTGATGCTCTTGAGCGAGTAGCTCACCAGACTCCTTATTATATATTCGCACATCTTGGGGTCGGCGGTCACGGTGCAGTCGTTGCCTGTGCGGATGTCGACTATCAGCCTCTTGGCCAGTATCTCGGTGTGATTGCCGTCGACCACGGCGTTGATTATCTGCGCTATGTCGACCGTGGTGCGGCTGGGGGCGGTGCGGTGGCTGCGCAGCTGTGCCCATTTGAGCAGGTCGTCGAGTATGCCGGCCTGCTTGCGTGTCAGGTCGATGGCCTGGGCCAGGTCGCGGCCGGCGCGGCTGTCGGGCGTCAGTGTGCCGGCGGCGGCTATGTCGGTGAGCAGGTCGAGCTGCTCGGCGGCCGGTGTCTTCAGGTTGCCCGACAGCACCACGAACATGTCGTCTTTGAGCGCGTTGCTCTGAATCAGTTCGGCGTTCTGACGCTTCATGAGCCTGAGGTAGCGGTGCAGCATCACCACGGTGGCGGTCAGCAGCAGAAGCATCAGCAGTGCGGCCACGGTTATGTAGAATTTGGAGTTGCGCATTGAGCGGTTGGCCTCCTTGAGGCGGTCGAGCTCCTGCGTGCTCTGTGCGCGTTCGTAGCGGTAGCGCATGTCCATGTAGAGGTTGGCGTTGCGTTCGCTCATTATGGAGTCGTTCAGCGCGTTTTTCTGTTCCAGATATTTGAGAGCCTCATCGGTGTTGCCGGTCAACTTGTGGTACTGCATCAGCAGGTCGGCCACCTCGCGGCGGTATTCGATGGCGTCAATCCTGTCGGCGGTGGCGCGTGCCATGTCGATGTATTTGAGCGCCATCTTGCTGTCGGCGCGGTGCAGGAAGAACTTGGCGAGGGCCGAGATGGACACCAGCTTGTGCCACGAGTCGTCGCTGCCCTGAATGACGTCCCAGCTCATCAGGTATTCGTTGAGTGCGTCGTCGTAGAGGTGCTTGTGCTCGTAGATGTTGCCCATGTAGGTGTGGCACAGCGAGAGGCCTATCTGCGAGCCTATCTTCTCGTTGCACTCCATCGACTTGCGGTAGAAGACGAGTGCCGAGTCGTAGTCGAGTCGCTCCTCGTAGATGGCGCCGATGTTGGCGTAGTTCATGGCCATGCCCAGTGTGCTGCCCAGCTTGCGCTCTATCTTCAGGGCTTCGCTGAAGCAGCGCAGTGCGTCGCCGGTGTAGCCCATGGTGATGCTGATGTTGCCGATGCCGTTGAGTGCGTGCGTGCGCACCTTCTGTGCCTGGATGCTGTCGAGCGAGCGGCTGTTCATCGACAGGTTGAGTGCCATGTTGTGATATTCCGAGGCTTCGGTCAGTGCGCCGATGCGCCTGAAGTTGGTGCCGATGCAGTTGAGCAGTCTGATGATTTCGAGCGTGTCGCTGAGGCGGTGCGCCATGTCGAGCGCGTCCTGATGCACGCGGTTGGCCTCTTGGAAGTTGCTGCGGTTGCGGCATTTGGTGCCCAGATAGCGTCCGGCCACCACCTTGGTCAGGGCGTCGTGGCGCTGCAGGCTGTCGGCGAAGATGGCGCGCAGCTCGCCCTCGGGCAGGTTGCCGATGCGCATTTCGATTTCCTTCCTCTGACGCGCGGCGGCGTCGTTCGGGACGTTGCCGTCGGAGCAGGCCATGGCGGCAGCCGTCAGTCCGGCAATCAGCAGTCTGGTCAGTGTCTTCTTCATGGTTCGGGTCGTTCTCGGTAGGTGCATTGCGTGTGGTGCGCCGTCGGCGTCAGAAGCCGCCGGTGTCGTAGACGTCTTCGGCCTTGTAGATGCCTCGCTTTATGATTTCTTCGTTCACATTGTCCTGTGTTATCAGCTGCGACGTGACGCTGATGGTGGGCACTTCTTCCATGCCGTTGAATGTGGTGCCGGTGATGATGTCTTTGGGCTTGCGGCCGGCAGCGAGGGCGGCTGCGGCCTGTGCCGCCATGTCGGCTTCGATTGCCTGGCGGTGGTAGGCGGTCATGGTCTGCCTTCCTTCAACAATCATCCTCACCGATGCCAGTTCGGCGTCCTGACCGGTCACCACTATGCCGTCGGTGCTGCCGTATATCTCCTCGATGGCGCCGATTATCGAGCGCGACATGGCGTCGTAGCCGGCGAGCACCGCATCGGGTTTGCGGCCCGAGAGGTTGATCGCCTGCACGAACTGCTCGGCAGCCACGGCGGGGTCCCAGTTTTCGGTGTAGCAGCGATAGACCACGGTGATGTCGCCGCGCTCCTCGTAGGGCGCCAGAAGCGAGTCGGTGGCCTGCCGCAGGGCGTGCCCGTTGATGTCGTAGCGGTCGCCCCCTATTATGTAGTAGTAGCCGTTGGGCTTGGCTTCGATGGCCGTGCGCACCATCATCTCGGCCAGGCCTTTGACGTCGCCGGCCACAAAGCAGTTGAGATGGCAGTTGTTTATCAGACGGTTGTAGGCCACCACGGGTATTCCGGCTTCCTCGAAGAGGCGGACGATGGCTGCTGCCGTGTTGGCATTGACCGCACTGATGCAGGCGCAGCGCACTCCCGACGCTATGGCGCGGCGTGCGTGCTCCATCTGCAGGGCCTCGCTGTTGGCGGCGTTGTAGATGTCGCATTGATAGCCCGCCTCGTTCATTTTGGAGGCGAACACTTTGGCCACGTTCTTGAACCGCAGTATGTCCGACGGAATCAGGATGGCCACGCGGTCTTTGTCGGTGGTGTCGGAGCAGGAGCAGCCGGCGGCAGCAAGCAACAATATGAATAACAGAGCACGATTTAATATACGTAACATAGTGTAAATAATTAAAAAAGTTCTCAAATTTACGCATCGTTTGCATTAATGAAACGACGAGCAACATTTTATTACCAAAATATATTCAAAAAAAACAGCAGATGCAAAAAGGTAAGTTAAGCAAAGTATTAGGTCTCAGTTATTTATCCAACATTTCGTTCAGGCGCAAGCTGGCCTTGGGCTTTGGCATAGTGCTGGCTCTGATATTCGTTCAGGGGTGCATCAGCGGCGTGGTGATGTTCCTTCTCCACTCCGACCAGCAGCGACTCTCGCAGCAGTATATTCCCACGGCCAATGCCGTGTCGGCCATTGAGCGCGACTGGCAGGAGGTGCAGCAGAGCCTCGAAGTGTTTGACCGCAGTCGCGACAACCGTCAGGCCGACCGCGCCATAGCGGCCTTCACCCGTCTGCGGGCACGCTACGCCGAGTTCGAGCAGCTGATGCAGGCCGACATCGAGATCCTGAATCGCAGCGGCATAGACCTTAATTATATAGGCGGGCGCATTGCCGAGTTCCGCACCGTGCTGGCCGACTACGCCACCATGCAGAAGCAGCAGAACGAGCTCTTCCGCCAGCTGGGGCAGGCCACGACGGCGCTCAAGGACGCCCGGCTCGAAGGCTACCCGCTGGTGCAGCAGTTCTTTGAGCTCAACTCGATACTGATGCAGATGTGTGTGGACCACAACTACCGCAATCTGGAGGCCTACTATGCCGACGTCATCAGCCTGTCGATGGCGGTGGATGCGGCCGAGATGCCCTCGGGCGCGCACTTCCTGCTGTCGAGCGCCGCAAGTGCTCTCAACGACTACTTCAGCAACCTGCGCCATTGCCGCCTGACCGAGCTCAAGCGCCGCGAAGTGGGCCGCGACCTCGGCTTCGAGATTGGCGGCGCCACCGACATCGGCCTCGATCAGATAGCCTCCGTCGGGCAGCGCACGGCATCGTTCGTCGACGTGCAGAGCCGCTTCACCATAGTCATCACCATACTTGTCATACTCATATCGGTGGTGGTCATCGTGGTGCTGTCGCGCCTGATAATAGTGCCCGTCAACATGTGCATCGCCGCCAGTGAACGGCTGGCGGCCGGCGACCTGTCGGTGGGCTTCGACAACGTGGGCACCGACGAGATGGGCAGGCTTCAGGCGGCAATCAATGCGATGGTCCGCAGCTTCCGCGCACTGGTGGCCGACATTCGCGACGGCGTGGCGCAGCTCAACAGCACCTGCCGCAGCCTCAACACCGAGGCAGTCAAGCTGGCCGACGGCGCAGGGCAGCAGGCATCGGCCGCCGAAGAGGTGGCGGCTTCGATGGAGACCATCTATGCCAACGTAAGGCAGGCCGCCAACAACTCGCACGACACCGGCCTGGTGGCCGAGCACGCCTCGAAGACCATTGTCGAGAGCCGTCAGGTGTCGGAGCGGGCCAACGAATATGTGAAGGACATCATAGGCAAGATACGCGCCATCAACGGCATAGCGTCGCAGACCAACGTGCTGGCTCTCAACGCCAGTGTGGAGGCCGCACGCGCCGGCAGCTATGGCCGCGGCTTCTCGGTGGTGGCGCAGGAGGTGCGCACCCTGGCCGAGCGCACGCAGCAGATAGTCAACGGCATCAGCGACGCATCGTCGCTCACCTACGAGACGGCCGGGCGCGCCATGGCCATGATTGCCGAAATCACTCCCGAAATACAGCGCACGGCAAGCCTCGTGATGGACATCTCGGTCTCCTCGCGCGAACAGGTGGTCAGCGTAGAGCAGGTCAACGAGGCAATGCGTCAGCTCAACGAGGTGACGCAGCTCAACGCCGCCGGCGCCGACAGTGTGAGCGCCGAGGCACTGAAGCTCAAGGGCATGACCGACCGCCTCCAGAACTCCGTCCGCAAGTTCCACGGCATCTGACCCGCACAGGGCCGGGGTGGGGCGGTGGCAGAGCGGCCGGGCTAACCTTCCACCTCGTCATGCTGCCTGCAAAGGCGTGCCAGCGAAATGATGGTGTAGGCGAAGGCCTGCACCAGTCCGCGTATTATCTCCGGCGTTTCGGCGCGCTGCCTCACAATGTTGTCGCTCAGCATCGTGTAGTAGGGCTTCAGCGTCGCCACCTCGGCGTGCGGAAGCTGGCAGGCGGCCTTCCGGCGGATGTGGAGGTAGAAGTCGGAATTGCGTGTGTGTCGGTTGGTTACGGGCACAAAGATGAGGGGGCTGCGGGGGGCGGCAAAACAGTTGCGCCAATATGGCGCGACTATTTTTTTGCGCCCCTCGGACGCCGCATTTTTGCGCAAGCTCTCAAGGAGGGGCGGTCTCCCGACCGCCCGTGTGG
>CALYZD010000091.1 GCA_945607565.1 uncultured Bacteroidales bacterium | reverse complement strand
ATTAGAAAAAGTGCTGCATATTTGCAGTGGGGATTTTTCATAAAACTTGGATTTAGTTAGCTGAAGTGAAGCTCGGGCTCTCCGCCTGGCTTCACTTTTTTGGTTTTAGGCTGGTTGTGAGTGGCTCCGAAAACGGCTGGCGTTCAGGTCGCTTGGAGCCGGTGCCGAAGCGTTTGTGGCGGTGGTGTGGCTTGTGCGATAAAAATGCCTATTTTTGTCGGCTGTTTGCGCAAAAGGCAGCAAGTGTTCACGTAAAAAATCAAACCACAGGATGGCAGAATCTACTATACTTCAGAAACTTGACGGTCTGGTCGGCCGTTTTGAGGAAATCTCGACTTTGATAACGGACCCTTCGGTGATTGCGGATCAGAAAAGGTATGTGCGTCTGACAAAAGAATATAAGGAATTGGAGGATCTGATGTCGGCCCGAAAGGAATATATCCAGCTGAATGCCAACATCGAAGAGGCAAAAAAAATAATCGCGACCGAGCAGGACGCCGACATGCGCGAGATGGCTCGCGAGGAAATATCGCAGGCCGAGGAGCGCTTGCCGGTGCTGGAGGAGGAGATAAAACTGATGCTGATTCCGGCCGACCCGGAGGATGACCGGAATGCGATTCTCGAAATCCGCGGCGGCACCGGTGGCGACGAGGCGGCTATCTTTGCCGGTGACTTGTTCAGAATGTATTCAAAATATTTTGAGACAAAGGGTTGGAAGATGGAAGTGTCGAGCTGCAACGAGGGTGCGGCCGGCGGCTTCAAGGAGATAATATGCTCTGTGACTGGCGAAAAGGTTTACGGCACACTGAAGTACGAGTCGGGCGTGCACCGCGTGCAGCGTGTGCCGGCCACCGAGACGCAGGGCAGGGTTCACACGTCGGCTGCGTCGGTGGCGGTGCTGCCCGAGGCCGAGGAGTTTGACGTGGTAATCAACGAGGGCGAAATAAAGTGGGACACGTTCCGCTCGAGCGGCGCCGGCGGTCAGAACGTCAACAAGGTGGAGTCGGGCGTCAGGCTGCGATACAATTGGAAGAACCCGAACACCGGCGTGGTGGAGGAGATTCTGATTGAGTGCACCGAAACGCGCGATCAGCCCAAAAACAAGGAGCGCGCTCTGGCCCGCCTGCGAACGTTCATCTATGACAAGGAGCATCAGAAATATGTGGACGACATCGCTTCGCGCCGCAAAACGATGGTGTCGACGGGCGACCGCTCGGCCAAAATCCGGACCTACAACTATCCGCAGGGCCGCATCACCGACCATCGCATCAACTATACGGTCTACAATCTGGGCGCGTTCATGGACGGCGACATTCAGGACTGCATCGACCACCTGATTGTGGCCGAGAATGCCGAGCGCCTGAAAGAGGCTGAGCTGTAGCGGTTTGCCTGCATGACGATTCTACTATAAGGAAATCATAAAAAAGGAAAACGATGAATAAACAGGAACTTTTTGACAATATCCGCGCCAAGCAGAGCTTCTTGTGCGTCGGGCTCGACACTGACATAAAGAAAATCCCGGAGCATCTGCTCGCCGACGAGGATCCGATTTTCGCGTTCAACAAGGCGATTGTGGATGCGACGGCGCCTTTCTGCGTGGCCTACAAGCCCAACCTCGCGTTCTACGAGAGCCTCGGCCTCAAGGGCTGGACGGCGTTCGAGAAGACGGTGAAATACATCAAAAGCAATTATCCCGACCAGTTTATCGTGGCCGATGCCAAGCGCGGCGACATCGGCAACACCAGCGCGATGTATGCGCGCAGCTTTTTTGGCGAGGAGCTCGAAATCGACTCGGTGACTGTGGCGCCGTATATGGGCGAGGACAGCGTGTCGCCCTTTCTGGCCTACGACGGCAAGTGGGTCATCCTGCTTGCGCTGACGTCGAACAAGGGGTCGCACGACTTTCAGCTGACGGCCGACGAGAAGGGCGAGCGCATGTTCGAGAAGGTGCTGCGCACTTCGCAGCAGTGGGGCAGCGACGAAAACATGATGTATGTGGTGGGCGCGACGCAGGGCAGCATGTTTGCCGACGTGCGCGCACTGGTGCCCGACCACTTCCTGCTGGTGCCGGGCATTGGCGCTCAGGGCGGCAGCCTGGCCGAGGTCTGCAAATATGGCATGAACTCGATGTGTGGGCTGCTTGTAAACTCCTCGCGCGCAATCATTTATGCCGACAAGTCGGAGGATTTCGCGGCCGCCGCCGGTAGCGAGGCCCGGAAAGTCCAGCAGCAGATGGCCGAGGAACTCAAACTGCACGGCCTTTTGTAGAAATCACTTTTGGGCGCTGTGAGAAGATTCGGTAGCAAATATGGTCGTCCGATAATCCGCTTCAGACATTGGTCGCGGAAGGGGTACTCTGTGTTTCAGGGTCTTGGGCGACATATTGTCATCGGTCATCTGGCCGCCAGGGTGTGCGACGCCGCTCTGCTCAAGACGGGCAGGGCAGTGGCGGTGATCGGCCGTCGGCTGAAGTCGGCCGCCGCCATGCAGCCCTTTGCCGACAGCGCCGAAACGGACGACCCGCCGCAGCCCGAGATGCAGGCGCTGCAGAGCCGTCCGATGCCGGCAACTCCCTGTGCGCCTGCGCCGGATAATCTGAAAAACAGAATATTGAACGATGCTACGATGCTTTGGAGACGAAGCGTCGCGGCATCGTTTTGTCCCTGACTCAAAACAATAAATCTTACAGAAAAATGAAAACGATTGAAGAAGTGTCTCAGGCCATCATCGACGGCTATGCGATTGATGCCGAGACCGCGTTGGAACTGATGCAAAAAACCGAAGCCGGCCGGCTCTACGCGGCAGCCAACCGGATCCGACGCCATTTTTGCGGCGACCGGATGGACTTGTGTTCGATAATCAACGCGCGGTCGGGCCGATGCTCGGAAGACTGCAAGTGGTGCAGCCAGTCGCACGCGCACCACACCGGAATCAAGGAATATCCGCTGGTGGACGGCGCCGAGGCCGTGGCCATGGCCATGCGCAACGGGCAGAAAGGCGTGCACCGGTTCTCGCTCGTCACCAGCGGCCGCACGGTGACCGACCGTCAGCTCGACGAACTGATTGCGATTTACAACGACATCAAAAAGGTGACCGACATACAGCTGTGCGCGTCGATGGGCCTGCTCAACAAGCAGCAGCTGCAGCGTCTGCACGACACGGGACTGACTCATTATCATTGCAATATCGAGACGGCGCCGTCGTTCTTTCCGCACGTCTGCACCACGCACACCATCGCCGACAAGGTGCAGACCATCCGCTGGGCGCACGAGGTGGGCATGAGCGTGTGCTCGGGTGGCATCATCGGCATGGGCGAGACGCCGGAGCAGAGGGTCGAGATGGCTGTCTTCCTGCGAAGCCTTGACGTTCAGTCGATTCCGGTCAACACGCTGATGCCGATTGCCGGCACCAGGCTCGAGGGCCGTCCGACGCTGCCGCCCGAAGAGGTGTTCCGCACGATGGCGATGTTCCGCATGGTCAATCCGCGAGCCTTCATCCGCATGGCGGGCGGCCGGGCGCAGTACTACGCCGAGCAGCAGACGGCTTTGCGGGCCGGCGTCAACGCGTCGATTGTGGGCGACATGCTGACGACGATCGGCGCCCGCACCATCGACGACGACCTGAGAGATCTGAAACTGGACGTTGAATGAAAGGGGGGATTGTGATGGATCTGAAATTTGACCGCGAACACATTTGGCATCCCTACACCTCGGCCATCGACCCGCTGCCGTGCTACGCCGTCAGGCGCGCCGAGGGTGTGATGATTGAGCTCGAAGACGGCCGTCGGCTGATTGACGGCATGTCGAGCTGGTGGGCCGTCTGCCATGGCTACAACAATCCGGTGCTCAATGCCGCCGTCGAGAATCAGCTGCACAGCATGAGCCATGTCATGTTCGGAGGCCTGACTCATAAGCCCGCCATCGACCTGGCGCGCCGCCTGATAGAGCTGGCGCCGGGGCAGGACTGGGTGTTTTTCAGCGATTCAGGCTCGGTGGCCGTCGAGGTCGCGCTCAAGATGGCCATTCAGTATCAGTACGCGGCCGGCCACCCCGAGCGATGCCGCATTGCCACCATCCGCAGCGGTTACCACGGCGACACCTGGCACGCCATGAGCGTCTGCGACCCGGTGACCGGCATGCACAGCATCTTCAGTTCGCAACTGCCGGTCCAGTTCTTCGCGCCGGCGCCGCAAGTGCCTTTCGGCGGCGAGTGGAACGACATGGACCTGAAGCCGATGCGCGACATCGTGGCCCGGCACGGGAGCGAGCTGGCGGCCATAGTGCTGGAGCCGATTGTGCAGGGTGCGGGCGGAATGCGCTTCTATCACCCTGAATATCTGCGCGGTGTGGCCGAACTATGCCGCGCCAACGGCATCCTGCTGATAGCCGACGAGATAGCGACCGGATTCGGCCGCACGGGCCGCCTCTTTGCCTGCAACCACGCCGACGTGACGCCCGACATCATGTGCGTGGGCAAGGCGCTGACGGGCGGATACATGAGTTTTGCGGCCACGATGTGCACGGCCCGCGTGGCATCGACCATCAGCGCGCGCACGCCCGGCTGCTTCATGCACGGCCCCACATTCATGGGCAACCCGCTGGCCTGCGCCGTGGCCAATGCCTCGATCGACCTGCTGCTCTCGACCGACTGGCAGGCCAATATCGCGCGCATCGAAAGCCGTCTGCGCCAGCATCTTGGTCCGCTTGCAGCCGACAGTCGAGTGGCCGACGTGCGGGTGCTGGGCGCCATCGGGGTGGTGGAGATGAAAGAGCCGGTGGACATGGCCCGGCTGCAACGGGTGTTCGTTGACAACGGTGTGTGGATCAGACCGTTCGGTCGACTGGTCTACGTAATGCCGCAATACGTCATCAGCGACGCTCAGCTCGACATGCTGTGTGCCGGTCTGGCCGCCGGAGTGGACGCTTGCTGACAAAAAAAACGTCGGGATTCGGTGGACGAAGTCCGCTGCGCAACTTGTTCATTATGTGAACGGTCGGGGCGGGTGCCGGCGGATTTCCTCCGAATCCTGACCAAAAAACGATGCACAAGGTTTAACTTTGCGCGCCTCGTGCGTTCTATATCAGCGTTTGAAAGCGAACACAAATCAATAACACCAAAGAAATAATGAAATTCATTCTACTTGCACTTTTGCTGACCGTCGGGCTCGCGTCCCGGGCCCAGTACAGGCTTGGCGGCAAAGTGATCGACGCCACCGATGGGCAGCCACTGCTCGGCACCACAGTCACACTGACCCGCAGCGGCGACGACAAGCCCGTGGCCGGCCGCAGCACCGACGCCGACGGCGCGTTCGAATTCAAGAATCTGGAGGCCGGCAAATATGTGGTCGCCGTCTCGTTCATCGGCTACAAGACCCAGCAGCGCCAGGTGACGCTCGACAAAGACGTCAGCCTGCCCACCATCCGCATCAAGGCCGACACGCGCGACCTGGCCGAGGTCAAAGTGGCCGGCGTGCTGACGCGACAAGAGCAGCGCGGCGACACCACGGTGTTCAATGCCGACGCCTTCAAGGTCAACCCCGACGCCAGCACCGAAGATCTGCTCAAGAAAATGCCCGGCATCTCGATAAGCGGCGACGAGGTCAAGGCCCACGGCGAGACGGTCAAGCGCGTCTTGGTCGACGGCAAGGAGTTCTTCGGTTCCGACCCGACCATCGCGCTCCGCAACATCTCGGCTGACATGGTCGACAAAATCGAGGTCTACGACCGCGAGAGCGATCAGTCCAAATTCTCGGGCTTCAGCGACGGCGACGACGAGAAGACCATCAACATCATGACCAAAATGGGCGTGGCCAAGGGCCGCTTCGGCAACGTCTATGCCGGCTATGGCAGCGACGACCGCTACGAGGCCGCCGCCAATCTCAACTTTTTCCACGGCGACAAGCGGATTTCCATCATCGGTTCGGCCAACAACATCAACACGCAGAACTTCGGGCGCGGCGACTTTATGGGCGTCATGAACAACAGCGGCATCAACAAGGTGGCTTCGCTGGGCTTCAATGCGGCCAACTCGTGGGACGAAAAAGGCAAACTCGAGGTCAGCTATTTCTACGGCAACACTCAGAACGACAACGAGTCGTCGGGCCTGCGCGAATATTACCTGGCCTCGGCCGACGATTCGCTCCGTACCTATGCCGACATGGACGATTCGCATTCCGAGAACAACAATCATCGCGTCAACGTGCGCGGCGAGTGGAAGCCGAGCGAGAAGAATCAGATCAATCTGTGGCTCGGCAGCAGCTGGCAGAACAACGACCGCGACAACCTCTCGTCGGGCATCGACCGCTACGACGGCAACTATTTCGCCCGCGACTCGATGAACAGCTTCAACAGCAACAAGGGCCTCTCGTTCCAGGCCGACCTGACGTGGAACCATCAGCTCAACAAGCCGCAGCGCACCATCTCGACGCGCCTGAGCGCCAACATCAACAACAACGATGCCGACGGCAACACCTTCAAACTCAATCAGTACAACTATTCGCCGCACAACGACGTCATCGCCTATCAGCTCAACACCAACAACAGCGACTCCTATATGCTCGGGGCGCGCCTGGTCTACACCGAGCCGTTCATCGCCGACAGGCTCTCGGGCATGATCAGCTACAGCCCCAACTACACCCACAGCAACGGCGACAAGCGCGTGCTGGCCGACACCGTGGCCACCCCGACCGAGCTCCCATCGAACTTCGAGTTCAGCCCGACGTTGAGCAGCAAGAAGACCACCGAATACATCCGCCAGCAGGCCGGCGTGGGCCTCAACCTGAAGCTGAGCGACATCCGCATCACGGCGCAGGTCGCCATCCAGAACTCGCAGCTCAAAGGCGACCAGGAATATCCGGTGGCATTCACCACCGACCGCACATTCTTTAACGTCCTGCCGTCACTCCACATCCGTAGCGGTAAGCGCGGCAGCAGCAAGATGCTGCGCTTCCGCTACCGCACCTCGACCAGCGCGCCCTCGGTGACGCAGATGCAGGACATCGTGGACGTTAGCAACACGCGCGTCTACACGGCCGGCAACTCGCAGCTGAAGCAGCAGTATTCGCATCAGCTCTGGTTCCACGCCATGAAGTCGAACCCCAAGACGTCGCACTCGTTCTTTGCCATGTGCATGATGACGCTCACCGACGACTATGTGGCCAAGACCTCGATGATCTGCGACAGAGACACCGTCCTGAGCCAGTACGACAATCTGCTCCTGCCCGCCGGTACGCAGTTCGACCGCTACGAGAACCTCGACGGCTACTACAGCATGCGCGCCAACGTCAACTACGGCATGCCGGTGAGCTGGCTCGGGAGCAACGTCAACTTCACGCTCGGTGCCGACCTGTCGGTGGTGCCGTCGCTCTATAATCAGGTCAAGTCGAAGAGCAACACCTACAAGATGAACGGCGGCCTGACCATCGGCAGCAGTTTCAGCGAGAACGTCGACTTCACCGTGGCCTACAACGGCAGCTACAACATCCTGCAGAGCAACTCGGCACGTACGCAGAGCTACAACTACTACAGTCACACCATTTCGTGCACGGCCAACTTCATCTTCTTCAACCACTTTGTGCTCAACAACAGCATCAGCAACCAGCTGACCCAGGGCATGGGCGACGACTACGACAACAACTACATAATGTGGAACGCCGCCGTGGCCTACAAGTTCCTGGCCGGGCGCCGCGCCGAGATTCGCTTCAAAGTCAACGACATACTCGACAGCAACAAGAGCGTCTCGCGCCAGCTGTCCACCACCTACGTCCAGACCAAGAACACGACCGTCATACCGCGCTATTTCATGCTGACCTTCACCTACAAGCTCAAGTCGATAGGCCAGCAAAGGCAGGACGACCGTCACTTCGGCCCCGGCGGCCCCATGGGCCCGCCTCCGGGCGGAATGCGTCCGATGTAGTGCAACCTCGTAACGAAAAAAAGCGCGTGATGGTTTCCATCGCGCGCTTTCGCTTTATGCGGGTGAATGCTCTCCCCGGATGATGACCGTCAGCAGATTTTCCCGAAAGCCAGTTCTTTTTCACTCGCTGACCAATCATTCAAAAATCGAGCATTCTGCTTATGATTTGTAGTTAATTATTGTTATTCTGCTTTTCAATCAAAATATATTACCTATACTTGCGTTGAAATTTTAAGAAAAACACAAAATTTGCTTACGAACTAAAATTCAACCAAAGTGGCGTATCCGCCGCGATAACATTTAAAAACGATAGCATTATGAGAAGATTTATTTTCGTTATGGCAATGGTTCTTTCGGCAGCGACGACCTTTGCCCAGTCGACCAAGAAAGCAGAAACGGCAATCATCATCATCGACATGCAGAATGACTTTGTGGATCCCAAAGGAGCCTTGTGCGTGGCTGGTGCCAAGGCCACCATCCCGGCAATAGACGCGCTCGCAAAATACGGCCGTTCGAAAGGCTGGCAGGTGGTGCATATCATCCGCGAGCATCGCCCCAACGGCCTCGACGTCGACGGCCCGCGTGTGCCTCTGTTCACCGACGGCAAGCCCGGCTATTGCGTTCCCGGCACATGGGGCTGCGAGATTGTCGACGGCATCTCCATCGAGCCTGAAGACATGACGGTGGTTAAGTTCCGCAACTCGGCATTCTTCCAGACGCAGCTCGACCTTATCCTCCGCCGCATGGGCGTGACGCGTGTCATCCTTGCCGGCACACAGTATCCGAACTGCGTGCGCGGAACGGCCAACGACGCAATGTCGCTCAACTATGAAACGATATGCTGCCTCGAAGCATGCTCCGCCAAGACTCCGGAAGTGGCCGAGGCAAACATCTTTGACATGAGAAACATGGGCATCAAGTGTATTTCGTTCGAAGAAATCAAGGCCAATTACTGAGAACGTCAAAATCTGACAATCAATAAAAGCGGACGCGTGGCAGTCGAATGACCGTCGCGCGTCCGGCTTTTTATGGGTGGAGTTTTACGGCTACGAACGCGAGGTGGCGGTAGGGATTTTGAACCGGACGAGCTCGCCGGCGTGGCAGGCACAAAAAAAATCGTTACCGCATTAACGATAACGATTTATAAACAAGCCCCGACCCATACGCTAACCGCGTATAGACCACAAGGGGATAATGCGCCCTACAATAACTGCCAGCCGTCAAGTAACCTCGCACAGCTGGGGGCTTTGTCTGCCGGCAAAGATAATAAGAAATTAATAAAACAGCTAAAGAGTCTGTTGAAAAACTGGAACATTGCCGACAGTCACACCTTTGCGTTGGCTGTATCAAATGCTATTGGTGCAGAACCATCTGCCGAGCGAGTAAAAAGCGCTAAAAAGGCCACAGAAATAAGCTATTACCTCAATTTGCCTCAATACTCGTTGCGAATAGGATTGCACAATCTAAACGCAGAAAACTATAAAGGTGTGCGCAACCGCCCCAAAAACTATGGCATCACTTTAAAAGATGCCACCGCTGCCGATACCTTCAAGCCACATAAAGACGTAAATGTCAAGGAATACGTCTATGTCTATTGGACAAAAGAACGGCTGAAAAAGATTGCGGAAGCGATACTGCATCTGCTCGAAAACGGCGAATGGGACAATGAAATTGCACCGGCGGACTATGTCAACCCACAACAGAGCAAAGGCTCGAAAGGGCTGGGTGGTGTCAACGACTATTATGTCTTGTATGACGATGATTGGAACGAAATAGCCGACCTCGGACGTGGCAAAAATCTGAGAACCGTCAAAAAAGAGGCAAAACAAATCCTGCAAAGCAAAAATATCAGCGAGGCGACACTCGAAATCCAAGACGCATGGACGGGAGAAATAAAAGACAGCATAACCATTGACCGCTACAACGCGCGCCAGAAGCCTGAAAACCGCGTGCTCTACGACTACGAACGCGAGAGCGGCAGGGATTTTGAGCCGGAGAAAAAAGAAAGTACATTTGAGGGGATTTTTAATTTTTGGCACAATGGCAAAAGAACTCAAAGACATAATTCTGACAAACGGAATGACAGCGGAAGAATTTCTGAAAACTGTTCCCGAAAAACACAAAAAGAACGTGATTTCCGCGATATACGATGTTTTGAAAATGGGCTATCCGATGAACAAATGCGAGATTTCGTGCAGAGCGAGAGAGATTTACTTCGAGCTGCATCGGAAAGAATTATTAAAATAGCCGAGCAAAACAACCTATTCATTTCGCCAAAACAATTCTACAAATTTGGCGAATGCAAAAGCAAGTGCACAGGCGAGAGTGTAGTATACACCGATGGCGACACTTACATCAAAGTAAAAGCCCCATTCGCTAAGATTGCGATAAAGCGCACTTATGCCACCGATGTTATTTACGAACACATCATACAACTTGTTGGTTGAATTAAATTAGCGAATATTTTATCTGCCCAATCGGACGATGA
>CALYZD010000090.1 GCA_945607565.1 uncultured Bacteroidales bacterium | reverse complement strand
GAGGCCGTCCACCTTGTTGAGCAGCACGATGTCGGCCAGGGCCAGCTGCTTGTTGACTTCGGGCTGCTCGTCCATCACGTTGTCGATGTTCTGGGCGTCGGCCAGGCAGATCACGCTGTCGATGGCGAAGGTCTTCTGCAGGCCTTCGGAGCCCATGAAGGCGCCCACCACGCCGTTGGGGTCGGCGATGCCGGTGGTCTCGACCAGCAGGTGGTCGAACTGCCGTCCGCTCTCGAAGAGCCGCGACAGCGTCTCGTAGAAATCGTCGGAGAGCGAGCAGCAGATGCAGCCGTTCGACAGTTCGAAGATGCTGCTGCTGTCGGCCTTGACTATCAGGTCAGCGTCGATGCCTATCTCGCCGAACTCGTTTTCGATTATCGCGAACCGCTTGCCGGTGTATTTTGCTATGACGTTGTTGAGAAGAGTCGTCTTGCCTGCTCCGAGGAATCCCGTGACGATTGTCACATGAATCTGTTTCTGTTGCATCTCGTTGATTTTGAATTGATTTTTTCTGAATGATGTCTCCCTGATGCCGCCGGCTCACAGTCGTGCCGTGACGCGCGGAATCATCCGGTCTTTCCACTCGGCGAACGTGCCATTGATGATGTGCTGCCGCGCCTGCCCCACCAGCCACAGGTAGAAGGCGATGTTGTGCTGGCTGGCTATGAGCGAGCCCAGCATCTCGCCCGCCACGAACAGGTGACGCACGTAGGCCTTGGTGTAGCGACGGTCCACAAACGAGGTGCCGTCGGGGTCAAGCTGCGAGAAGTCGGTCTCCCACTTGCGGTTGCGCAGGTTGATGATGCCGTTGGAGGTGAAAATCATGCCGTTGCGGCCGTTGCGGGTAGGCATCACGCAGTCGAACATGTCGACGCCGAGGGCGATGTTCTCAAGGATGTTGGCCGGCGTGCCCACTCCCATCAGGTAGCGCGGGCGGTCTTTGGGCAGGATGCCGTTGACCAGCTCCACCATTTCGTACATCGTCTCGGTGGGTTCGCCCACCGCCAGCCCGCCGATGGCGTTGCCCTCGCGTCCGAGCGAGGCCACGAACTCGGCCGAGCGCGTGCGCAGGTCGCGATGGGCGGCGCCCTGCACTATCGGGAAGAACGTCTGGCTGTGGCCGTAGAGCGGCTCGGTGTGGTCGAAGCGTTCGAGGCCGCGCACCAGCCACTGGTGCGTCAGTTCGAGCGACTTGCGGGCATACTCGTAGTCGGAGTCGCCGGGCGGGCATTCGTCAAATGCCATCATGATGTCGGAACCGATAATGCGCTGAATGTCAACTACCTTTTCGGGCGTGAAGACGTGCCGCGAGCCGTCGATGTGCGAGCGGAAGGTGGCGCCCTCGGCCGTGAGCTTGCGGTTCTGGCTGAGCGAGAAGACCTGGAAGCCGCCGCTATCGGTCAGTATCGGGCGGTCCCAGCCGTTGAAGCCGTGGAGGCCGCCGGCAGCTCTGAGCACGTCGGTGCCCGGACGCAGGTAGAGGTGATAGGTGTTGCCAAGGATTATCTGCGCCCTGACGTCGTCTTCGAGTTCTTTGAAGTGGATGCCCTTGACCGAGCCCACCGTGCCCACCGGCATGAATATGGGCGTCTCGATGCGGCCGTGGTCGGTGCTGATGATGCCGGCGCGCGCATTGCTGCGGGCGTCGGTGCATTGGAGTTCGAATTTCATTCTTTGCGTTTCTGGTGTCTATGCTTTGTTGTCGGTCTCGGTGCGCTCCTTGCGCAGGACGTTGTGGACGCCCTTGACCTTGCTGATCTTGTCGATCAGCATGTTGAGGTCGGCCGTGTTGTGGATGTAGAGGTAGATGTTGCCGTCGAACACGCCGTCGTGGCTTTCGAAGTGCACCGAGCGCATGTTGACGTTCTGCTCAAGCGAAATTATCTTGGTCAGTTCGCTCACGATGCCCTGGCGGTCGATGCCCGAGATCGAAAGGATGACGAGGTAGGACAGAATCTTGTGCGACACCCACTGGGTGGATATGATGCGGTCGCCCCGGCTGGCCATCAGCCTGATGGCGGTGGGGCACTTGCGGCTGTGGAGCACCAGCTTGCCGCTGTCGTCGCGATAGGCCACCACGTCGTCGCCCGGGATGGGGTTGCAGCACTCGGCTATCACATAGTCGGTCAGGTTGTCGTCAGTCAGCACCACGTTCTTGACCTTGGGGCGCACCGTGTCGGCGTCGTCGTCGGCATCGTCGTCGGCGCCGCCGAAGGTCAGCCGCCAGTATTTGACCCACTTGTTGGTCGACTTCTGGGCAAGAATCTTCTCCATGTTGTCGAGCTTTATCATGCCCTTGCCCAGCTGGAAGTAGATGTCCTCGCGCGTCTCGAGGTGGAAGTATTTCATCAGCTTCTTCAGGATGCGGTTGTTGATAGACAGATGCTTGAGCTGGAGCTGCTCGTTGAGCAGCTGCTCGCCCTGCTGGATATACTGCTTGCGCTCCTCCTTGAACGCCTCGCGGATGCAGGTCTTGGCCTTGGCCGTGGCCACAAAGTCGAGCCACTCGTATTTGGGCGTCTGCTTGTCGGAGGTGATGATTTCGACCTGGTCGCCGCTGCGCAGCTCGTGGCTCAGGGGCTCGAGCTTGTAGTTGACCTTGGCGCCTATGCAGTGATAGCCCAGCTTGGTGTGAATCTCAAAGGCGAAGTCGAGCGCGGTGGAGCCCACGGGCATCACCTTGACCTCGCCGTGCGGCGTGAAGACCATTATTTCGGAGGCGAACAGGTTGAGCTTGAAGTTGTCGAGAAACTCGAGCGAGTCGGAGTCGTGGTTTTCGAGCATCTCGCGGATGCTGTTGAGCCAGTTGTCGATTTCCGACTCCTTGGCCTCGCTGGCCTTGTATTTCCAGTGGGCGGCAAACCCGCGTTCGGCAATCTCGTCCATGCGCTCGGAGCGTATCTGCACCTCCACCCAGCGGCCCTCGGGACCCATCACGGTGGTGTGGAGCGCCTCGTAGCCGTTGGCCTTGGGGACGCTGATCCAGTCGCGCAGGCGGTCGGGCTTGGGCTTGTAGAGGTCGGTGACCACCGAATAGATGGCCCAGCACTGCGTCTTTTCGCTCAGCTCCGATTTGGGCTTGAAGACGATGCGCATGGCCGATATGTCGTATATCTCCTCGAACGGCACCTGCTTGGCCTGCATCTTGCGCCAGATGGAGTAGACCGACTTGGTGCGCGCCTTTATCTCGTACTGCACGCCGGCCGCATCAAGCTGCTCGCGTATCGGCTTGGCCATCAGGCTTATCGAACGCTCATATTCGTCCTGATTGCTCAGCAGCTTGGCGCTCAGGCTGGCGTATATCTGCGGATGCTCATATTTGAGGCTGAGGTCTTCGAGCTCGGTCTTGATGGCGAAGAGGCCGAGGCGGTGCGCTACGGGAGCGTAGATGTAAAGCGTCTCGGCGGCAATGCGATAGCGCTTGTGCTCGGGCATCGAATCGAGCGTGCGCATATTGTGCAGACGGTCGGCCAGCTTGAGCAGAATCACCCTCACGTCCTCGATCATCGACACCAGCAGCTTGCGGAAGTTCTCGGCCTGCAGCGACGCGTTCTGGTCGAACACGCCCTCGAGCTTGGTCAGCCCGTCCACTATCGAGGCCACCTTGGGCCCGAACAGCTTCTCAAGGTCCTGCAGGGTGATGTCGGTGTCCTCCACCACGTCGTGGAGCAGCGCCGCCGCTATGCTGGTGGGCCCCAGCCCTATCTCGACGGCAGCCACCGTGGCCACCGCCACCGGGTGGAATATGTAGAGCTCGCCCGACTTGCGGCGCATCCCGCGATGGGCGTCGTTGGCCAGTTCAAAGGCCTTGCGGATTTGTCTGATGTCGTCGGGCGACTGGTTGCAACGCGGACACGAGTCGATCAGCTCCTGTACTTTCTTTCTCGCGCACTCTTCCTGTTCCTGGACTGACAGATCTTGGAGCATAACCATTGGTTGGGTTGTTAGGTTAACGATTCAAAAAAAAAACATCGGCGAAAATAACGATTATCTGCTTATGATATGCGGCCTCTCAGCGGATTAGCGTCAGGCTGCCCTTGAGGCTGAACGACACTCCCGAGTCGTAGCCCGAGGCCTTGGCCACATAGAAATAGGTGCCCTCCGGAGCCTTGCCGGCCGACGTCTGCCCGTCCCAGCCCGTCTGCGGGTCGTGTGTCTCGTAGACCACCCTGCCCCACCGGCTCATGATGACCAGATGATAGCTCTTGAGCGACCTGTACGAAGGCCTGAACTCGTCGTTAACGCCGTCGCCGTTGGGGGTGAAGGCCGTAGGGAATCCCACGAAACTGTCGGTCACCGTCAGCGACTTGGCCTCCGACGTGGCCGAGCATCCGCTGCGCTCGTCGGTGACGGTCAGCGTCAGCGAATAGGTGCCGCTCTTCTGGAAGGTGTAGACCGGATTCTTCTCGTAGAGGCGCGCCGCATCGCCCATCATCCACTCGTAGGCCGTGATGCTGCCGCGCGCCTTCTGCGTCAGCTCCACCTCCACCGGCGCCGACCACGCGCCCTCCATGCTCACCTCGTGCGGCACGTCGCGCCCGCGCACCTCATAGTCGAAGTCGGCCGACACGGCATAGGCCGACAGCCGCACCGTGTCTTCGGCCCACGTGCCCGCCGAACTGGTGGCGCGCACTATGCAGAGCACGCTGTCGGTGGGCGACGGCGCTGTGGCCCTGCCGTCGGCCGAGGCTATCGTCAGCGTGTCGGCCACGGTCCACTCGTAGCCCAGCGTCAGGCCGATGGTTTGCTCAATGCCGCTCACCGGGTCGACGTAGGTGGGCGACGCGGCCGTGGCTTGCGCCAGCAGATAGGCGTTGGTGCAGTTCACCGAGTCGAGCCGGGCCACGTCCACGGTTACCTGCGGGGCAAAGCAGAGGCAGGTCCACTCGGCCGTGGTGCCGGCGGCGGTCAGCGTCAACCTATAGCGACCCTCGGTACCGACGGCCACGGTGTCGGCCGCCGTCAGGTCCACATAGGCGCCCGCCGCGTCGTCGAACATCGACCATTGCGCCGCGCCGTCGGGATGCGTCTCGCGGTCGACGGCCAGGCCGGCGCTGTCCATTCCGGCAAAATAGTAGACGGGCTCCGACGACGCGCCGGCCTCGCCCTGCCCCACGGCGCCTATCGGCACCATCTGCGCCTTGGCCGCGGCTGCAGTCAGCAGCATGGCCAGACTTATCGTGTAGGTTGATGTTCGCATTGTGCGTGTTTTGATGTTGAGCCTTGCAAAGATAGTGCAAACCGTCTGCACAATCGCCCGCGCCAGCGCAAAATTAGCCCGCGTCCGCGCTCCCGGCTGGCAGGGAGGCGTTGATTGCGCATAATCCGCAACGGCACAAAAGTCGCCCCCGAACGGCGGTTCCCATTTTCGGGTGGGGATGCCGGTCGGGGGCGGTTGTCTGCGCGACGTCGGGGGGCGGGTCACATGCGACTCTTGGCGTCCTGTCCGGCGCCGGTGCCCTTGTACTTGCTGTTGGCGGTGTTGAACCGGAACGAGGCGAGCAGCTGTATGGTGGGCCGATAGTGATTGTTGGTCTGCTCAATCAGGCAGTTGCCGTAGTCGGTCGAGTAGCGGCTGAGCGTCTTGTTGAGCACGTCGTACCACGACAGGCGTATGTGCAGGGCGTCGTTGGCGAGCCATGTCTTGCTCACGGCCAGGCTGAGGCAGTGCTTGTTTCTGGTCTGGCTCGATACGAGTACGTCGCCGCGGCTCGTGAAGTTGTAGTCGACGTCGACCACCCACTTGTTCTTTAGCCTGAAGGCGTTGTTGGCATAGACGAACGCCGTCGGGTCGTCGAGTGCCAGTTCGCGTTCGCCGGCCTTTTCGCGCGGGTCGGTCACTGTGGTGGCGAAGTGCTGCATCCGCAGGCCGGCCGTGTATCGCGGGTTCCAGATGCCGAATGTGGGCGAGGCGGTGAGGTAGGCGTTGAAGTAGCGGGCGTCGTCGTCGGCATTGGAGTACTGTATCATGGCCACGCCGTCGTCGTCGTAGGGGTAGCCCCTCTGGAAGATGGTGTTTTCGACGCTCTCGAACGATGCCGATGCGGCGAGCCACTGCCACTGCAGGTTGAGCGAGAGCGTCCGCTGGATTTCGTTGAGCAGCGTCGGGTCGCCCGTCTGATAGGCGTAACGGTTGTCGTAGGTTATCTCGGTGGTCATCTCGTGGTAGCGCGGGCGCTTGATGGTGGTCGAGTAAGCGAGGCTCATGCCCACGTCCTTGATTTTTGTCTGGAAGTTGAAGGCGGGAAACCAGTTGTTGCGCACCCGGCTGACGTTCTTTGAGGCGTCCGTTCTGTTTTCGTAGTCGAATCGGACGTGCTCGAACCGGATGCCGGCCGTCAGGCTTCCGACGGGGAGCATCACGGCATATTCGGCAAAGCCCGAGATGTTGTTTTCGGTCAGTTCGGCCTCCGACGACGGCAGCTTGTCGAGCGTGATGAAGTAGTTCTCCTCGCCGCTGACGTAGGTCTCTTCGGCGCCTATCTTCACCCTGCCCTTGCCGATGGGATAGGACGCCACGAGCTTGGCCGCGCCCATCTTCGACACGCCGTCGGCCGCGGTCCTGATGTCGGCGGGGTCGGCCGAGATGATGCCGGGCACCTTGGCCAGCACGTCGAGCGAATTGCCCGAATGCTCGAGCACCGAGCCGGCTACGGTTGTCACCATGGCGTCGCCCCGGAGCGTCGTCTTGGGCCGCACAGTGCGCACCTCCACCTCGTTGAGCATACGGTTGTCGGCACTGATGCTGATGGTCTGCGGCGTGGCGAAGGCCGACACCGGCACGTTACAGGTCACATACCCGATGGTGCTCACCTGCACAAAGTCGCCCCGGCCGTCGGAGTGGTCGATGCTGAATTCGCCGTCCAGGCCCGTGATGACGCCCGTCACTATCGCCGAGTCGGGCAGGGTGCGCAGCGACACGGTAGCGAATTCCATGGGCCGGCCGCTGTCGTCGACCACACGCCCGCCAGTGTCTGGGCGGTCAGAGTAAACACATGAGCCATGAGGCCCAACGCAATTGCTGAAAGCTTTTTCAATCTGTTGTTCATCTTTTTCTCATTTTATAATTGTTGTTCAATAGGTCTATTGTCTTTATCGGTTGATTGCGCGCCGTCGCGGCGTGCCGGCCCTTCAGCCGCAGCCGGCGAAATCCACCCTGGCCAGAGCGTCCGTCAGGCCTTTGAAGTCGAGCGTCGCGAGCCTCTGCCGGCCGCCGGCAAAGCTGCACGAGTTGGCCTTCTTGTCCCACGACACCGAGCAGAACCTCTCGGGCCGTCTGCAGCCCAGTATGCAGTCGGGGCTTTGGAACGGCTGCCCACCGGCCACCGAAGCGAGCTGGCGCGGAGTGGGCGTGTCGGAGAAACGCTGCGGCACCAGAATAATCTGGTCGGCGCCGAGCGTCCGGCGAAGCCTGGCATACACCCGCCGGGCGTCGTCGACGGCGGATGCGGAAACCATTAGATTGACGCCGGACCTGATGCCTGCTGCCGAAAGCCGCGCCACCGTCCTTGTCACCCGGTCCACCTCGCTGCCGCTGTCGGGGCGATGGATGGTGACGTGAATATTGTCGGGGCGGTTGCGGAGCAGCGCGTCCCACCGACCGGCATCGTCGAGCGGGAGCCCGTTGCTCGTGACCGAAAGGTAGACTATCGGCTGCAGTGCGCCGATGACTTCGAACACGCCGTCGTATTCAAACGGCTCGCCGCCGCCCAAAGAAACGGCCTTTATCCCGTTGGCCACGCAGTCCTTCACAAAGCCGATGACCTCCGATGGCTTCCACACGACGCCGCCATCCCTTGTGCTGTGGTTGTATCAGAAAGGGCATTGCTTGCCGCAATGGTTCGTAAGGTCGATGGAGAGCATCTCAAGTCCCATGGCATTCAGTCTTTCAAATCGGCCCGACGTATCACTTTGGGCAAGCTCTTCCCCCTGTACGGAAGCCGGCGGATGTCCCTGATTCTTCGCTCGTTCTCCATTATGGCGCTCTCGGCAATGACCGGATAGCTCCGCCCGCCGACGACGATGCCGCCGTCTTGCATCGGATAGAATTCCGACACCAGATCCAGAATGCCATCGCTGATTATTATCAGATAAGGCTCTATCAGGTTGATTCCATAGTCGATGAGGGACTTCCTGGCCGCAAACGAGTCGGTTCTTTCGCCGGCTGTCGTTTCACTCTCCCATTGATAATCATCCATAATCGAAACATAAAGCGTCACGTCTTTGACGAACGGACAGGCCGAAAAGCCGCATGTTTCCATGTCGTTGTATCCGCATATCTGGAACATTCTGGGCATCGGCTGTCCGTCGTCGACATTGTCCAGAATGTATCCCCAGGAACCGTCGTTCAGCTCCATGTAGTGATAATTAAAGCGACAGCTTTGCAGTTCGGACCAGTTTTTTCTGAACGGCATGAATTCCGCTATTTGCAGCGCCTGACTTTCCGAAAACCTGAGCGGGACTTTCACGACCTCACTCAGCAGACCGTCGTCCATCTGCCCTACCCTGACTGGATTTCGGGGCTCGCAGATGCGCACCTGCCGATGTTCGGCAGAATAGTCTGAGCCGTACACATAAAATGGGCACGACGCAAAATCCTTCTTTACGATGGCTTCCCCGTTTTCGCTGCGGTCGACGCGCGCCCAAAAGGGCTGCAACCGGAATGTCGCGACGACAATCCCTTCTTTCTGAATCTGCGAGAATGTCGGAGCCTTTCCCGAATCGTAATCATCGGCCTCAATCATGTAATAGCCATGTTTTTCCGAAATGCAGGCCTCTATCCTTATGTCGGGATTTTCCATCAGTTCGAGAAAGCGTTCCTTTTCCGACGTCCTGATTTTCACCACAAAGTCGGGCGGAATGACACAGTCGGTCACCTCATCGCACGGAGACAGGAACTCGAGAATCTGCTCTTCGGAATAGTCGAGCCGGACCCGTTTCCGCTCGGCATCCGCATTGATTATCATGTCATGCAAGGCCGTGTCGGCATAGTCGAGAGTGGCCGGGCCATTATCATCCGTCAGCATGACGCCCACATTGCCGTCTTTGTCGACGATATACCACGACGTTGACATCGAGTGCGTTGCAGGATATTCCTTGTCCGTAATCATAATTGTCTTTTTGGGGAGATTATCGGTAAAACCTGCGCAAGATAGTCATTTTGGCACAAGAACCCACCATCGGCCGGCCCGCTGACGATGCGGACGCCTTGGGTGAGCCGGTGGAATTCCGCTTCATAGGACTTTTCGTTTTCCTCAAAGACACAAAATCTTGGGTGGGCTTTGCGAGTAATCATTTTGTCGGAACGTCTGAGCTTTCATCGAGCATGACAACTTATATGTCCCGAAGCACACCACTCTTAAAAATCCATTTTTCGTGACAATGAAAGAAGATAGAGACGCGTCGGACACGCAACCAGGCCGAGATGATAGCGCGGCTATTCGGGGACGGCGGCAAGCGATGAACTACCAGCGATGACGAGTAAAGGATGCACCCTTGTCGTGTCTGGCGATGAAATTATTGGCTTTGACAATGACATGAAGCCCCCAGAAAACGGTGAACACAAACAGGACTGCGTCGAGTTCGGATGTCCCCCAGTCTTTGCAGCACATGCGGACAAAGGTAATCACGACCAAGAGCGTGCCCCAGACACGCATGAAGGAGTTGTAAGCCTTCTTTATCCTCCGGCAGATTCTCCGAAAACGCACCAGCGATCTCTTGCCATTCATGGCATTTCATTTTCTTCTCCTGAAATATACGCAAAAACATGGCGGATAACACCATAAGCCTGAAAATAAAACTAATCGACGACGCGTCGGGCGCCGTGCGCGGCGGTGACGGCCAAGGAGGGACGGTCTGCTGACCGTCCGCTTCATCGTGGACGGTCAGCAGACCGTCCTTCCTTGGGGGCGTCCGGCTCCGTAGATGTTGGAGACTTCCTGCTTGTCGGAATATTTGATGCCGGTGATGCCGGTGATGCGGCTGCCTCCTGTTTATGACAGGCGAATTACAATTCTGATGATTGCTCAGTCTTTAAGAACACGCTGCTTATATTCCTTCGGAGATATTCCGACGTGGAGTTTGAAGAATTTCCTGAAAGTGTATTGTTCCGGGAAATTCAATTTTGACGCTACCTCCTTTATATTCATGTCTTTCTGCTTCAACATCATCTTGGCGTTGACTATAATCATCGAGGCAATCCATTGGGATGGCGTCTTGCCAGTCTGTTCACGTATGATGCGCGTAAAATGGTTGGGTGATAGCTTGGCCTCGCTCGCATAGAACGACACGCTGCGCTCATATTTAGGATTTGTGTGCAGTGAATAGATGAACTGGAATGCGATTGTCTCATTTCTGCTTGCTGGTGCAGGACTCACTGCATATCCAAGGAAAAACAGGTGTACAAATTCAAGCATAGTCTGTTGCTCAAGCAGGTTGTCTTATCCTGAAAAAAGTTGACTCATCAAAGAGTCTAAAAAATGTATAAGAC
>CALYZD010000089.1 GCA_945607565.1 uncultured Bacteroidales bacterium | reverse complement strand
CGGACCTTCGCCTCGCAGGGGGCCTCCCTTTCGGAAAGCGGGTGCAAAGATAGATGATTCATTTCCTCCTTTCCAAATGTTTTCTGAGCATTTTTGTGTTAATGTGTGTTATAGAGTTGAAAGGGAGTGGGTTCGAAGGGGAAAATCTCCCCAAAAACATGACCGCCGGTTTTACATTTCAGAGAGTCTGCCGGGCACCGCGCTTGACAGCCGGGTGATATTTTGACGTGTGATGTGGTAAAAATTCTCCGCCGTACAAATGCCCACCACGTTTGGCGTGCCGACGTACAAAATTTAGTATTTTAAGAACAACTTGGCTACCATCGTGACGACGCCGTGATTGTAATTTCGGGTTTGCAAAACGGACATTAATTATAAACCTCTAAATCGACAAAAGATGAACAGACGAACTTTGGCGAGCGCATTTGCGCTGCTCGCGACTATCGGCTTATCGGCCCAAAACTACGATTCTTATTATACCGACCTGCCCGTCGGGCTGGCACGGCCGACTGTGCCCGCTTTTCCTGACCACGAGGTGGACATCGCCGATTTTGGCGGCAAGGGCGATGGACTGACGCTCAACACGCAAGCATTCAAGCAGGCCATGGCTGCCCTGACGGCCAAGGGCGGCGGGCGGCTGACCGTGAAAGCCGGAGTGTGGCTGACCGGCCCTATCGAACTGACCGACAACATCGATCTGCACATCGAAAAAAACGCTATCATCTACTTTGCGGCCGACAAGCGGCTCTATGAATCGGGCGGAAAATCAAAGAGATGCAAGCCTTGCATAAGCGCGTCGGGACGGAAGAACATTGCGATAACCGGCGAGGGCATCGTGGACGGCAACGGCAGCCAATGGCGCCCCGTGAAGCGCGGCAAGGTGAGCGACGTGGAATGGAAAGCGTTTGCCGCCATGGGTGGCGTGGAGCGTAAAAATGGCGAGCTGTGGTATCCGTGGCAGATGAAAAACGGCTATCCAGACATAGCCGAAACGCCTGAGGCTCAGGAGAGAATGCGCAACGACCTTGTACGTCTGACCAACTGCGACGGCATCCTGATACAAGGCGTCACGTTTCAGAACGCACCGCGGTTCCACGTGCATCCGGTCAACAGCCAGAACATCGTAATCGACAATATCACAGTGCGTTGCCCATGGAACGCGCAGAACGGCGACGCCATTGACCTGAGCGACTGCCACAAAGCGCTGATTGTCAACTCGACAGTGGACGCCGGCGACGATGGCCTTTGCATGAAAAGCGGCGGATTCAAAGAAAAGGCCGTGGCCAACGGCTGCGAAGACATCCTGATCGAGAACAACACTGTGTATCACGCACATGGCGGGTTTGTGATTGGCAGCGAATCGATGACCGGAATGAAGCGCATCGTGGTCCGCAACTGCCGGTTTGCCGGCACCGACGAGGGCCTGCGCTTCAAGAGTGCGATGGGGCGCGGCGGCAGAACCGAAGCCATCTACATCAGCAACATCGTGATGACCGACATCAGCGGCAGCGCCATCTCGCTGAAATGCAACTACGAAGACAAGCCCGCCGGCGGCAAGGCACAGCCCGAGCCGGCCAACAAGCCGACCGATTTCGTGCCGGAATTTGCCGACATCCACATCTCCGACATCGTCTGCCACGGAGCCAAGACCGGCATTGCGGCCGCAGGGCTCAAAGGCTTCGAGAGCGTGCACGACATCAGCATCAGCAATTCGACCATCGTCTATCGAGGCAAGGCCTGCGACATCGACGAGGCGACGGCCCGCATCACGCTCGACAACGTCAACTTCGTGGCCGACAAGGCGCAATAGCCGCGGCCCGTCATTCGGCACACGACACAAAACGGAATCTGCACGCCTGACAACCGTAGGCGGGCGGATACCGTTCTGTGTCATAAATGCGACAGATTGTTGTCGGTCGCGATAACAACCAAATGAAGCGTGTGATATATTTGCAGCCCGAAAAACAAAGGGGTGCTTTGCAATCGCAAGGCTGAGAATATACCCATCGAACCTGTCCGGGTAATGCCGGCGTAGGGAACACACAAGGCAGCATTTCTCACGCAATTCCCTTTCTATCATTAACTTAATTAAGTTAACTAAAATGAGAAGAAAGGCTTTTTTATTCATTCCGGCCATCGCCTTGGCCGCGTTGTCCGACGACGCCTTCGGACAGCAGTTACTTGGAAATCATGACATTGACGAAGTGGTGGTGCGCGCCACCAAAGCCGCCGACGGCACGCCCATGGCCATCAGCAACGTGGCGGCCGACGAGCTGGAGAAGAGCAATTTCGGGCAAGACGTCCCCTACCTGATCTCGTCGACGCCGTCGGTCATCGTGACGTCGGACGCAGGCACGGGTATCGGCTACACATCGCTCCGCGTGCGCGGCACGGGCGACAACCGCATCAACATCACGGTCAACGGGGTGCCGCTCAACGACTCCGAATCGCAGAGCGTCTTTTGGGTCAACATGCCCGACTTCGCATCGTCGCTCGAGCAGGTGCAGATCCAGCGCGGCGTGGGCACGTCGACCAACGGCGCGGGGGCTTTCGGCGCCACCATCGGCCTGCAGACGCAGCGTCCGGGCATGTCGCCCCACTTCGAAATCAAGACGGCGGGCGGCTCGTTCGACACCTTCAAGGCCACGCTCAGAGGCGGCACGGGCCTGCTGAGCGACCATTTCGTGTTCGACGGACGCTATTCGCTGATTCGCAGCGGCGGATACATCGACCGCGCCAAGGCCGACGTGTCGTCGTACTACGCGTCGGGCACCTTCTATGGCGGGGCCACCATGGTGCGCCTGCTTGCTTTCGGCAGCGACGAGTGCACCAACCAGGCGTGGAACTATGTGCCGTCGGACAGCATCGCCGCCGGCAACCGCACCTACAACTCGTGCGGCGAGTACTACGCCGACGGCCGGCTCAACTACTACGACCAGACCGACAACTACCGCCAGCAGCACTATCACCTGAGCGGCACGCACACTCTGGGCGCCGACGCCGGCATCAGCCTGACGCTGCACTACACGCACGGCAAGGGATATTACGAAGACTACAAGACCAACCGCAAGCTGAGCGAATATGCGCTGGACTGCGCCTTCGACAGCCGGGGCGACACCGTGCGCCGCTCCGACCTTGTGCGCCGCAAGTGGATGGACAACGACTTCTACGGCGGCGTGCTCAACTTCACCTACAGCGCCGGGCGGCTCGACCTGGCTGCCGGCCTGTCGGCCAACAACTACGACGGCGACCACTTCGGGCGCGTGATATGGGTCCGCAACATCGCCGACCTGCGCCCCGACCACGAATACTATCGCAACAACGGCAGCAAGCTCGACTTCAACGTCTTTGCCAAGACCACCTACGCCCTTTCGGAGCATTGGGACGGATATGTCGACCTGCAGTACCGGGGCATCCGCTACAAGATTGACGGCGACGACGACGCGCTCAAGAACATGCACATCGACCGCTCGTTCGACTTCTTCAACCCCAAGGCCGGACTGACCTGGCACAGCGGCCGGCACACGGCCTACGCCTCGTTTGCCACCGGACACCGCGAGCCGACGCGCAACAACTACACCGAGTCGGCCGACGAGCATCCGACCTTCGAGACACTGCTCGACTACGAGGCCGGATACTCCTGCAACACAGACCGTTGGAACGCATCAGTCAGCCTCTACTACATGGACTATCGCGACCAGCTGGTGCAGACCGGACGCATCAGCGAGATTGGCGAGGCGCTGACTTCGAACGTCGACGACTCGTATCGCATGGGCATCGAGGTGAGCGCCGGCGTCAGGATTGCCGGATGGCTGCGCTGGGACGGCAATGTGGCGCTGAGCCGCAACCGCATCCGAAACTTCACCGAATCGGTGGCCGCCTACGACGCCTCGTACAACGACCTTGCGCCCATCGAAGTGCACTACTCCGGCACCGACATCGCCTTCTCGCCGGCCGTGTGCGCCAACAGCACATTCGCCGCAGCTGCCGGCGGCTTCGAAGCCCGGCTGAGCACCGCCTGCGTCGGCCGGCAATATCTCGACAACAGCTCGTGCCGGAGCCGCAGCATCGACCCCTACTGCGTCTCGAACCTCATCGTCGGCTACAGCTTCAGGCCGTCGTTCATCAGCGAAATAGGGCTGAGCTGCCGGATAACGAACATCTTCGACGCCGAATACGAGACATCGGGCTGGGTGGCGTCCTACGTCGTCGAGGGCCAGTCGACCGTCGACAACCGGACCGTCGAGGACGGACTGGCCGCACAGGCAGGCACGGCCGCCATGGTATCGCTCACACTGAAATTCTGACCAGGACATGGACAGCCAGACCTTCTGGAGCGCCCTCGAATGGTTCGGCGTGCTGACCGGGCTGCTCTATCTGTGGTTCGAAATCAAGCAGAAAGCCGCGATGTGGGTGGTCGGAATCATGTGTTCGGTCAGCTACATCTTTGTCTACGCATCGGCGCGGCTCTATGCCGACATGGCCTTTTACATCTACAGCTCGTCGATGAGCATCTACGGATTCGTGCTCTGGCGCCGCCGCATAGGCGGCGCCACGGCGCAAATCCAATATCGCCGCCTCGGCACGCGCCTGAGCCTGACGCTGGCCGCACTGACGACCGTGGCCTACGCCGCCATAAGCCTGATGCTGAGCCTGTTCACCGATTCGCCCGTACCGTTTTTCGACGCCTTCACCACCGCCCTCAGCATCACCGCCACATGGATGCTGGCCAAGCGCTACATAGCCCACTGGTGGTGGTGGGTGGCGGTCGACGGCGCGTCGGTGGCGCTCTACTGCATCCGCGGGCTCTACCCAACCATGCTGCTCTTCGCCTTCTACACGGTCAGCGCCGTGGGCGGATATTTCTTCTGGAAGCGCAGGGGCGAGCCGGCCGAATCGGCACAGACATCGGAACAAATTATCGCATAAGTACTTATGAAACACAGACAATGCACCGTGGTGGCCAACGGACTCTTCCCGCAGTCGGAGCGCGCACGGCAATATCTCGACTGCGGGCGGACGGTGATATGCTGCGACGGCGCCGCCCGCAATCTGGCCCTGATGGGAATGGAGCCCCACTGCATCGTGGGCGACTGCGACAGCATCGACCCCGAAACGCGCCGGCGCTTTGCCGACCGCATTGTCCGCATCACCGAGCAGGAGTCGAACGACCTGACCAAATGCATGCGCCACGCGCAGGCGCTTGGCTTCGACGACGTCGTGATTCTGGGCGCCACCGGCCTGCGCGAAGACCACACGCTCGGCAACGTATCGCTCCTGGCCTCCTACTGCCGCATGTTCGGCCGCGTGGCGATGATTTCGGATTTTGGCGAATTTCACGCCATCAGCCGCACCACGACGTTCGAAACCGTTGCGGGCCAGCAGATTTCGCTGTTCGCCCTGCCGCCCGTAGCGGCGCTGACGTCGCACGGACTGCTCTATCCGCTGCGGCGTCGCAGACTGATGTCGTGGTGGGAGGGGACGCTCAACGAGGCCACCGGCAGCAGCGTCACCATCGAGGTCGAGGGCGGCGGCGACGTGATGGTCTATCTGCTCCACGCCGGCAGCCGGCACTGAGCCCCTGGCTATTCGTAGGAGACGTGCATCAGCACACGCCGGTAGACCGAGAAGATTTTGGACTTGGACACAAAGCCGACGTAGCGTTTGCCGTCGACCACCGGCAGGTTCCACGCGCCGGTCTGCTCGAACTTGTTCATCACGCTCTCCATGCACTCGTCCTGCTGGATGAAGGCCGGCGGCACTATCATCAGTTCGCGGACGAGCGTCGTGTTGTACATGGCCTTGTTGAACATGATGGTGCGGATGTCGTTGAGCAGCACCACGCCTATCAGTTCGTTGCGGTCGTTGATGACGGGGAACAGATTGCGCTGCGAAGCGGCTATTATCTGGACCATCTGCCCCAGCGTCGCATTGGCCTGGATGGTCAGGAAGTCGGTTTCGATGACGCGGTCGAGGTGCATCAGCGTCAGCACGGTCTTGTCGCGTTCGTGTGTCAGGAGTTCGCCCTTGTCGGCCAGCGGCTTGGTGTAGATGCTGTTGGGCTCAAAGTAGCATATCGTCAGGTAGGCCACCGTCGATGTGGCCATCAGCGGCAGCAGAAGCTGGTATCCGTTGGTTATTTCGGCTATCAGGAATATCGAGGTCAGCGGCGCGTGCATCACTGCGGCCATCACTCCGGCCATGCCCACCAGCGTGAAGTTGGTCGTGGGCAGCTCGTGCCAGCCTATCATGTTGTTGACTTTCGAAAAGAAATATCCGGCCACGCCGCCAAGGAAAAGGCTTGGGGCGAACGTGCCGCCCACGCCGCCCGCGCCGGTGGTGGCCGCCGTGGCGAACGTCTTGAAGCACAGCACGAGGGCCGCGAACACTATCAGGTTGAAATCGGAGTCGCCAAAGGCGGCAAAGAGCGAGTTGGTCAGCAGGTTGGACTCGCGACCGTTGAGCAGGTCGGAGATGGTGGTGTAGCCTTCGCCATAGAGCGGCGGAAACAAGAAGATGAGCGAGCCCATCACCACGCTGCCGGCCAGCCACCGCAGGTAGACGTTGCCGACGCGCCCCATGTGCCGCTCAAAGGTCCACAGGCCGCGCGTGAACATCAGCGCCACAAAGCCCGAAAAGATGCCGAGCAGCAGGTAGAACGGGATGTTGGCAAGGCTGAATGCCATGTCGATGGGCGTGGAGAACTCCACGTCGTGCCCCAGAAAATAGTAGGTGACGGCCGTCGACGAGATGGCCGAGATGAGCAGCGGCACTATCGAGGCCAGCGTCAGGTTGAGCATCAGTATTTCGAGCGCGAACACCATGCCGGCTATCGGCGCCTTGAACACTCCGGCTATGCCGCCCGCCGCGCCGCACGCCATCAGCAGCGTCAGGGTCTTGTAGTCGAGGCGGAAGAGCTTGCCGATGTTGGAGCCGATGCTGGCTCCCGTCAGGGCGATAGGCGCCTCGGCTCCCACCGATCCGCCAAAGCCGATGGTGAACGAACTGGCCACTATCGACGAGTAGCAGTGATGGCGCTTGAGCGAACTGCCGCTCTGCGAGATGGCATAGAGAATCTTGGTCACGCCGTGCGAAAGGCTGTCGCGCACCGCATAGCGCACATAGAGCAGCGTGATGAACACGCCGATGACCGGGCAGGCGAATAGCAGGACGTTGTAGCTGTAGCCGACGAATGTGCCCACCACCACCGACTTGACAAACAAGATGGCATGCTTGAGCACCACCGCCGACAGACCCGAGGCTATTCCCACCACCAGACTGAGCAGTATCAGGAAGTTGCGCTGCCCGATGTGGTCGATCTGCCATGCCCCGATGCGACCGGTCAGACGCTTCACTATGTTATCCCATTTTTCCATTGCCGTGCAAAAATATTCAAGTTATCGTATCGGAACACCCTTTTGCGGGTTAATTATGTCAAAAAAGGCGGCCGGGCACGACCAAGCCCCCCCCGCCCAAAAACGGGACAAGCCAACCTCCGGCGTGCGGAGGTCGGCTTGCCCCATTATTGATGAAGCGGCGGCAGCGGCGCGTCAGAACAGCGACGCCACCCATTCGCCCAGACTGACGACGAGACCTACCACCCAATATATCAGCAGGCAGAGAATCACTATCAGCACTGCGAACCACGCCGCCTTGCGGTTGACCTCGCCGATGACCGTTTCGTCGTCGTCGACGTAGCCCACAATCAGCTTCATGTTCTTCCGGTAGCCGCGATGAAGCACGTCCACCACGTCGCCGATGAAGCACGGGATGGAACCCAGCAAGGCGTCGGTCAAGACGTTGACAATCACCGCCAGAGTCAGCGGAATCGAGCGCACGTGGACGAGCGCGAAATAGATGAACGGCAGCGCCAGAAACGATGTCAGCACGTCGCCGAATCCGGGCAGAAAGAAGCCGATGATCGGGTCGAGCTGATAGGTGTCCATGCACTTGGAGATGGATTCCATCAGGGTGTACGATGTGGTTTCGCGAAGTCGCTTGCGCTCTGCCTCTTTGGCCGCCCTGCGTTCCTGCTCTTTGGCGAGCGTCTTCTCGCGCTCGATGTCTTCGCTGCCGAAGTCCAAGCCCATCGAGGACTCGGCCTGTTGTCTTCTGCTATTTGCCATGGTGCGTTTGTATGCGTTAATGAATGTGTCGTTCCAAAATGTTTATTGTCAGAGCTCTACGTCCTTTCGCCCGGCCACAAAGTCGTCATATTCCTGCTCTGTCAGACTCTGGCCGCTCAGCTCGCTCAGCATCAGCAGAGCCTGCCTGCGGTCGTCGTCGTTCATGGCCGTGTTGATGCGGCGCATCACCTCGCGCACATAGGCGCTCCTGTCGTCGATGGTCCTGAGCCGGCTGTAGAAGTCGGCGGCCATGCGCTGATACTCGCGGTCATATTCGGCGCGTGTCAGCATGCCTTGCAACTGTTTGGCCTTCAGCTCCATGAAGCTATTCAGAAGCGCAATGCCCTGCTGCAACGCCTGCTCCTGCCCGGCGGCCACCGCGGCCACGTCCTCGTCCGAATAGCCGCCGGCGTTCGGCTCGGCGCAGCAGATGTCTCCCACGCCGTTGAGCATCGACAGTGCCGTCGCCCGGTCGGCCTTGACGTTGTCGGCAAGCATCGTAGCGAATTGCGTCAGGTTCTGCTCGATGTCGGCAGGCAACTGCGCCTGAGGCTGGCTGTCGGCAATGGTCACCGTGCCGACAAGCCGGCTGTCGAGCCTGGTTTCGGCAATCTCGCGCCCGAGCCTCAGCAGCGCCACCACCGAGCGCAGGTGCGGCAGCATCCGCAGCTTGACCTCGTCCGACACCTGCATCCGGCCGCGCACCTGACGGTTGAGGCCGTCGAGCTGACGGGCGCAGTCGGCGCGCTCGCTCCGGAGCCGCTTGAGCTCTTTCCGGTGCGACGCCAGCTCGTCCTTGTCGAGCTTCAGGTCCACCTGATTGCTCTCATACTCCCTCACAAGCGGGTGGCACGCCGTGTCCCACTCGGCATAACGGCGATTGTACCGACTGCCCAAGTAGCCGAAAGTCAGTACATTGAACAGAAAGAACGGCTTCGACGGCCTGCGACTGACGGCCGACCGGTAGCTGTCGCGCTTGGACTCGAGCGTGGCCGTCAGATCGCTCACAAGGCTCTGATAGACATCGATGTTCTGCAGATGATCGTTTATCGCCCCGTCGATAGCCTTGAGCCGCGCCTGCAACTGGCGGCGCTGCGCTTCGAGCGGCGCGATGCCGGCGTCGCTGTAGAGCGCGTCGGTGATGGCCGTCAGGTCCGACGCCATCAGCCGGGCCGCGTGCCGCATATAGACGTCGGCCTTCGGCATCACCACATCGTTCAGCGTCTTGTAGATCACGAGCAGCCGGCCCATGTCGGCCTTGATGGCCGTGGCGTCGCGCCTGACGTTGGTCTTGAAGACCTCCAGATCGAGGCGCAGGCGGTTGGTGCGCTCGCTCGAATCCATGTAGTGCCGGAGCATGCCCAGGCCGGCCATGGCCAGCCCCACGGCCTTGCTGCCCTGCGCCGCCGACCGGTAGGCCTGCACGCTGCTTTCGAGCGCCGACCTGAAGCTGTCCGAAATCTCGCTGACAAGCGCGCCGCAACTGTCTGATATTCTGTCGTATTCCAACTGCACGTACTTCAGCATTCCATCCACGTCGAGATATTCCACCTGGCCGAAGTCGAACAGGCCCGGCGCCACCATCCTGATGCCGTCGCCATAGACGTCGACCAGCCGCCGCGCATATTCCTGATAGGTGGAGCCGATGTCGGTGCGGAGCGTGTTGAAATTAGCAATAATCTGACGCACAGCATTTTCGCCGTCATGATAGCGATCCACCATCTGCGAATAGCGGCCGAAGAGCGCCGACACCTTCTGCCGCACGTCCTTGGCCCCGCTCGTGCCCTTGAGCGTGTCCATCAGGTCCGACGCCACTTCGACCATCGCCGGCGACATGTTGGCCGACACGTCGCTCCCCAGTGCCGACAGCGTGCTTGCGGCCCTCGACAGTTCCTTGCGCGTCAGCTGCATCGCGCTGTCGCACTGGCCGTTGTCGAGCATGTCGGCCAGCAGACACTCGTCGACGAGTGGATGGCGGTTGTCGTTGGTGGCAAACGCCGTCCTGATTTTCTGGTCGTTGCCGAAATGCCTGTAAGCCTCCAGCGCAAGCCGGCTCACCTCTATCGAATCGTCGGCAATGCCGAATCGCTTCAGTTCATAGGCCAGGTCGGCACGCAGATAGACCTCGCCCTCCTTGCAAAGCCTCGCCGCAAGCGCGCGAATGGCTTCATACACAGCTTTTTTGTCGTTCGCAGCCATCGCATCACCTCCTCACCCACGAGCGCCCGCTGTTGCGCGAATAGTAAAGACCCTTGCTTGTGTTGGCGAGCAGTTCGCCGCCGCCGTCATGCAGGCTAACGAACTCGCCGCACGACGACGCGTCGGTGAAGCGCGGCGCAAACGACCGCCCCTGGTTAGTGCTGACGTAGAGCCCCTTGGACG
>CALYZD010000088.1 GCA_945607565.1 uncultured Bacteroidales bacterium | reverse complement strand
CCCACCTCCATCGAGTCGGCCGAGGCAGGCGCTCCGGTTAGCGTAGAGTACTACAATGTGGCCGGCGCACGCGTCGACGGTCTGCAGCCGGGCATCAACATTGTGCGCACCACCTACGAGGGCGGCAAGGTTGTCACCTCCAAGGTGCGTCGCTGAAAAGAATCGAAACGCAGAGCGGCAGAGCACGCGTTGCCGTAGCCGCTTGCTACCATAGCAGGCGCGGGCGTCCCCACACAGTTGGCGGGCGCCCGCGTTTTTTTGTGCCGTGCGGCGCTAAAATTTAGCGTCGCTGCAATGCTCCGAACGCCCGAAAAGTGTCACCTTTGCTCTTGCAAATCAATAACCGTAAGTCGACGAAAATGAGAACAATCTTGCTCACGCTGCTTGCCGCCGTGCTGTGTATGCCGGCGGCGGCTCAGGGCGGCCGCAACGCGCTGGTCGCCATGTTCTACAACACCGAGAATCTTTTCCACCCCTCCGACGATCCCGACAAGAACGACGAGGAGTTCACGCCCGCCGGCCGCCGCCACTGGACCGACAGCCTCTATCGGGTCAAGTGCCGCCACATATCCACCGTGGTCACTGCGGCGGCCGTCGACGGCAGTCTGCCGGCCGTGGTGGGCCTGTGCGAGGTGGAGTGCCGCCGTGCTCTCGACGATGTGCTTTCCACGCCCGACAGCATCAGCCGCCGCACTCTGGCCGGCCGGGGCTATCGCGTGGTCCACTACGAGTCGCCCGACCGTCGCGGCATCGATGTGGCGCTGTTCTACGACTCCACGCGCGTGGCGCTGCTCTCGTCGCGGGCGGTGCGGGTGTCGGAGCCCGAGCGCAAGTTCTTCACCCGCGATCTGCTCTATGCCGAGCTGCTCCACCGCCCGACGGCCGACACGGTCCACTTTGTGGTCTGCCACTGGCCGTCGAAGCTGGGCGGCGCGGCCAAGAGCGAGGGCAACCGCCGCCGTGCCGCCATGGCCACGCGCTCTCTGTGCGACTCCATCAGCGGCGCCCGGCCGGGGGCTCGCATCGTCGTCATGGGCGACTTCAACGACGGGGCTTCGTCCGAGGCCATCACCGGGGTGCTGGGCGCTCACCCTGTGCCGCGCCGAGGCTGGTTCGGGCGTGCCCTGGGCATGGGCTCGGCCGCGCTCGACACCGTGCGGCTGGTCAACCTCTCGGCCGACACGCGCCACAGCTCCTACAAGTACAACGGCCAGTGGGAAACCATCGACCACATCATGGTCAGCGCGCACATGTGTCGCGGCCGGCGGCCGGTCTACGAGGTGGTGCGCCTGCCGTTCCTGCTCGAGGAGGACTATCGCTTCTCGGGGCAGATTCCCTATCGCACCTATCGCGGCCAGGCCTACCACGGCGGCTATTCCGACCACCTGCCGGTGCGCGTCAGCATAGCTCTGCCATAGGGCTGCGCGGAAAATGAAAAAAAAAGCGGCGGCCGAAGCTCCGGCGGGGCGGGCAGTGTGTGTGCCCGGTCTCGCCGGCGCTTCGGCCGCGGCCTTGCGTGGCGGCGTCTATTCGCCTTCTTCCAGAAAAGTCTTCAGCGGCTGCAGGTAGCCCGTTTCCCAGCCTTCCTTCATGTCGTCGAAGGCGTCGTCGGGGATGTCGGTGTGCACTATGTCGAGCTGCGTCTGGCGGTTGCCGCGCGGGAAAATCCTGAAGGTGACTATCGAGTTGATGTTCTCGTCGCCGAAATACCATTCCTGCACAATCAGCCTGTTTTCCTCAAACTCGATGTTGTGCCCGGCAATGTCGCCCTCCCAGAGCTCGAACAGGCTGCCGGGCTCGGTGCTCATGGTGGCCGGGTAGCCGCTCCAGAGCTCAATGGCAAAGGGGTTGGTCAGCGCGGCGTAGACGTCTTCGGGCAGCGCGTTGATTTTTATTCTGAATTTTAGTTCTTTGGACATGGTCTTGCCTTGTTTTCTCGGCGGCCAAAGGTAAGCATTTTTTACTGGAGAAGCGGCGCGGACGACGCTTCCCCTGTAAACGAAAAAAGGGCGTCCGGACGGACACCCTTTTTACAAACTCAAAACTCAAACATTTAAATTACGATCACAAGATAGAGTGTGGGGCACTCCGTAGTCTTTGTTATCATTTACGTCTGCAAGTGTAATCGTTTTTTTTAACCCGACGTAGTTTATTTTGACGAACGGCAAAAATAATTGACGAACGGCCATTGCTGTATATGTGAATGCATGAGCCGCGCGGCCTCCTCCTCCCGATACCCTATCTTTCAAAGAACTTTGTACATTTGTGCCTCTGTGCGGATGTATATAAAATTCATAATTATGCGTTTTTCGTTTGTTTTTATACTTCTTTGGCTTGCGTTCGTGTGTCAGTGGCTGCGTGCCGACGCTCCCGAAAGCCAAAAAATAGTTAACGCCGACGCGCGTTTCGACCACTATCTGTCCATGCTCCGCGGCCGGCGGGTGGGGCTGCTGGTCAACCACACTTCGCTGGTGGGCGGCCGCCATCTCTGCGACACTCTGATGGCGCTCGGCATCGACGTGCGTCTGATATTCGCGCCCGAGCACGGCTTTCGGGGCACGGCGGCCGCCGGCGAGCACGTCGGCAGCGGCATCGACGCCGCCACCGGGCTGCCCGTGCACAGCCTCTACGGCCGCACGCGCCGCCCCACGCCCGCCCAGATGAGCGAGGTCGACGTGGTGGTGTTCGACATTCAGGATGTGGGCGCGCGGTTCTATACCTATATTTCCACCATGCACTACATGATGGAGGCCTGCGCCGAAGCCGGCGTCCACTTTGTGGTGCTCGACCGCCCCAACCCCAACGGCCACTACGTCGACGGCCCGGTGCTGCGTCCGGCTTTCGCCAGCTTTGTGGGCATGCACCCCATTCCGGTGGTCCACGGCCTCACGGTGGGCGAGCTGGCGCTGATGATCAACGGCGAGGGCTGGCTTCGCGGCGGCGGCCGGTGCCGGCTCACGGTCATTCCGGTCGGGGGCTATCGGCACTCCATGCCGGTGGAGATTGGCGTGGCGCCGTCGCCCAATCTGCCCAACGCGCAGGCCGTCAGGCTCTATCCGTCGCTCTGCTTCTTCGAGGGGACGCACGTCAGCGTCGGGCGCGGCACTCCGTTCCCGTTTCAGGTGGTGGGCGCGCCGGGCTCGCGTTTCGGCACGTTCACGTTCACGCCGCAGTCCATCGCCGGCAAGGCCGTCAACCCGCCGTGCTGCGGCCGTCTCTGCTCGGGCCTCGACCTGCGCCGCGCCGACACGCCCGCCTGCCTCGACCTGTCGCTGCTGGTCGATTTCTGTCGTCTCAGCGGCGGCTCCGACGCTTTCTTTGCCGACCGCCGTTTCTTTGACCTGCTTGCCGGCACCGACAGTCTGCGCCTGCAGATAGAGGCCGGCCGGACGGCCGAGCAGATCAGGGCTTCGTGGCGCGACGAGCTCGGTGCCTATATGTCTTTGCGTCAAAAATATATCATCTATGAATAAGCCAGCCTTCATTGCGGCCGCCCTATGCTGCTGCGCGTCGCTCGCCACGGCCTGCGCTCCTGCTCCGCAGCCCGCCGCAGACTCTCCCGCCGAACCTTATTTCACCGAGTGCGCGTCGGGCGCCGACAGCCTGATTGCCGCCATGAGCGTCCGCAGTCGCGTGGCCCAGCTGATGTGGGTCACCATGCCGGCCCATCCGTCGGCCTCCGATTTCGAAGCCGTGGCGCGATGCGTGGCCTCGGGTGCCGGAGGAGTGCTCTTCATGCAGTCAGGGCCGTCCTGTGTCCGTGCCATGTCCGACAGTCTGGCGCGCCTGGCCGCCCTGCGCCCGCTCTTTGCCATCGACGGCGAGACCGGCCTCTCGATGAGGCTGACCGGCACCGTGCCTTTCCCCAAGATGATGACCTTGGGCGCCGTGGCCGACAAGCGGCTTGTGGAGCAGATGGGTCGCGAGGTGGCCGTCCACCTCAAGTGCTGCGGCATCGATGTCGACTTTGCGCCTGTGGCCGACGTCAACACCAACCCCGACAATCCCGTCATCGGGCAGCGCTCGGCCGGCGAAGACCCGCAGCGTGTGGCCGCCACCGCCGTGGCTCTGATGCGTGGCCTGCAGGCGGGCCGTGTGGCTGCCGTGGCCAAGCATTTTCCCGGTCATGGCAACACCAGCGTCGACTCGCACGCGTCGCTGCCCGTGCTCGGCCACAGCTATCATCATCTCGACAGCGTCGATCTGATGCCGTTCCGCGCCCTCATCGACTCGGGCGTCGTCGGCGTCATGTCGGGGCATCTGGCCGTGCCCTGCCTCACCGGCGACCGCACGCTGCCGTCGAGCCTCTCGAAGCGCGTGCTGCGCGATGTGCTGCGCGACAGCCTCGGTTTCCGTGGCATCGTCTTTTCCGACGCCATGAACATGCAGGGCGTCCGCAAGGTGTCGGGGCGCAACGCCTCGGCGCGTGCCATCGTGGCCGGCAACGATGTGGCCGAGTTCGTGGTCGACTTCGCCGCCGCCGTCGACACGCTGACGGCCTGGGCTCTGGCCGACTCGGCGCTCCTTGCCGACATCGACGCCAAGGTCAGGCGGGTCATGGCTCTGCGTAGCTGGTGCGGCGCGCAGCGTGTGTCTGTGGCCGATGTCGACTCGGCGGTCAACAATGCCTCGGCCCACCGGCTCTGCTCGCGCCTATTCGACGCCTCGGTCACCACGCTCTATGGCCATCGCCCCGACTCTGTGGCGGCCGGCGCGCTCTGCCATTTCGCCCATCCCGGCATATCCGTCCGCGCCGATTCGGCACAGGCCGCCCTCGCGCTCGTCGACCTGCAGTCGGGCCGCAAGCCAGGGCCCGGCACCTGCATCCTGCTCACCGACAATGTCAGCCGCGCCCGCTGGCAGAAGGTCACCGAGGGCATCGACCGCAGCCGGATTGATGTGGTCTATTGCGGCAATCCCTATCGGCTCAAGAACTATCACCGCATAGCGTCGTTCCGCTCGCTCACCGTCGCCTACGAGAACTGCGACAGGGCCGTCGAGTCACTCCTGCGTTTCGTGGCGCACCGCATCGAGGCTCGTGGCGTCATGCCGGTCAGCGTCGGGCCGTTTGCGGCCGGCGCGTCGGCCGCTCCGGCCGTCACTCCCGATGCCCGGTAGCCCGAGGCCTACGGCAGGCTCGCCGGTTCGGCCAATTTGGTTGCGACGGGCTATTGCGTTTGTGGTTGATATTTATTTCCTTTGTTTTGTTTCAAATTAATTGTCGAAGCCACCAAAAAATTAAACATGGCAAGAGAAGTCTTCAACTCCAAGATGGGAGCCATAGCCGCGGCTGCGGGCTCGGCCGTCGGATTGGGTAATATCTGGCGTTTCCCTTATGTCCTTGGCGAAAACGGCGGCGGTGCCTTTCTGTTCGTCTACATTCTGTTCACATTCCTGATTGCGGTTCCCATCCTGCTGTCGGAGCTGGCCATAGGCCGCCGCGCCGGCAAGCCCGTTCTGGGCGCCTTCAAGGCGCTGGCCCCCGGCACCAAGTGGCACTTGATTGGCTACAGCGGCGTCTTCTGCGCCTTCCTCATCCTGTCGTTCTACGCCATTGTCTCGGGCTGGACGCTGCTCTATGCCTATCGTGCAGTTGTCGGCGAGCTTGCCGCCATCTCGCCCGACGAAATGACAACGCTCTACAACCACACCTCTTCCGACCCCGTCGTCTCCATCATCTGGATGTTCGCCTTCATCGGCCTGACGGCTTTTGTGGTGATGCGTGGCGTTCAGGACGGCATCGAGAAGTACAGCAAGATTCTGATGCCCATGCTCTTGCTGCTCATAGTCTTGCTCTGCATCCGCGCCCTCACGCTGCCGGGCGCTCTCGACGGGCTCGCCTTCCTGCTCAAGCCCGACTTTTCCAAACTCACGTTCACAGGCATCTTCGAGGCTCTCGGCCAGGCGTTCTTCTCGCTCAGCATCGGCATGGGCACCATGACCACCTATGGCTCCTACATCAGCCGCAAGCAGAACCTTGTGTCGGGCGGTTTCAGCATTGCCGGCCTCGACTTCATGATTGCTTTTCTTGCCGCAGTCATCATTTTCCCGTGCGCCTTCTCGTTCGGCATCAGTCCGGGACAGGGGCCGGGTCTTGTCTTTGTCACGCTGCCCAACATTTTCAACCAGATTTTCATGGGCCGTGCCGTGTCCATCGTGTTCTTCGTGCTGCTGTCGGTGGCTGCGCTCACGTCCACCATTTCGCTGCTCGAGGTGGTGGTGTCTTTCCTGGTCAGCGAGCGCGGGTTCCGTCGCAAGCCGGCCAGCCTGCTCGTGGCGGGGCTCATCGGGCTGCTCGGGTGTCTGTGCGCCTTCTCGTCAACGATATTTTCGCTTTTCGACAACATCTCGGCCAACATACTGCTGCCCGGCGGAGCGCTTTTCATCGTGCTCTTCATCCCGCACGTGCTCGGCAAGGAGGCTTTCCGCAGCGAGCTTGAAGCCTGCGGCACGCGCCAACGTGTGTTCGGCGTGCTCTATTTTGTCATCAAATATATTGTGCCCGTTGCCATTGGCGGAGTGTTGATTTATCAGATAGTCAACTGGCTTATAGGCTGATATGGTTATGTTGGGCGGTTTCGGTTCCTCCACTCGGCGCCAGCTTGCCGGGTTCGTCGTCTTGGCGGCGCTGATGGTCGGCGCGCTTGTGTGGCTGTTGGCTTTGGCGAGCGCCCATCCCGGCAGCCAGCCGTTCCTCGTCCATCAGCCCGACTCTTCGGCACGCGACGTCAGGCCCGGCACGCCCGAGACTGTCTGCATCAATCAGGCCGGAGTCACCGAACTGAGCCGCGCGGGCTTTTCGGCTCGCAACATAGTCACCATCTGCAAGTATCGCGAGCGTGGCGGGACGTTCCGCTCCATCCACGACCTCTATCGCCTCCGTTCGCTCGACACGGCCGTCCTTGCCGCCCTTGCGCCCCATCTGTCTTTCGGCACCGCCGGCCGTCCCGCCGCGCCTTGTCCCGACAATCGCCGGCGCGCCACAGATCGGGTCAGACATCAGCCGCGCCTGCCGCTCTTCCGCGTCACGCCCGACGAGCTTGCCCTTCACGGCATCGACCAGTGGGTGGCCGACAGCCTTGCGCGCTATCGCGAGCTCTATCTCATCACCGGCTCCACCACGCCCGACAGCCTCCAGGCCCTCACTCCCTCCGACTTCGCGTCGTTCATGGCCGGTCATCTCGGGGAACCGCGCCGGCGCACCACTGCCGCCGCCACCGCCAGCCAGCCCGTCATGGTCGATCTCAACACCGCCACGATCGACGAACTGAAAACCGTGCGCGGCATCGGCACCGCCACCGCCACGCAGATCGTCGAGCTTCGCAACCGGCTCGGCGGCGCGTTCCTGTCCAAAGACCAGCTCCTGTCCATCAGCTTCTTCTGCCGCCTCGACACGCAGCGCATCTTTGCGCAGACCTATCTCGGCCCCAAGCGCCCCGAACTCATCCACATCAACCGCATCAGCATCGACCGCCTGGCCGCCAACCCCTACATGACGCGCGTCCTTGCCGAGCAGATAGTCCGCCGCCGCGCCCGGCGTGGCAACTACACCTGTCCGGCCGACCTCCGGAAAATACCAGCCGTCAAGCACGTCGACCCGATATTTTTCCAATACCTCAGCTACGACTGACCCGGCGGCCGCCGCCCGTTTTGCCACCGATGCCTGCAAAAAAGACTGCCCATATTTGTCAATCTCAACAAAGTTCATTTATTTTGCATCCGCTTTGCACATAGCCAAAGTGGATTGTTGTAAACAAGAAACATTTCGAAATAAATAACAGTAAATCATGATTGTAGTTCCAATTAAAGAAGGCGAAAACATCGAAAGAGCCTTGAAGAAATTCAAAAGAAAATTCGAGAAGACCGGCGTTATGCGTGAGTTGAGAAACCGTCAGGCATACACCAAAGAGTCTATCCTGCGTCGCGACAAAATGGCCAAAGCCATCTATCTGCAGCAGATGCGCCGCGAAGAAGAGTAAAATTTCTTTCGAATCTGCCGGAACGCGACTGGCGGAGAAGATATTTTATGAGGATACATTTTTGTCACAGGCAAAGATGTGTCCTCATAAAGTTTTAGACGCATCAGTCACCCATTAATCGCCCGCCAATGGACCTCCTGACCACCTTCACCGACTATCTGCGCTACGAAAAGCACCACTCGCCGCTCACCGTCACCGCCTACGCCAAAGACCTTGAGACCTTTCAGGCCTACCTTGCCGAGCACAATCTCGGGCCGCTCCAGGACGCGCGCTCCAAGCACATCCGCTCGTGGATGATGCACCTGCTCTCGCAAGGCATTATGCACCGCAGCGTCAACCGCAAGGTGGCCGCGCTCCGGCGCTTCTATAAGTTCCTGCAGTCCGAAGACATCATTAGGCTCAACCCGTGCTCGGCCATCGACTCGCTCCGCATTGCCAAGAACCAGCCGCAGGCCCTCGACGCGCCCGCCATGGACCTCATGCTCGACCGCTGCCCCTATCCCGACGACTACGAAGGCTGCCGCGACAAGACCATACTCGAACTTTTTTACCAGACCGGAATGCGCGTCTCCGAACTGACTAATCTGACTGATAATCAAGTCGATTTTGGCAATCAGGTAATCAAGGTGCTCGGAAAAAGATCGAAAGAACGAATAATTCCCATCTCAAAAGTTTTGGATTCGGTTTTAAAGTCGTATCTTCATCGAAGAAATTCAGAGTTCGGAGACGACGCGAACGGTGGTCCGTTGTTCTTAACGAAGAAGGGTGGCAGGATATACACCAGACTCGTATATCGCGTGGTGCACAGCCATATCGAAATGGTCTCGACCATCACCAGAAAGAGCCCGCACGTCCTGAGGCACACATTTGCCTCGGTCCTGCTCAAAAACGGAGCGGACCTCTTGGCAATCAAAGAGCTTCTGGGACACACAAGTCTCGCTGCTACGCAGGTCTACCTTCACACCGACTTCGAACAGTTAACCAAGGTGTACAAAAAAGCTCATCCAAGAGCAGAGTAAAATTGGAGGATTGATTATGAAACTTAACATTGAATCGGTGCACTTCGACGCATCGGAACAGTTGAAGAACTTCATCGAACACAAAGTCACCAAGCTTGACTTGTTTCACAATGGTATAATTTCGGCCGATGTCATTCTGAGGCTCGACAAGTCGTCCGACACGGAAAACAAAGTCGCTGAAATATCGCTGAAAACGCCCAACTGCAGCGACCTGTTTGCCAAGAAACAATGCAAGACGTTCGAAGAAAGCGTTGACCTGGCCTGCGAGGCATTGCGCAAGCAGCTCATCAAGGCCAAAGATCAGCAGTAGAGCCTGATATTAAACAAGGAACAGCAAGCGATGGGGGATGTCTGGTTCAGGTATCCCTCATCAGTGTTTGTAGCTGCCTATGCCTGTGCACTGTAAAGCTAATCAGTGCGTTATATCTTACGTGCAGCGACCGGCAGTTGTCGCAAAACCTTTTTTTTGATTCTTTAAACGAAAAGAATATGAAAGTTTTGTGGTTATTCTGTCAAAATATTATACCTTTGTACCCGAAATTTTACGGCAAGTATTGTGCAGTAAAATCAATGAAAAAGAAACTATTAAATAAATTAACAATCTAATTGTCTAATAATTCGAGTTATGGCTAAAGAAACATTTCAAAGAACTAAGCCGCACGTCAATATTGGTACTATCGGCCACGTTGACCACGGTAAAACTACTCTTACCGCCGCAATCACAACCGTATTGGCCAAGAAGGGCCTTTCTGAGTTGAAGTCTTTCGATCAGATTGATAACGCTCCGGAAGAAAAGGAACGTGGTATCACCATCAATACCTCGCACGTTGAGTATCAGACAGAAAAGCGTCACTATGCACACGTTGACTGCCCGGGTCACGCCGACTATGTGAAGAACATGGTAACCGGTGCTGCTCAGATGGACGGTGCTATCCTTGTCTGCGCCGCTACCGACGGTCCTATGCCTCAGACTCGCGAGCACATTCTGCTTGCCCGTCAGGTGAACGTTCCTCGTATCGTTGTGTTCATGAACAAAGTCGATATGGTTGACGATGCCGAGCTTCTTGATCTTGTTGAAATGGAACTCCGCGACCTTCTTTCGTTCTACGAATTCGACGGTGACAACTCTCCGGTTATCCGCGGCTCTGCACTCGGTGCTTTGAACGGCGAACCTCAGTGGGAAGAGAAGATTATGGAACTCATGGATGCAGTTGACGAATGGATTCCGCTGCCTCCTCGCGATACCGACAAGCCTTTCATCATGCCTGTCGAGGATGTGTTTACCATCACGGGTCGTGGTACTGTTGCTACGGGTCGTATCGAAGCCGGTGTGGTTCACACGGGTGACGAGCTCCAGATCATCGGTCTTGGTGCAGACGGCAAGAAGACTACTTGTACCGGTGTCGAGATGTTCCGTAAGATTCTTGACGAAGGTCAGGCTGGTGATAACGTAGGTCTGCTCCTTCGCGGTATCGAAAAATCTGAAATCAAGCGTGGTATGGTATTGGCTAAGCCTGGCACCATCACTCCTCACACCAAGTTCAAGGCACAGATCTACGTGCTGAAGAAAGAGGAAGGTGGCCGTCACACTCCGTTCCACAACAAGTATCGTCCTCAGTTCTA
>CALYZD010000087.1 GCA_945607565.1 uncultured Bacteroidales bacterium | reverse complement strand
TGTGTTCGGCATTTCGATGCCGTTCGAGTCGTAGAGTTTCATCTCGATGGTTTGGTTCTGCGCATTGGCGCTCAAGGTGGCCATCAGGCAAAAAGCGGCCACAAGTTTCAGTATATTTTTCATGATGCTGATTTTTTAAATGATTGATTAACGGTTGAATGATTTTAGAATCTTGCCCGAGTAGAGCAGTTCGGAGCCTTGCTTGTGAATGGCAAGGATGCACACGCCCACCGGCATCGAGGCCCGCAGGCGCAGGATGGTGCCGTCGCTCACGGCATTGGTGCTCAGCAGTCGTCGGCCGGTCACGTCGAAGAGGTCGATGCTGACCGGGCCGGCGGCTTGGCTGAAGCGGATGCTGATGACGTCGGCAAGCCCGTCCCACATGGCCGACACGCTGATGCCCTGGCCGGCCTCGGGGCGCTCAATGCTGGTTACCACTTCTTCGGTGTAGTCGAAGACGTCGGGGTCGACGTTGACGCTCGTGATGGGCTGCACGCTGTAGCCCGTGCCCTCCATCTTGGGAGCGTAGGGCACGTTGCCGTTGCACGAGGTGCCGTCTTCCGACTCCATCCGGAAGTGTGGCGACACTTTGAGCAACTTCTGCGCCTTGAGGCCGGCAGTCAGTGCGGCCACCGTCATCAGGCACAGCAGGAGAATGGTTCGTTTCATAGGCTTTAGTTTTTTTTGATGGTTCGACAATTTTGGTATGATTGGTTTTCTCGGTTGTTTCAGTATCGGTGTGTCAGAATCGGCGCTTGACGGTGCAGATGCTGCCGTCGGCCTTGCTGATGCGCACAATGCCGGCGCGCATTCCCTGCGGCAGGGCTATGGTGCCTATGGTTCCGTGCTGTGCCGCCGTGCTCACCGTGCGCCCGCCAAGGTCGATGAGGCTGATGCTGCTGATGCCATCGGGGCAGCTGACCACCACGCTGCCGTCGGCGCTCCAGCAGCGCACGTTGCTCTCGGCCGTGACTGCGGCGCTCTTGGTGCCTCCGCTCTTGGTGAGGCTGATGACTACGTCGTGCGATTTGTAGACGGAGAAGTTCAGGCTGGTGCTATGTGCGTTTCCGTCCACCGTCACGCCGTCGATGGTGACGCCGTCGTCGGCGCTGATGGCAAGGCGGAACACTTCGCCGTAGTAGAACTTGTGGTCGAGCACGGCGCCCGAGCCCTCAACGGCCACGCGCACGGTGTAGACCGACTTCACGAAGCTGACGCTCAGCTGGGTGTTGGCATCGAGCGACGATATGGTGTAGCCGGTGCCGCTCAACTTCTCGGTGATGTCTTCGCCGCCCAGCGTGACGCTGCCTATCTCGTAGCCTGCGGCAGGTTCAAAGCTGATGCTGGCCGAGGTTCCTTTCTCCACGGCGCGCTTGCTGCCGCTCGCTGCCTTGGCGCCGTCGATGCTGACCGTGCCGCTGCCCGTGGTGCTGACTTCGATGTAGCAGTATTCCTTGACTACGTCGCCAATCTCCTGATAGGCTGCAAAGAACGTCCAGTTGGCATTCGTCTTGTAGGTGTTGAGCACTGTCTGGTCGGCACTCTTGGGCACCCACAGCGTGGCGTTGGCAGGCTTGGAGTTGCCGTACCAATTGCTCGAACCCGAAGGTACGCTGGTGGCGTTGCAGATGAATGTTTCCAGATTGGTCTGGTTGTCGAACGCCGCGTAGCCGATTGTGGTCAGATTTGCTCCTAACTCCACCTTCTTGAGGCTGCCGCTGCTGGTGGTCTTCAGCGCGTACCCGTCGAGCTCCACAATGGCCGGCAGGCTGATTTCGGTGATGCTGCAATAGAGAAATGCATATTCGTCCAAAAACTGCACGCCCTCGCACCCGGTGACGCTTGCAATGTTTGCGCCTCTGAAAGCCCATTCTTCGATGCGCTCGACGCTTGCGGGGATGTCGATGGTGGCACCTGTGGTCAGGTATGTTTCCATGAACGCGGCTGCGCGTATGTTCTTGATGGTTTCGGGCAGGGTGACTGATGTCAGGCTGCCGCACCCGCAGAATGCCATGGTGTCGATGGCTGTCACGGTGTAGGTGGTGCCGTTGTCGGTCACCTTCTGCGGAATCACGAGGGCACCCGTCGGCTTCAGCGAGGCGCTTTCGTAGGCATTTTGAGTAATGCCGCTATAATGTCTGTTGCCGGTCTGGTTGCAGACGGCCACGGTCTTGGCCCCGGCGTCGGTCACTTTCAGGTAGATGGTCTGCCCGCCCTCCAATGTGGTGCTGAAGTCGTAGGGCTGAGTTTCGGCTGCGGCCGGCGCAAGTGCCAGCATCATCAGGCCAATGGCGGATGAGATAAATCTTTTCATGTGGTAATCTTTTTTTGTTGGTTCATTGAATCTTTTTTATTGTTGTTGCGCGTTGCCGGTCAGCAGGTGCCACAGCCGGCTCCACCAGCTCCGGCTTGCTGATGGCTGTGTCGGCGTGCACGGATGCTCCTGTTCATATTGCACGAGTTCGGCCACGCGGCGGTCAATAATCTGCTGCACCTGCTCGGGTTGCAGAGGCTGTTTGGGGTCGAGTGGGCTGTCCATGGCACTGTTGCTTTGCGGTGTTGCGTAACGGGTTGCAAGATAGGCCGCCGGCGGCTGCCGCGGGTTTCAATCGAGCGACATTCTCTTTCAATTCTGTGACTTTTTGCTGATGTAACACAAAGCGCAACGGGCTGATTTGCAGCGTGGTGTGCAAATCAGCCCGTCGGTGTGCGGGGTGTGGGCGGCCGTTGGGTCAGGTGCGCGGGCGTGTGCGCCACTGCGTGGGAGTGATGCCCGTGGCCTTCTTGAAGAGGGTGTTGAAGTAGGCCGTGTTGTCCATGCCCAGCTGCTGCGCAATCTCGTAGATGGCCAGGTCGGTGTCGTCGAGCATCCGCTTGGCGGTGTCAATCCTTATCTGCAGGATGAAGTCGGTGGTGGTGCAGCCGGTGATGGCCTTCAGCTTGCGGTTGAGCTGCGTGCGCGACAGGCAGAGGTCGTAGGCCAGTGCGTCGTAGTCTATCTTGCCCTGTGTCATCTGGGCGCGTGCGCGGTCGGCAAACTTGTCGACAAAGGCCTTGTCGGCGGCCGATATGCCGTCGGTGTCGGGCTTTTCGCCCCGTCTGAACGCTCCCGAATATTTTTCGCGCAGCAGTCGGTGCTGTTCGAGCAGCTTCTCGACCTTCAGGTTCAGTTCGTCGGCGTGGAATGGCTTTTCGAAATATGCGTCGGCGCCGGCTTCGAGTCCGGCTATGTGGTCGGCGTGTGTGGCCTTGGCCGTCACCATCACCACGGGTATGTGGTTGAGCAGCTCCGACGAGCGTATGCGCCGGCACAGCTCGAAGCCGTCCATGCCTGGCATCATGACGTCGGTGATGATGACGTCGGGCACGGTCTGCTCGGCCTTGGCCAGGCCCTCGGTGCCGTTGGGGGCAAAGAGGTAGCAGTGTGCGGGGTTGAGCTGCTGTCGGATGTATCGGGCCACCTCGGGCGTGTCTTCCACTATCAGTATTCTGATGGTGTCGGTGTCGGCGGGCGTGTCGTCGGGCGGCATGGGCGTGTCGGCCGTGTCGGTGGGGGCTGGTGCGGCGGCGGGCAGGGGCAGGGCGTCGGCGTCGCGTCGGCCCAGCGGCAGGTCCACCACAAAGGTGGTGCCGCGTCCCGGCGCGCTGTGCACCCCGATGCGTCCGCCCATGGCGTCCACCGTCAGCTTGACCACCGCCAGGCCTATGCCGCTGCCTATGTTGCGGCTGTCGGTGTCGGCCTGATAGAACGGCATGAAGATGTTGGATTTCTGCTCGGCGGTCATGCCGCAGCCGCAGTCGCTGACGTGGATGCGCACTCCGCCCTCGGTGCCGGCAAGGGTGATGAGCACGTCGGTGTCGGGCTTCGAGAATTTGATGGCGTTGGCTATCAGGTTCTGCATTATCTTGTTGATGTAGTCGGGCGCAAAGTCGGCCTCCATCTGCCGTGTCTGCGGCGCAAAGGTCAGGCCCACGCCCTTGCCGTCGGCCAGCGGGCGGTGCGCCTCGCATATCATGGCCACGTAGCCCACTATGTCGCCGTGGCGCACTTCGGGCTGCACATTGAGGTCGGGCGCGCTCATCCGTGCTATGTCGAGAATCTGGTTCACAAGGTTGAGCAGCCGCTGCTGGTGGTGCATTATGTCGGCCGCGCAGGTGTGGATGTCGCTCTGCGGGTCGGTGCGGTCGGCAATGGTCTGCGCGGCGGCGCTGATGACGGTGAGCGGCGTGCGGAACTCGTGGGTGACGTTGGTGAAGAAGCGTTCCTTGCTGTCGAGCAGTTCGCGCTGCATCCTGATGCGGCGGCGGCGTGCGGCCACTATGTGCAGCATCAGCGCAATGCCCATGGTCAGCAGCGCGAGGGCGGCTATGCCGGCTATGACTATGGTGCGTTTCTCCTGCCGCGCGCGCTCGTTCTGTTGCAGCAGCTCAGCGTTGCGGTATTTGGCGTCGTATTGGGCCAGCACCTGCTGCATCTCGCGCCTGTAGAGCGAGTCTTTGAGCGCGGCGTAGCGTTCGAGGTGCGTCATGGCCTGCGCGGGGTCCGACTGCCGGAGGGCTTCGAAGAGGCCTTGGCGGCTCTTGCTCTCGTTGTAGAGGTCGCCCTTGGCCTCGAAGATGCCGAGGGCGGTGGCGTAGCAGCGTGCCGCGCTGTCGGACCGTCCCTGCATGGCCATCAGCGCGCCCATCTGGTTGTGGCAGATGGCCAGCGAGGTCTGCATCCCGCTGCTCCGCAGTATGGGGATGGCGCGGCTGAGCAGCTCCTGCGCCACGCCGGCGTGCCCCAGTGCCAGGTGCGACGTGGCCATCTGCGACAGCCTGACGCCAATCTTGGCCGTGTGCCCCAGCAGGCTGTCGATGATGCAGGCGCGTGTGGCATAGTCGAGCGCAAGGGTGTCGTTGCCGATGCTGTGGTAGATTTCCGAAGCCATGCCGCACTGAATGGCCAAGCGTGTGGAGTCGGCGGCTGCGGTGCTGAGTTCTATGGCCTCGCAGATGTAGCGTTCGCCCTCTGCCGGCTGCTTGGAGGCCAAGTAGATGCCCGCAATGGTGTTGAGCGCCGAGCTGATGCGTGCGCGGTCGTTGGTCTGGCGGTTGGCTTCGAGGTTTAGTTTGGCATAGTTGAGCGCTGCCGAGTAGTCCGACTTGCGGAAACTGATGATTGACAGCAGGCTGTGGCAGTCGGCGCGGAAAATGTTGTCGGTGCACAGGGGCAGAGCCTGCAAGGCATACCGGCGGGCGCGGTTGTAGTCCTGAATGTCGTAGAAATATTCGCCGGCCCAGTACCACACCATCATTTCGACCGTGTCGGGATTGCTGTCGGCATCAAACGCCAATCGGCATTCGGTGAATCCGATGCTGTCCATCAGCCACATGAACCGATTGGCTGCGGCAAGTTTGCCGTCGGTGTCGGCGTTTTCGTATTGTGCTATGAGTGAGCTGATTGTACTATCCGGTGCTTCTTGTGCCGATGCCGCTGTGCCGGCAATGCCGAGCGCCACCAAGCACGTGGCCGCAAGGTTGCCGAGAGATAGATTTGTCATTGACTGAGCGTGTGTGTTTATCTAAGGTTTGCACAAATATAATTCAGTCCGGCCAAATGCCAATCGGACACCGGGTCGTTTTTGTGGTCATTGGCACACACATCTCGCCCCCCAAAAAAAACGAAAAAGGGGACGGCATTCGTCCGTCTTCTGATGTCGGAGAATGCCGTCCCTTGAAGTAGCTTGTGCCGGCGGCCGGTTATTTGCGGTGAGCCTCCACCCACTTGCGGGCGTTCACAAAGGCCTCGACCCACGGTGTGATTTCGTCGGCCTTGCGGTCGGCAGGGTAGAAGCCGCACTGCCACGGGAAGATGGCCCTTTCGGGGTGCGGCATGATGGCCAGGTGGCGTCCGTCTTTCGAGCAGATGCCGGCCACGTTATACTGGCTGCCGTTGGGGTTGGCAGGGTAGCCGTCGTACTCATATTTGGCTATCACGTGATATTCCTTTTCGTCCATCGGGAAGCTGAACTTGCCCTCGCCGTGAGCCACCCATGCGCCAATGGTGCTGCCGGCCAATGAGCCGAACATCACCGAATTGTTTTCGGGAATGGTGAGCGACAGGAACTTGCTCTCGAACTTGTGGCTGTTGTTGTGCAGCAGGCGCGGACGCTCGGCGTGCTCGGGATACACGAGGTTGAGCTCCACCATCAGCTGGCAGCCGTTGCAGATGCCGAGGCTGAGCGTGTCGGGGCGTGCGTAGAAGTTGTCGAGGGCGCGCTTGGCCTTCTCGTTGTAGATGAACGCTCCGGCCCAGCCGCGCGCCGAACCCAGCACGTCCGAGTTCGAGAATCCGCCGCAGAACGCAATCATGTTGACGTCTTCGAGCGTCTCGCGGCCGTTGATGAGGTCGGTCATGTGCACGTCTTTGACGTCGAAGCCGGCAAGGAAGAGGCTGTAGGCCATTTCGCGGTCGCCGTTGACGCCCTTCTCGCGGATGATGGCGGCCTTGATGCCCGTGGGGCGGTCGCGCTTGAGCGTCAGCCCAAACTGGCTCAGCTTGCCGGTGAACGACTGCGGGAAGCGTGCGCCCATGGGCTGGCGCTTGTAGTTGTCGAAGCGCGCCTTGGCCTGCTCCTCGCCGCTCTGGCGGCAGTCGAGCAGATACGATGTGCTGAACCAGATGTCGCGCAGGCGGTCGATGTCAAAGGTGCGCGTCTCGCCGTTGCAGCTGATTTCGATGTGGCGCTCGGTGCACGGACGGCCCACATACGAGTATAGCACTCCGGCCTCGTCGAGGATGCGCGCCACGCGGTCGATGTCTTTGACCTGAACGATGACTCCGGGGTTCTCGGCAAAGAGCACTTTCATGATGTCGCCGTCGGCCAGGTCCGAGATGTCGGCCGTGATGCCGTGCGTGGTGTTGGCAAAGCACATCTCGAGCAGAGTGGTTATCATGCCGCCCGCGCTGATGTCGTGCCCGGCCAGGACCAGACCCTCGTCAACCAGCCTCTGCACGGTGCCAAATGCCGTGATGAAATAATCGGTGTCGGCAATGGTCGGTGTCGAGTCGCCCACCTTGTTGAGTATCTGTGCCAGGCTGCTGCCGCCCAGTTTCAGCTCGTCGGACGAGAAGTCGATGTAGAGCAGGGCAGTGTCGGTGTCGCGCACCAGCACCGGCTCCACTATCTTGCGTATGTCGCTCACCTCGCCCATGGCCGACACGATGACCGTGCCCGGGCTCAGAACGGCCTGGCCGTCTTTGTATTTCTGGGTCATCGACAGCGAGTCTTTGCCCGTGGGTATGTTGATGCCGAGGTCGCACACGAATTCGCTCATGGCTTCCACGGCTTCGTAGAGGCGTGCATCTTCGCCCTCTTGTCGGCAAGGCCACATCCAGTTGGCACTCAGCGATATGCCTTTGAGTCCGTGGGTTAGCGGTGCCCACACAATGTTGGTCAGAGCCTCAGCCACCGACAGCATCGAGCCTGCCGCCGGGTCGATGAGCGCCGCCGCCGGAGCGTGGCCTATCGAGGTGGCCATGCCGCGCCGCCCTTCGTAGTCGAGGGCCACGGCGCCAAGGTCGTTGAGCGGCAGCTGGAGCTCGCCGGCACACTGCTGCTTGGCTATCTTGGCCGTCACCGAGCGGTCCACCTTGTTGGTCAGCCAGTCTTTGCAAGCCACGGCTTCGAGTTGCAGCATTTGTTCAAGGTAGGTGTCCAAATGGTCGGCAAAGCACTCCACCTTGTCGAAGGCCGACTCCACGGTCTTGTCGGTCATCACCGTTTTGGGCGGATTGCCTATCATGTCCGACAGGCGGATGTCGATGGGCCGGTTGCCCTGCGCGTCTTCAAAGCGGAACATCATGTCGCCCGTGGTGCGTCCCACCACATACATCGGCGCACGCTCGCGCTCGCTGACGCGACGCATCAGTTCTATGTCTTTGTCCTTGAGCACCAATCCCATGCGCTCCTGGCTTTCGTTGCCTATTATTTCGCGGGCCGACAGCGTGTGGTCGCCCACCGGCAGGCTGTCCATGTCGATGGTGCCGCCCGTCTCTTCTACCAGTTCCGACAGGCAGTTGAGGTGGCCGCCCGCGCCGTGGTCGTGTATCGAGACAATCGGGTTGCTGTCCGACTCGACCATGGCTCTGATGGCGTTCATCACGCGCTTCTGCATTTCGGGGTTCGAGCGCTGCACCGCATTGAGTTCTATGCTGTTGCCATACTCGCCCGTGGCCACGCTCGACACTGCGCCGCCGCCCATTCCGATGCGGTAGTTGTCGCCGCCGAGCACCACCACCTTGTCGCCCGTCTCGGGCTTGTTCTTCAGGGCGTCGCCGCGCTTGGCAAAGCCGATGCCGCCCGCCAGCATTATCACCTTGTCGTAGGCATATTTACGGTTGTTCTCCTCGTGCTCGAACGTCAGCACCGAGCCGCAGATTATGGGCTGCCCGAACTTGTTGCCAAAGTCGCTGGCACCGTTCGACGCCTTTATAAGAATCTGAGCCGGAGTCTGATAGAGCCATTCGCGCACGCTCATTCCCTTCTCCCATGGGCGGTCGTCGGCCAGTCGCGAATACGACGTCATATACACGGCCGTGCCTGCCATCGGCAGCGAACCGGTGCCGCCGGCCAGTCGGTCGCGTATTTCGCCGCCAGTGCCGGTCGCCGCGCCGTTGAATGGCTCCACGGTTGTCGGGAAGTTGTGCGTCTCGGCCTTGAGCGACAGCACGGTCTCGATGTCTTTCGTCTCGAACTCGCTGGGCTTGTCGCCGCACTCGGGCGCAAACTGCATTGCCACAGGGCCTTCGATGAACGCCACATTGTCCTTGTAGGCCGACACCAGATAGTTGGGGTTGGTCTCCGACGTGCGCTTGATCAGTTTGAAGAGCGAGCATTCCTTCTCCTCGCCGTCAATCACAAACACGCCGCCGAAAATCTTGTGGCGGCAGTGCTCCGAGTTGACCTGCGAAAAGCCGAACACTTCGCTGTCGGTCAGCTTGCGGCCCAGGCGGCTGCTCAGGTCGTTGAGATATTTTATTTCGATTTCGCTCAGAGCCAGGCCCTCCTTGCGGTTGTATGCCTCAAGGTCGTCGATGTAGACGATGGATTCGGGCTTGCGGTCGGTGTAGAATGTCTGCTGGTCGAGCCCCTTGTAGAGCACTTGGAGCATCGGGTCATATTCGGCCTTGTCGCTGCTCACGCCAAAGAACTCTTCGATGCGACTGATACCGCTGATGCCCATGTTTTGGGATATTTCGACGGCATTGGTGCTCCAAGGCGTGATCATCTCCTTGCGCGGCCCCACAAAGAAGCCGTCCACCGTGTCGGCGCCTGTCAGTTTCGCTCCACTGAAGAGCCATTCCAATTTCGCTACGTCGTCGGCCAATGGTTTTTGCGCCATCTCGACGGCTATGATTCGGGCATCATCGCCCCTGAAAAACAAGACCATATTATTGCTATTTGTGGTTTCTGATAATGCGGGCAAATTTATTACTATTCGCTTTCCTACACAATCGCGCGGCCATAATATTGCCAGCCTCCCACCCAAAAACATCCGGCCCCAGGATTTTGCATAATTTTCGGTTAATGAGTAATATCATAACCGCTGTAACGTTCATACAATCAGCGCGAAATCGCGCCCTTTAATATGCTTCATTATTAATTAACTTCCATTTGCGCTTGTAATCAAAAAAAAACACTTAACATTGCAGCGTGAATTGAATCACACCCAACTGTATATATTAGCTCTCACTCAAGAGAACTCTTATATAAGTTTTTTCATCTGTTGTTGTCTATTGTTTATTAAAGGCTTTCGCTGTCGAAGTGAAAGCCTTTAATTTTTTCTGTGGAGTGGAGCGGACGCATCCCCAGCGCGCCCTGCAATCTTTTATTTTCGGACAAAAAAGAGCAGTCCGAACGGCTGTTTTTTAGGTAGGTTGAAAACTTTTTCATTTCTTTGCCGTCTTAGCGAGAAATTCAGGGTCGGTTTTATTTTAAACGAAGATATTTAAAGGAAAGGGAATGACGGATTAAAATGAAAATTGTAAGCCGCCAAGGCATAGGCTACGAGTGGCCAACTTTACATAATACCATCATAACTACTTGTTTTTCAATACAAAAGAAAAGCCGGCAGGACTAAAAGAATTACCTTTGCCCGAAATTTTTCAGAAAAAAGTCTAAGTCGAAATGGAAGATTGTTGGTATGTGTTGCGCGATTTGGCACGCCCCAACGCCAAGCGTCCCGCCTACAAGCAGCTGCAGGAGCTGCCCCAGATGGCAGACTGTGTCTTCGTGCCGCTCAGGCAGCGCGTGTTCATGCAGTTCGGCAGGCGCGTGGTGCGCTTCGTTCCCTATCTGCCCGACCTCATCTTCGTGCACAAATCCCGCGCCGAACTCGACCCCATCGTCAGCCAACTGCCCCTGCTCCAATACCGCTTCGTGCGCGGCGGCAAGCCATTCGAAGTCATGACAGTGCGACACGCCGACATGGAAAAATTCCGCAGAGCCGTGGCTCAAACCGACGACGTCGAATACTACAGCCTCGACGACGTCTCGCCGCAAATCTACGGCAAGCGCATACGCATCATCGGCGGCAACCTCAACGGTCTCGAAGGCCGCCTGCTCAGCAAGCGCGGTAGCAAAATCAAGCGCCTGCT
>CALYZD010000086.1 GCA_945607565.1 uncultured Bacteroidales bacterium | reverse complement strand
GCGGACGTCGAGCAGCGATGCCATGCGTCCGCCGTGCTCGGCCGGCATGTCGCCCTTGTAGAGCTTGACGTCGTGGACGGCATCGTTGTTGAACACCGAGAAGAATCCCATGAAGTGGCCGGCGTTGTAGACCGTGGCGCCGTCGATGAGCACGAGGTTCTGGTCGGGGTTGCCGCCGCGCACGCTGAAGCCGGTGCTGCCCTCGCTGGCCGCCTGCACGCCGGGCATCAGCTGTATGACTTTGATCAGATCGGTCTCGCCCATCAGGACGGGGACGCTGCGGATGGTCTGGCTCTGTATTTTCTGGACGCCCATTTCGGGTCGCGTCAGGTTCTCGCCCTTGTGGGCCGAGGTCACCACCACCTCTTCGATAGCCTCGTCCTTGGGGTTGAGCGCCACGTCGTGAATCATGTCGGTGCGGATGTCGAATTCGGTGGCCGATGTGTCGTAGCCCATGTAGCTGCACACGAATCGGTAGCGGCCGGCAGGCAGGGCTATCGAGTAGCGGCCGTCGGCGTCGGTGGGGATGCCGGTGCCGAGCTGGGGCACGTAGAGCACCGCGCCCACCAGCGGCTGCCCCGACACGGCGTCGGTGACGGTGCCGCTGAGCGTCGGCTTGCGCGCCACCTCGGCCGAGGCCGCCACGATGACGAGCGTGTGGAAGATGAGGGCGAGGATGAACTTGAGAATCATCCCGACCCATAGTCCGACATAGCGGCGGCTGTCGGTGCGACTGCCGGCTATGCCAAGTCTGGTTGTGCACATTGTGTTGTCTGTCGTTTTTGGGCATCGGGCATGCAGACAGCCGGGCCGGGCGCCGCATACGGGTGTGCGCGCCACGCTCCCGCAAGGCCTGCAAGCCTGCTGCGAGTTAATGATTGCTGTTGTGTGTCAGGGGTTGTCTGTTACCGGGGGTCAGGCGCTGGTGCGCTCGGTCGGGAGTCGGATTGCTGTGGGTAATCTTTTTCATCTGTCGTTGTCGTGTTGTTGTGTTGTTGTTTTGTTGTTTTGTCGTTGCGCGGAATGCCAAAAGGCATGGCCCTCGGGTGACTTTTGGCATTCTGCAGCGGCAAATATATTCACGCGGCCACTCACGACAAGCGTTTTTGGAGTTAATTAGTGTTTAAACCACACAGACAGCATCGGTTTTTGCCGTAAATTTCGGCCGCAATCGGACCACGACTGCACCAATGGAGTAAACTACAGTATTGCATTTCGGCAACGCCTCCCGGCATCAGTTGCAGCGCCGTCCCGCAAGGGTCGGAAGCGCGTGTATTTATCATATTTTCACTGTTTTTACTCAGAGATACAATCCAATGTCAACCAATTTCGAACAGATAATGCGTCAGGCCAGAGCCTCGCATTGCAAACGCCTGGCCGTGGCCTGCGCACAGGACGGGCCAGTGCTCCAGGCCGTCAGCCACGCCCGCCGCATAGGCATAGCCGAAGCCATCCTTGTGGGCAACGCCGAAGCCATCAGTCGCGTGGCATCGGCCGAAGGCATCGACATATCGGGCATGACCGTCGTCGACGAGCCCGACGACTACACGGCCGCCCTGCGCGCCGTGGCCATGGTGCGCCGTGGCGACGCCGACATGTACATGAAGGGGATAATCGACACGCGGTCGTTCCTGCGCAGCGTGCTCGACCAGGAGTGCGGACTGCGCACGGGCCGCATGATGTCGCACGTGGTGGTGATGGACCTGCCCAGCGCCGGCCGCCTGCTGCTGCTCACCGACGTGGCCTTCAACCCCGCCCCCACCCTCGACGAGAAATGCCGCCTGATAGAGAACGCCGTCGAGGTGGCCAACGCCTGCGGACTGACCATGCCGCGCGTGGCGCCGCTGGCAGCCGTCGAGGTGGTCAACCCCAAGATGCCCTGCACCGTCGAGGCCGACCGCCTGACGCAGATGAACCTGGCAGGGCAGATCGGCGGATGCATAGTGGACGGCCCGCTCTCGCTCGACCTGGCCATCGACCCCGAAGCCGCACGCCACAAGCACGCCGGGCATCGCCGCATTGCCGGCAACGCCGACATACTGCTCTTTCCGGACATTCAGGCCGGCAACATCACCTACAAGTGCCTCGTCCACACCACCGACTGCCGCTGCGGCTGCATCCTGACCGGCACCGCCGCTCCCGTCATACTGACCTCCCGCTCCGACGATGTCCGGACCAAAGTCAACTCGATAGCGCTGGCAGCCGTGGTGGCCGGCCACCACGGGCGGCTCCTGCAGCCCGCCGCCCCGACCTGCCTTCAGGCCGTCTGAGCCGCATCCCGACACCGACATACGCGCCGCGCCGCCCGCCCGTCTCCCGCAAGTGGAGACAGACGGGCGGCGCGGCGCCGTCGTGGCCGGCCGGCTTATCGGCGTCGGCATGATGACTTCCGGTGCTCTGCCACGCTGCCGGGGCAAAGGCATCCCTTTTTTGATGAAAAGAAAACGGTTCTCACCCTTTTCAGCGCTCGGCCGCAAGTTGGCGGATGGCCTGGGCAATGGAGGCGTTGTCCATGCCGCACTCGGCGTAGAGCTCGTCGACGCTGCCGTGCTCCACAAAGCGGTCTGGCAGGCCGATGCGGCGGATGCGCGCCGAGTAGCCGTGGAGCGACGCGAATTCGAGCACGGCCGTGCCTATGCCGCCGGTCAGCACGCCGTCTTCGACGGTCAGCACGCGGCCGAAGCGGCGGAGGACGTCGTGGAGCATCTCCTCGTCGAGGGGTTTGGCGAAGCGCATGTCGTAGTGCGCCACGCTGATGCCTTCGGCCGCGAGGGTGTCGGCCAGCGGCGCCACGCGCATCCCTATGGGGCCGAGGGTCAGCAGGGCCACGTCGGTGCCGGGGCGGAGGCAGCGTCCGCGCCCGACGGCTATCTCGGTCATGGGCCGGCGCCAGTCGACTATGGTGCCCGAGCCGCGCGGATAGCGGATGACGAAAGGGCCGCGGTCGGGCAGCTGGGCGGTGTACATCAGGTTGCGCAGCTCCACCTCGTCGGCGGGCGAGGCTATGGTCAGGTTGGGTATGGGGCGTAGGGCGGCTATGTCGAAGGCGCCGTGGTGGGTGGCACCGTCGGCGCCCACCAGTCCGGCGCGGTCGAGGCAGATGACCACGTTGAGCCGCTGCAGGGCCACGTCGTGGATTATCTGGTCGTAGGCGCGCTGGGCGAACGTGGAGTAGATGTTGCAGAAGGGCACGAATCCGCTCACGGCCAGGCCGGCGGCGAATGTCACGGCGTGCTGCTCGGCTATGCCCACGTCGAAGGCGCGGTCGGGCATCTTCTCCATCATTATGTTGAGGCTGCAGCCGGTCGGCATGGCCGGCGTGATGCCGAGTATCCTGGGGTTGCGCTCGGCCAGCTCCACTATGGTGTGGCCGAAGACATCCTGGAATTTGGGCGGACGCGGCCCGGTCGATGCCTTGGCAAGCCGCTTGCCGGTCACCACGTCGAAGCGCTCGCCCACGGCATGCCACGCCGTCTGGTTCTCTTCGGCCGGCGTGAATCCCTTGCCCTTGACGGTGATGACGTGCAGAATCTTGGGGCCGCGGATGCGCTTGAGGTCGCGCAGGACAGAGGCCAGATAGATGACGTCGTGGCCGTCGACGGGGCCGAAGTAGCGGATGTTGAGCCCCTCGAAGATGTTGCTCTGCCGGCTCACGAAGTTCTTGATGCTATTGTTGAACTTGGTGATGAACTTGTGCGCGCTGCCGCCTATGCCGTTCCAGCGGTCGATGGCGCTGGTGGCCTTGGAGCGGAACTTGTTGTAGGCCTTCGAGGTGGCAATGTCGACCAGATACTGGCTCATGCCGCCCGTCACCTTGTCGATGGCCATGTTGTTGTCGTTGAGCACCACCAGCATGTCGGGGTTCGACGAGGCCATGTTGTTGAGCGCCTCAAAGGCCATGCCGCCCGTCAGCGAGCCGTCGCCTATGACGGCCACCACGCTGCGGTCGGTCTCGCCGCGCAGTTGCGAGGCAATGGCCATGCCCAGTGCTGCCGACACCGAGGTGGACGAGTGCCCCACGCCAAAGGCGTCGTAGGGGCTTTCGAATATATTGGGGAACCCGCTGATGCCGTGGTATTTGCGATTGGTCACAAAGGCGTCGCGGCGGCCGGTCAGAATCTTGTGCCCGTAGGCCTGATGGCCCACGTCCCAGATGAGCTTGTCGTAGGGCGTGTTGAACACATAGTGCAGAGCCACCGTCAACTCGACCACGCCGAGGCTCGCCCCGAAGTGCCCAGGGTTGCACGACAGGGCGTTGATGATGAAGCGGCGCAGCTCGTCGCACACCTGCGGAAGCTGCTTGACGTCGAGTTTCTTCAGATCGTCGGGAGAGTTGATGTGGTCCAATATGTTTGACGCCGGTTGGCTCATGTGTCGTGTCTGTGTCTGTTTTCGTTGTCGGAGCGGCAAAGATAAAAACTATTTTTCCGAAATTTGCGACGCACTTTTTTCAAAAACATCGCATTATGAAGCATATCGCATCAGCCATCGTGGTGCTGGCCCTGGCATCGGCCTGTGTGCCCGCCAAGAAGTATGAGGAGGCCAGCCGCAAGGCGCAGCAGTTCGAGAACAAATACGAAGATCGCGGCATCGAAATCGGGCTGCTCAAGAAACGCATCAAGCAGCTCGAAAGCGAAAAGCAGCAGCTGGCCGACGCCCGCAGCGCCCTGGAGCAGGACACCACGCTGCTGGGCATGAAGAACCGCACCCTGCTCGACAAGCTATCGATTCTCGAAAACGACCTGCGTATGCTGGCAGCCAAGATGGGCGACAGCCCCGAATACCGTGCGCTGATGAAGCACCTGCTGTCTATGCAGGACGAGCTGGTCAGCAGCCAGAACTCGCGCGACGACGCCGAGAAAGCCATCGAACGGCAGAAGAAAATAATGGCCGAAACGTCGGCGGCACTCAAGGAGAGCGACCGCGCACTGGCCGAGCGCGAGCAGCAGCTGGAGCAGAACAGACTGCAGCTGGAGCAGACCAGCCGCCAGCTGCAGCAGGCCGGGCAGGACCTGCAGTCGGCACGCGAAAGCATTGAGCAGCAGGCCGCCCGACTGCGCGAGATGGAGCAGGCGCTCCACGCCAAGGACTCGGCCATGCTGGCGCTGCGCAACACGATAGCCAACGCCCTTGTCGACTTCACGGGCGACGACCTCAACGTCCACCAGAAAGACGGCAACGTCTACGTGTCGCTCGAAGAGAAGCTGCTCTTCGCCTCGGGCAGCTACGAGGTCAACGACAACGGCATCAGCGCCATCCGCAAGATAGCTCAGGTGCTGACCTCGCACACCGACATCAACATCGTGGTCGAGGGCCACACCGACGACGTGCCCTATCACGGCAACGTCATCCTCGACAACTGGGACCTGAGCGTCAAGCGGGCCACGGCCGTGCTGCGCATCCTGCTGAGCTCGGGCATCGAACCCGAGAGGGTCAGCGCGGCCGGCCGTGGCGAGACGTGCCCGATAGTGGCCGAGCGCACGGCCGAGGCTCGTCGCAAGAACCGCCGCACCGAAATCATCCTCGCCCCCCGCATCGACCGCGTCATGGACATCCTGACCGAAAACGGAAAATAGCTCCGGCCCTCCGCCCGGCAGAAGACACAGACGCCGCCCGATTCGTGATGAATCGGGCGGCGTTTTTTCGGTCATTGCCGTCTTTGCATGCCCTGCGCGGGCGTCACTTTATCTGCTCCACGCGCACCTGGCCCACGCCGTCGCGCGTCATGCCAATCTGGTCGGCGGCCTTGCGGCTGAGGTCGATGATGCGGCTCTTCTTCTGCGGGCCGCGGTCGTTGATGCGCACCGTCACCGACTTGCCTGTCTTGAGGTAGGTGACGCGCACCATGGTGCCGAATGGCAGTGTGCGGTGTGCGGCGGTGAGCTTGCTGTTCGAGAACTTCTCGCCGCTGGCCGTAGTGCGGCCGTTGAACTTGTCGGCATAGTAGGAGGCCTCGCCGGTGGCGGTGTAGAGCTTGGCGGCCTTGGCCTTGCGGCGGGCGTCGGCCGGGGTGGGAACGGCCGCAAGCAGCGCGCAGGCGAGCAGTGCCGTGCGGCCGAGGCGCGTCAGGATTCGGATGGTGCCGGTTTGCATGATGCTGATGGATTTTGAGGGTTACTGCCGTGCCACGGCTGCTATGCGGCTGATGTATTTGCCGATGATGTCGAACTCGATGTTGACCACCGTGCCCTCGGCTATCTGGGCAAAGTTGGTGTTGTCGTGAGTGTAGGGGATGATGGCCACCGAGAAGCCGTCATCCTTGCTGTCGACCACCGTCAGGCTGACGCCGTTGACGCACACCGAGCCTTTCTCGACCGTCAGGTAGCCCTGGGCGGCCTTGGCGGGGTCGGCCTCGTAGGCGAAGCGGTAATACCAGCTGCCGTCGGCCTCGGTCACCTGTGTGCACACGGCCGTCTGGTCGACGTGGCCCTGCACTATGTGGCCGTCGAGGCGTCCGTTCATCACCATGCTGCGCTCCACGTTGACGCGGTCGCCGGGGCGCAGCTGCCCGAGGTTGGAGCGCGACAGCGTTTCGGCCACGGCGGTCACCGTGTAGCTGTTGCCCTCGATGGCCACCACCGTCAGGCAGACGCCGTTGTGGGCCACGCTCTGGTCAATCTTGAGTTCGCCGGCAAACGAGCACTGCAGTGTGATGTCGAGATTGCCGCCGCGGCTGTCGGTGCGCAGCACCACGGCAGCCTCTTCTACTATTCCTGAAAACATAATCAATGTTGCTTTGTTGGTTTATCGGGTGCCAAAGATAGTGCAATCGGCCGAAGTTTGGAGCCGCGCCGGCCATCTGCCCCGCACGATAATTAACATCGTTGCAACACCGCTGTAACACCTGCGGCCTACTTTTGACGCCGAGAGAGTAGTTCCTCTTATTTTCCGGAGAGTTTCCGGGCTGCAAGCCGGTTTCTCTTTGCTTTTATGGTTATGGTGAGCGGCGGCCACGCTGGTCGTCGCTCTTTTTATTGTGCCGGTGCGTGTCCAACATTGGTGCACGATGCGTACTTTTGTCGCATGATTTCGAGAAAGACAATGAAAGACGCCGGCAAGCTAACCGTCAAGCTGCTGGTGTCGGGTGTGGCGGTGGCGTTCGTGCTGCGCAACATCGACTTCGGGCAGATGTGGGCACGGATGCGCAGTGCCGACCCTGTCTTCCTGGCGGCGGCGCTGGCCGTCTATGCCCTGTCGCAGGTCATCAGCGCGCGGCGGCTTGGCTGCATGTTCGCGGCCGTGGGGCTGACGTTCCCCGCGCTGTCCAACCTCAAGCTCTACTGGCTCGGCATGTTCTACAACTTCTTCCTGCCCGGCGGCATCGGCGGCGACGGCTACAAGGTCTACTATCTCAAGAAATATTCCGAACTCCGCGTGCGCGACCTCGTGATGGCCATTCTCGGCGACCGCATGAGCGGCCTCGTGGCCATAGCCATCTATCTGCTTTTCTTCTCGAGCTTCTGCGTCGAGCAGCTGCCCATCCCCATGCGGCAGTGGCTCTTTGCGCTCGCGCCGCTTGCGGTGGGCGCATACTATCTGTTCCTGCGCATCTTCTGCCGCCGCCTGACGGCCGCCTGCGCCCGCGTCACGCTGCTGTCCATGCTCATCCAGGGCATGCAGATGCTGGCAGCCGGACTGGTGCTGTGCTCGCTCGGCTCCATGTCGCTCTCCGCCACCATCGACTATCTGTTCCTCTTCCTGCTGGGCAGCATAGCCTCGGCCGTGCCCATCACGCTGGGCGGCATCGGCGCGCGCGAACTGACGTTCGTGGTCGGCTCCGAATGGATAGGCACCAGCGGCGACACGGCCGTGGCACTGAGCCTGCTCTTCTACGCCACGTCGCTCATCAGCGCGCTGCCCGGCATCTACTACGCCATCCGCCCCTCGCACATAGCGCGCCCGGCCGTCGACATCCTGACCGACGACGCTCAGACCGACTGAATGAACTCCTTGAGGTTGGCCTTGCCTATGCCCAGCTTGCCGCGCAGCGCCGAACGGTTGTTCTCCACGGCGTGGTAGGTGATGTTGGTCAGAGCCGCTATCTCCTTCGAACTCAAGCCCATGCGGATATAAGCCGCCAGTTTCATCTCGCGCTGCGTGAGCGACGGGAACCGGCTGCGCAGACGCTCGAAGAACTCGCGATGGACGTTCTCGAAGTGCGTGTCGAACAGCTGCCACTCCTGCGACTGGGCGCAGTCGAAATCAATCTTGCCTATCACCTTGCGGATGCCGTGCTTCATGGCATCGACCTGCGACGCCCCGGCCGCCTTGGCCAGCATGGCCTTCACGTCCTGCATCAGTTCGTTGACCTTGATGATGCTCAGAGTGCGGTTGGCGAGCTCTTTTTCCTTGCGAATTGATTCACTTTCGAGCTGCTCATTCTTCATTCGCACCAATTCGGCCTCCTGCTGCAGGGCCTTGCTGAGCAAAGCTTCACTTTCGCGCTCAAAAATCAGACGCTGCCGTTCCTCCTCGCGCAGCAGCGACATGCGCACACGCTGGTTGGAGTACCACCAAAAACCCCATCCGCAGCACACCACCATCACAAAAATCAATACTTTCATCGTCATGCTGCGCACAAATGGCGGTGCTATGCTGAAGTCGAAAGCTACGTCGCCGGTCTCTGTTCCGTCGGGTGTGAGGGCTTTGACGCGGAATGTGTAGTCGCCCTCGCGGAGCATGGTGAGCTCGCGGGTGGTGCGCGTGCCCCACGGCGTCCAGTCGTGGTCTATGCCGTCTACGCGGGTGCTGTAGAGCACTCGGCCCGCCCCGAATAGCGTGGCCGCAAAGTTGATTATCAGACTGTTATTAGTATACGGATATTCGAGCCGGAGCGGGATGCTGTCGAGCGGATCGACGTCGTAGCGCAGCGAGTCGGCTATGGCGGCCGAGTTGCGTATGTGCACCATGACGGGCCCGGCGGCGCGACGCAATGGCCGGTGCGTGTAGTGCGCGAATCCGTTTTCGATGCCGATGAAGGTGTTGTCGGCGTCGGGCGAAAAGACCGACTCGTAGCCCGTCAGCAGTCTGCCACGCAGCGGCACGAAGGGCGACACCACGGTCTCGTAGCCGTCGGCCGACTTGCGCAGGACGCCCATCTCGTGCGCGCCGAAGAACCAGATGTTGCCCCGGTCGTCGGTCTGAATCAGCTTGGGCACCACGCCGCCGAAGTCGCTGAGGGTGTAGGGCACGAAGGTGTCGGTGGCGTAGTCGAACTTGAAGACGCCCTTCTGCGAGCAGAAGACCACGTCGTCGTGGGCGCGGCAGACCGTCACGCTGCCGGCCTGGCGTGCGAAGTCGTCGTAGGAGCGGATGCGGACGGCCTCGGTGCAGCCGCTGTCGAGCCAGACGCGGAGCACCTCGTGGTGTCCGTGGGTCAGCCAGAAGCTGCCGTCGCGGGCTGGCTGCATCCGCTGGCCCGACTTGGAGAAACGCCTGACGTCGGCCTGCCAGGAGATGCGGCCGCTGCGGTCGATGCCGAAGCGGGTGATGCCGTAGTAGGTGCCGCAGAGCAGCGTGCTGTCGTTCACCACGTTGAAGTTCCACACCCCGCGCAGGGCCGGCGGCGTGATGCGCTCGGCCGACGTCGGCGAGCGGACCACGAAGGCGCCCATGTCGTGCCCGCAGAGCAGCTGCCCGGCCACCACGCTCAGGCTCCACACCTGTCCGCCCGTGCCCGGCACGCGCACGAAGTGCTCGCGGTGCATGGCGGGGTCGGCAAAGCGGGCGGTGTCGATGGCGAAGAGGCCCTGATTGGTGCCGAAATAGTGGTGACGGCCGTAGGTTATCATGCAGTATCCGGTGCCGATGTCGTAGGCCTCCTGCAGATACGACATTTCGGAATTGATGGCCAGGCAGGCTATGCCGTTGTCGAGGCCGGCCCAGAGGTTGCCGGTGCGGTCTTCGTAGAGACTCAGCACGGTGTTGTTGGCCAGTCCGCGCCGCTTGTCGATGATGCTGACAATGCGGCCGTCGGCGTCGGCCACCACGATGCCGCCCTGAATGGTGCCGAGGGCCATGCGGCCGTCGTGCAGCAGCGTGGCGCAGAAGATGTTGTCGGCCATGGCGCGGCGGCCGGCGTCGCAGTCCCAGCGGCTGATGCGACCGCCGGCCAGCACGAAGAGGCCGTCCTGCCGGGTGCAGACCACCGTGCGGCCGTCGGGCAGCGGCATCATGGCGGTGACGAAGATGCCGCCGAGGCTGCACTGCGGGTCGACGGGGCGGGCGGCGCTGTCGGCGTCGAGGCTGAGCAGGCCGCGGTTCTCGTCGCACACATAGAGGCGGCCGTCCGCCGAGAAGGCCGACAGGAAATGGCTGTCGGCGGGCACCACGCGGCGCACGCTGTCGCCGTCGGTGAGCAGCAGCCCGCTCTGCGACTGGAAGACTATCCGGCCGCCGTGCTCCACTATCCCCCAGAAGTCGCCGAAGTCGGCCACCGAGTCGGGCAGGCTGATGGGGTGCCAGGCCAGCCGCCGCGTGACGGGCGACTTGGCGTAGTAGCCGATGCGCCCGAACGTGCCGACATAGATGCGGCCGCGGGCGCGCAGCACACTGCGGAAGGCCCACGGAGTGGAGTCGTTGTAGACGCGCCAGCCTTCGCCGTCGAACTCGAGCAGGCCGCTGTTGTTGGCAAAATACATCATCTGGTTGTCGCCCTGGGTTATGGCCCAGTTCTGCGTGCCGGCGTCGTGGTCGGCCTTGCCGAAATATCGGATGCCGGGCATGCCGCATTGGGCGCCGGCCGCGGCACGTGGCGCCGCAAGCAGCGTCAGCAGCATCAG